>NZFP01000032.1 GCA_002689325.1 Rickettsiales bacterium
AAGATATAAACCAGAATGACTGAAATCCCATTTTTTAAAATCTTGTGATTTAAAAACTTTTCTAAAGAAATTTTTGGTGTTAGATCTTTTAATAAAATGTTCCTGATCAGGTGCCCTTTCGTATGCAAAACCAGGTGAAATAGTTATGCCATCAACTTTAAGTTCGTCTGTGGCATAATTAAGGAATTTCTTTAACCCAGCTTCTTCAGCTGTGTCAAAAATTGTGCAATTCACATTACATCTAAACCCTAATGATTTTGCCTTTTTAATAGCAGATACGCATCTATTAAATACTCCATCTTGACAAACTGCTTTGTCATGTTCGTCTTTCATGCCGTCTAAGTGAACTGACCATGTAAAATATGGACTGGGTTTGTAATCAGAAAGTTTTTTTTCCATTAAAACTGCATTGGTACATAGATATACAAATTTTTTTCTTTTAATAAGTTCTCTAACAATTTCTGGCATCTCTTTATGGATTAGTGGCTCACCTCCGGGAATAGAGACTATAGGCGCTCCACATTCCTCAACAGCGTCAATACATTCCCGGGTAGAAAGCCTTTGATTTAAAATCTCTTTAGGATAATCGATTTTACCACACCCAGCACATGCAAGATTACATCTAAATAGTGGTTCTAGCATCAAAACAAGTGGATATTTTGATCTCCTTAGAATTTTCTGTTTAAGTATGTAAGCTCCTACTCTTAATTGTTGAATAACTGGAATGCCCATCGCTAAAAACCTTAATTAAAATCTAAATTAGTTTGCCATTTCATAATTCAATAGTTCTTTCGGCAATTTAAAGACAACATTTTCTTCTATACCCGCTTGTTTTTCTATCTCTATTGAAGTGAAAGTTGAAATTCTATCAATTACTTCTTTGACTAATTCGTCAGGAGTGGATGCACCAGAGGTTATTCCAACGGAATCAACATTTTCAAACCAACTTAAAGACATGTCATCAGCTGTCTCTATCAAATGTGTGTTTACACCAGACTCGGAACCAATATCTTTCAGTCTATTAGAGTTCGAACTATTTCTAGCGCCAACAACTAAGACTAAATCAACATTTTTAACCAAATCTCTCACAGCTGACTGACGGTTTTGAGTTGCATAGCAAATATCCTTTACATCAGGACCCACAATCTTAGGAAATCTTTCCTGAAGTGCATTTATAACATCTCTCGTATCATCGACAGACAGAGTTGTCTGACTTACATATGACAATTTATCTGGGTTTTTTACCTTAAGTCTCTTTACATCATTGGTGTTTGAAACTAAGTATACTGGACCTGGTATTCTTCCCATTGTACCCTCAACTTCTGGGTGACCTTCGTGACCAATCAATATAACTTCAAAACCATCTTTGGAATAACGTTGTCCTTCTTTATGAACTTTGGCAACTAAGGGGCATGTTGCATCAAGAACAGGAAGTTTTCTTACACCAGCTGTATCTTCAACTTTTTGTGATACGCCATGAGCGCTGAAAACAGTTACAGCACCCTGTGGAATTTGGTCTAACTCTTTAACAAATACGGCGCCTTTCGAACTTAGATTATTAACAACTCTTTTATTGTGAACAATTTCATGGCGGACATAAACAGGAGGACCATATATTTTTAACGCCCTTTCTACGATTTCAATCGCTCTTTCAACTCCTGCACAAAATCCTCGCGGCTGAGCTAAAATAATTTTTAAAGATTTTTTTTTTAATTCCATAATTTATTTTACATTAATCTGAAATGATTTTTTGTCCATTTAACAGAATCTTTTATAGCATTTTTTACATTGCGTGGTCTATAACGAAGTAACTTTTTTGCTTTTTCAGAAGAAAAAAACATTTTTTTTTCAGACATTTTCAATCCATCCAGAGTTAAGGATGGGTTATAGTGAAAAATATACTTAGCTATAATTTCATTAATTAAAGCAAAAATGTACAAATATTTTTGATTAATTTTAAATTTAACTTTCGGAACTTTGCCTATTTCAGATACTAAATCTAAAAAGTCTTTAAAATTTAAATTTTCTCCTCCTAAAATATATCTTTCACCAATCTTTCCATATTTTAGAGCTAAAAAGTGACCCTCAGCCACATCATCTACATGAACGAAGTTCAATCCAGTATCAACATATGCTGGCATCTCTTTGTTTAAAACGTCAAGGATAATCTTTCCTGTAGGGGTGGGTTTAATATCGCCTTCACCAATTGGAGTTGAAGGGTTAACAATTATAGCTTTTAATTTTTTTTTTTTTGCAAAGGATAAAACAATCTTTTCAGCTAAAAATTTTGATTTTTTATAATCACCAGTCATGTCGTCAAACTTTGCTTCAGAGCTTTCATCAGAAATAACATCTTTTGTTAATTTTAAAGTTGCAACACTTGATGTGTAAATTAACGTTTTGTTATGCGTTAAAGTCTTAATAGCTATATTTTCCGTACCCAATACGTTTGCAGCGTAAATTTCTGCTGGTTTCGGTATCCACAATCTATAATCTGCGGCTACATGAAAAATAATGTCACTATCTTTGATTGGTTGATTTAAAGATTCAATATCTTCTAAATTTCCATAATAAATCTTTAGTTTTGATAGATATGGTTTCAGATTTGTTAGATTAGAATCTTTTCTTACTAAAATGTTTACTTTATAGCCTTTTTTTATGCCAAGTTTAGTAATTGCAGAACCTAAAAAACCATTGGCTCCAGTAATGAGAATCTTTTTTACCATTTATAATTTGTCAGAATAATGTTATGAAAACTTTAATCATGTTAAAATTAATATCTAGTCTTTTTTCATATTTAAAAAAAGAAAGAAAAATTCAAGTCATATCACAGTTTTTTTTTTCTTATTTAAACAAAGCAAAAAAAATTCGGGTTAAACCAGAAATTATTTTCTCATACTTAAAAAAGAGGAAAAAAAATCATGTTTTGTTGGGAGTTCTTTTTTTATTTTTAATTATTGCATTATTTTCAATCAAAGAGCCTTCGGTTTCTGACCAAAATGATAAAGCAAAAAAATTCACACAATTAGATGAAGAAAATAATTATAAACCTCATGAGTTATCTAAAAATGCCGAAGATGAGGTTCCAGAATTAAAAAAAAAACAGACTGCTAAAAATGAATCGTCAAAGTCTATAGAACCTCCCCCCAAAAAAAAACCACTAACTAAAAATCACTTAGAAAAATCACAAAAAAGTAAAGTAAAACAAGTACCTAAAAAACCTGATAAAAAAGATGAATTAAAAAATTTCAGTACTCCTAAGGAAGTGGTAAATAATCTTCACGTTGGTTTAGAAAAAGTTAGTGAAAAAAAATTTAGTAATCCTGCTGATTTAATTAATCTTGTTAAAAACACATATAATGCTGAAAAAATGATTGAGAAAATTATTGGTGATACTTGGAAAAAAACAAATAAAAAAGATCAAGAAGAAATTGTTATTATTTTTCAGGAGTACATAGCAAGAAATTATTTAAAAAGATTTAATAAAATTAAAAATCCAGCTTTTAACTATAAAGAATCAAAGAAAATTAATGAAAAATTTATGCTTGTTAAAACAGATTTAGTAGTTGACAAAGAGGAGGTCTCGGTCAATTATTTGTTATTATTTGACAATAATAAATGGAGAATTTTTGACGTCTTGCTCGCAGGTTCAATAAGTGAAATTGCAACAAAAAAATCTGAATTTTCAATTTTTATACGTGATGGAAAAATCACCCCTCTAATAAATGCTCTTAAAAAGCAAAACTCTGTATTAAATGATTAGTTTTGTCTAACTAATATTTCACCAATCCCGTTAATACTTCTATCACCATAAAACCTTTTATATTTGTTATTACCTAAATTAATAGAAAATTTACTTTTCAAATACTTTTTAAAATATTTAAAAAAAATAGATTCAACAAAGTTAAAAGATTTACTGCTTCTAGCTCCAATATTCTTAATATTATGACTCATTAAAAATATAGTTCCTCTTTTCATTGAAAGTCCAAGAGATGATTTAAAGGATTTAAATAAAATTACATTACCAGCGATCATTTTAAAACAACAAAATTTTCCGACATTTCCTTTTACAATTATGAGGCCTCTTCTTATAAAACAACCCAGATAATCTCCAGCATGGCCATCAATAATAATTTCTCCTCCTCTCATTCCCTGTTTAACACCCAAATAAGATGAACCAACATAGTTACCAGCATTACGTTTTACATAAATCTCTCCTCCACTCATTTCAGCTCCTAAAAAATTATCAACTGATCCATTTATTTTAATTTCTCCGCTAATCATTTTATAACAAATGTTAGAACCAAGATCAGAATTGACAAAAAGCTTGTCTTTTTTCCATCCATATCCTAAGTAATGACAAAATTTATTACATCCATGTATTTCAATCTCATTAGTTTCTGATTTAATTTTACTTATTTTAATTGAAAAGTGTTTACCAACATTTGATTCTTTTCTGTTAACATATATTTTTATTCGGCTTATATTTTTTTGATTAATTTCTATAGTATTTATTATGCTGAGGTTCCTTAGGTCAGAATGGTTGGCAGGTTTTTTTAATTTTAAAATTACTTTTTTCATGACATTATTTTTCTTAACCAGAATAAATAAGGACCTAATTTTCCACCATAATTGCCTGCAGAAATACCATTAATATCTTTATAACCTGAATTAATTACTGAATCTATTCCCGCCCTCATAGCTAAAATAATATCGGACTCCGTGAGACCATCAATAACAATTTCAAGAACACAATTAGATGTATTATCTAACTTTGAGTCAACTACACCCCTCAAGGTCGGACAATATTCAAAATTAGTTGAAGCAATTAGATTTTTATATTTTGAACCTACCTTTGAGCCTGATCTAACAATTCCTCCGGGAAATGGTAAAATAACGTTTTTAATTTTATTTATCTCACTTACAGCCTTCTCAGATGCCTTAAGTAATGCATCAATAGTTTTTCCCAGAATTAAAAAATTACCTCCACCTATTGCTTTGGTTTGATATGCAAACTCTTCACAAATAAATTCACCGTCCATGACTGGTATTCGCCATAACCTTTTATTACCTAATACCTTTGCGATCTGAAAACCATCCCCAAAGTATCTAAGGGACTTACCAAGATTTATTTTTTTTTCACTAATATTTCCAGCATATAAAGCTGAAGTAGGAGAGGTCATTATACACTGACCAGCTCTATTTAAAATTTGTTTAGCTAATTCTTTTTCTGACATAGAAAAAACTAATAATGACACGCCTGGTCTTCCATCGGGTGTATCCTCTGGATCCAAAATTGACTCTATTCCTGCCTCACAACCGCAAGCAATAACAGATGTTGCGAAACCTGTGAAAGAATTGGCAGCCTCAAGTGCCCATTTTTTTGAATGGGCTGTAACAATCAGTCTCGAGGCTTTCATAGGAAAAGCTTCGGCAAATGTGTTGTGTAAAGTAACAGAATTTTTTGTCAATTTAACTTCCCAAAACTTTAGTTAATATTTCTTCAACAGATTTATAGGAAGAATTAATCAACTTTTTTAACTTTATAACACTTATACCATCTGAATGGACTATAACCCCGTTTTTATCAACTCCTGGTGTTTGGGTAGGAATATAAACATCAAATTTTTTTTTTTTTTTTAAAATTTGGGTTTCCAATAAATATGTTCTTCTTAAAATAATTAATCTCAGGGTTATTTTCAAAGTTAGAAATATAAATTTGCAAATCAACATTTTCTTTTAAAAGAGAACTTTTAATTTGATAGGGTTCGTATTCAGCACCCTTTTCAGAAAAAATAACAGCATTCGGAAAACCAGTTTTTGTTACACAAGCATTAATAAACCCGGAGGCATTATCAGAACCAAAAAAATTAAATATCTTTAGCCTTTTACTTTCATTTACCGAGTATACAAAATCATAAACACTTAATATCAGTGCTAAGTTGTGTTGATTAATATTTATAACAATTGCCGGGTACTCTGAACTAAGCAATGCATTAATAATTTTATAAAGTCTATCTTGTTTGTTTGTTTTTTTTTCATTCAATTTTACATATATAGAATTAATGTCATGAAAAATATTCTCACCTTTTGACTCAACAATATTACTAACTATTTTTTCTTTTGCTTTTTTTTCTCCTAAAAAAAATATTGATTTTTTTACTTTATCTTTCTTCCATTTTAACTTTTCAACGAATTCATGAAATGCAGAAATATCATCGCTTCCGACAAGTAATATAAAATCAGATCTATTTTTTAATTCATTAAATGAAACTAAAGACCCTCCAAATTTTTGAAAAGTTATATATAGGTTATTTATTTTTTCATAGCTTTTATGATTTATTGAGCATTTTTTTTTTTCAGCAAACCTCAAAGCTTTATCAATTGAAGAAATATCACAGTCCATTCCGTCAATATGGATTGAAGATGATGTTTTTAAAATTCTATTTATTTCCAATATTGCTTGTTTAAGATTAACAACTTTCCCTTTTATCATAGGAGAAGATCTTAGGGAATAATTATCAAATTTATTATCTTTTTGTTTTGACATATGCAAATCTTGGGTCTTCTGGAGTCCCTTCAAGACTAAGCCCTTGCTCTTTAGGGTTCCATAAAATAAACTCATCAATTTTTTTTGCTAAATCAAAATCTAATTGAGTAATTCCTTTTTTTGCATGATTCATTAATTTTACCTCAACAAAGGCATAAGAAACAACAAGATCAGGGTGGTGCCATGCGAGCTCAGATAGGTGTCCAATAGCATTAACAAGCATCAGCGTACCCTTCCAACTATGAGTTTTATAAGTTTTTCTTATCCACTTCCCATCAAAAGTCCAATCTTTAAAATCTTTTTCAAGCTTTTCTTTAATTTGTTCTTCATTAAAAACTTCTATAACATTTGTCATCAGTCCATCCTCATTATAAATTATAGTTATTGATGAATTTAATTATAGTATAGAGATTATTTAAAATGATAAATATTTTATGAAATAAAAAAATAAAGTGGAAAAAAGTTTTACGATAGATAGCCCGGCTAGATTACATCTTGGATTTATGGAGCTCAATCATACAAATCCAAGAGTTTTTGGAAGCATTGGGTTAGCCATTACAAATTTCAAGTTTAAACAGACAATACAATTTAACAAAAATTTTGATGTAATATGTGGTGACAAAAGTATAAAACTTCGAATTGAGGAAATAATTAAATTGTTTTCTAAAAATTATAAAATCAAAAAATGTAGATTAACTGTTTCTGATTTCATCCCACTTCACAAAGGACTTGGGTCGGGAACTCAAGTTTCGTTGTGTACCGGTTTTTTGCTATCAAAGTTCAATAATTTAAATCTTTCAATAGAAAATATATCAAAATTTCTTGGAAGAGGTCAAAGATCCGGTGTAGGTGTTGAAACCTTTAAATCTGGAGGCTTCATAATTGACACTGGTAAACAAAAAGACTCTATCTCTCCTCCTCAGAAACTGATTGATATTAAATGGCCTAAAGATTGGCAAATAATCTTAATTACAAATACAAATTTTTCTGGCCTTCATGGTAAGAAAGAATCAAATGAGTTTACAAAACTAAAAAATATAAGTTCGAAGTTTGTCAAAGAAAACTGTTTTAATCTTTTAATGAAAATAATTCCTGGTCTTCTAGAGAATGATTTTCATACCTTTGCCAATGGTATACAAAAAATTCAAGAAAATATGTCTGAAATTTTTTATGGAAATAAAAATAACTTTTCAAATCAAAATATTTCAAAGATTTTTGAGTTTTTAAGAGAAAAAAAGTATTTTGGTTTTGGACAATCCTCTTGGGGACCAACTGGCTTTATTTTTTGCAAAAACAGAAACAAGAGAGAAGAAATTTTTAATATGATTGAGAATTTTATTGAATTAAAAAAAATTGAAGGTATTAATCTTTTAATAGTTAGAGGAAGAAATTTTGGAAGTAAAATTTACAAGGAAAATATATGACAAAAAAAAATATACTACATATGATCAGTCCTCAGGGAAACGTAAGTCCATTTGACGTAAACATGGCTTGTGATGCTGGTTATGACTTAGTTATTCCTTACACTAATGTTAATCTTACCGATGTTAAAAGCTTGGTTCAGGATGCCATTTTTTCAAGATCAGTTTCTAACGCAAAAAAAACAGGGATTTTTATATGCGGTAAAGATGCATCCTTAGCTCTTGACATGCTTGATACTGCAAAAAACTCTATGGTTCCGCCATTTGAAGTTTCAGTTTTCCCTGACCCGGCAGGGTCCTTCACAACAGCTGCAGCTATGGTTGCGTGTACTGAAAAAACTTTAAAGGAAAAATTTAAGACAAATTTTGATAATAAAAATATTATTATATACGGTGGTAAAGGAATTGTTGGAGGTATTTCTGCTGTAATGTGTGCTCAAAACGGAGCGAAATGTACTATTGTTGGTTATGATGGCATAAAAAATGTTCAAAAAAAAGCTGATGAATACAAAACTAGATATGGAGTTAATATTATACCTGGAGATGGATCCACAGACGAATTAAATTCATCTTACTTACCAGAGGCTGATATTATTTTTTGTGCAGCCAGAGCTGGAACGCAGGTCATAAGTATGGACCAGTTAAATAAAGCAAAAAATGTAAAAATCTTAGCTGATGTCAATGCAGTTCCTCCTGCAGGATTAGAAGGTGTTGGATTAAAAGATGATAACAATGAGCACCCATGTGGAGGTCTATCAATTGGTCCATTAACTTCTGGAGATATAAAAGTTAAGACTCAGTACAAAATGTTTGAAAAAATGTGTGCTACAGACAAACCGATGTATTTAAACTTTGATGAGGCGCTAAAAACCTCAAGAGAAATATTGGACCTTTAAAAAAAATAATCATAGTTAGTTCTTACTGTGAAGACTTGGCGAAGATTTTCTTCAAAAAGAATTTTGAAGTTTTTGCAATCTGCTTCTATAACAGTCTAAATTTGAAGAATTACTGCAGAAAAATAATTTTAACAAAAAATTCAGATTCCAAAAACCTATGCAATATACTGAATAAAATAGATCCATTAAATAAAATGAATATTCTTATTGGATCGGGTTTTGCAGAAACTATTTCTCAGGACATAGCTTCTAAGAGAAATAATTATGGAAATAACTTTGAAACAATTAAAAAAACTAAAAGTAAAGTTTTCTTTCAAGAGTTACGGAAACAAAAAATAAACTTCCCAAGAGTATCAAACAAACCAAAGGGAAATGGTAAATGGCTTGTTAAAGAATATCAATCCTTTGGTGGAATTAAAGTTAAGCCTTTTAAACAGTCTCACAATATAAATGATAAAGAGTATTTACAAAAATTTATTGATGGAGATTCAATTTCTGTTCAATTTTTTGTCGAAAATAATAAAATAAAAATTTTAGCAATTTGTGATCAGATTATTACAAATTCTGAAATAGGGCTTTTTTTAATTAAAAGTATAATTACAAAAAAAATCAATAATAAGCTATTAAAAACAATTTATAATCTTGTGGAAAAGATTTCCAAAAATTTTTTACTTAAGGGGATTAATAATTTAGATTTGATAACACAAGGCAAAAAAGTTTTTTTATTAGAAGTTAACCCCAGGCCCGGCTTAAGTACTAATATTTTGAATTCGATTCACAAAAATCTTTTTGAAATTAAAGGTCCAAAAAATAAAAATGCATTCAATGGTTACTACTCATCGACTGTCATCTACGCACGAAAAGAAATCAAAATAAATAACAAAAAAAGATTATTCTTAAAAAAAATTTCTCATTCCAAGCAATTTTCTGAGCTTCCCAACCTCGGCGATATTATAAAGGTTGACGAACCTATTTGTTTGCTTCATCTTAAATCAAAAAATAGAATTTTTTTGAATAAAAAAATTGAAAAAATACAATCTAATTTTTTAAAAAAAATTGAGGAATTTTAAAATGAAATCAAAATTTAATTTTAGTGTTAATAGATATTCCAACCTATTAGTAAAAAATTTAATTGAGCACAAAGAAAAGTTCAATTTAGAGATATTTAAAGGTCCATTAAATTGTAAAATAATTGACGCTGGAATAAATATAGCTGGAAGTGTAAATGCAGGATTAAAAATTTCTGAAATCTGTCTTGGTGGCCTAGGAGAAGTAACTATTTTACCAAGCCAAAAAATTAATATTTCTTCATATTCAATAAGTGTTCATTCCTCAAAACCCGTTTTGGCCTGTTTGGGTTCTCAGTATGCAGGTTGGAGTTTGAGTCATGAAAATTTTTTCTCTTTAGGATCAGGTCCGGTAAGATCAATTGTTCAGAAAGAAGAAATTTTTAAAGAAATTGACTATAAGGATAAAAGCTCAAAAACATCAGTTGTATTAGAGGTTGATAAATTTCCTCCAGAAGAAGTTGTAAAAAAAGTTTCTGCTGATTCTAATGTTCAACCAAAAAATTTAACTTTTATAATAACTCCAACTACATCAATTTGCGGGAATATCCAAGTAGTAGCTAGAGTCTTAGAAGTGGCTATTCATAAAATTCATGAATTAAAATTCCCACTTGAAAGAGTAATTCATGGAATTGGTTATGCCCCCTTACCACCTATAGCAAAAGATTTTATAACTGGAATGGGAAGAACAAATGACGCCATAATATATGGAGGAGTTGTACAACTTATTATTGATGGACCAGAAGAAGATCTTAAAGGTCTTTCAAAAACTTTGCCAAGCTCATCTTCATCTGACTATGGAAAACCATTTAAAGAAATTTTTAAAAAATATAACCATGACTTTTATAAAATTGATGGCTCCCTCTTTAGCCCCGCTTTGATAATTATTAATTCAAAAATTTCAGGAAAAACTTACATTGGCGGAAAAATTAATGAGAAATTAATAACTAAGTCATTTTCTTAAAGAATGCAGACTATTGCAATTATTTCAGATCTTCACGACTGGCATTCTAATCAGATAGAATCATTTCTTAAGAAGCATAAATTTAAAACTGTAAAAGTTACTTTTCAAGAACTAAAATTCAGCTTCAAAAAAAATAAAATTTTTTTTGAGAATAATAAATTACTTAATAAAGTAAGTGCCGTATGGGTTAGATTTTTAAAAAATGGAACAATTGAGGAAATTACAACAAAATTGACAATTCTGCATTTACTGGATGAATCAAAAATTTATGTACACAATTCTGGGTTAACAATTGAAAAAACAGTAGACAAAATTAGAACAACAGGAATACTTGAAGTAAATAACATCAAATCACCTGAAACAACTATTTGGTTTGCGAAAAATAAAAAAAACCTGAATAATAATTTTTGCAATGAAACAAAATATCTTGTGAAACCAATATTTGGATCGCAAGGTAAAAATATTTTTTTAGTTAATAATTTCAATCAACTAAGAAAAATTAAGGCAATCGGTGAAGTGTTCTATTTGCAAAAATTCATTGAAACTGAAGAAAAAGAATATACTGATGTGAGAGTTTTAGTAAGTAATCATAGAGTAATCTCTTCTATGGAAAGATATTCAAATCATTTTATTACTAATGTTTTTCAGGGTGCAAAATATAGGCAAATTATTTTAAAAAAAAATATAAAAGATTTATGCATAAAGTTATCAAAAATTTTTAAACTAGGGTATGGAGGCATAGATTTAAAAATAACTAAAAATGGTGTTTTTGTACTTGAAATTAATTCAGTTCCATCATGGAAAGCTATACAAAAAATTTCTAAAATCAATATTTCGGAAAAACTAGTGAAAGATTTTATTAGAAATATTAAAAAATGAGGATTTGTTTAAAAAGGATTTATTATCAATGCTGTTATGAAGAATTAAGGATTCTAAAACCAGGAAATCATTCAATAAATTCAAAAATTTTGGGTATGAATCATAAAAAATTTGAATTAGGAGCAAAAATTTCTTCAGAAATTTTATCAAATAAAAACCTATCTTTGGGTGAATCAATATATAAATCAGCAACAGAGTGTTATAAAATATTAAGATCAAACTATAATCTAGGAATTATATTACTATGTGCCCCAATCTTTAAGATAAAAAATATGCACAACTTTAGATACGAACTAAATCAAATTATAAATAATATTTCAGAAAATCAGGGTAAATTAATTTTGAATTCTATAAAAGAAGTGTCACCAGCTGGAATTAAAAAATATTCAGGGGAGGGTAGTGTTAACATAAACAATAATATTAGTTTTAGAAAAATTATGAAAATTGGGGCAAAGTGGGACAGAATTTCAGGATGCTATAACAATAATTATTCAGAGATTTTTTCAAAGGGTTTACCATATTTAGAAACTTCAAGAAAAAAACTTTCTTTTTCTGATTCAATTTCACTAGTTTTTTTGAACTACCTTTCAAATGATTATGATAGTCACTTACTGAGAAAATATGGTATTGAAAAAGCTTCAAAAATAAAGGAAAAAGCATCTGTAGTTAAAAAAATGACAAATATGACAAAAATGGCTATTTCTATGAAAAAATTTGATTGTTATTTGAAGTTTTTTAATTTAAATCCAGGTACGTGTGCAGATTTAACAGTTACCACCTTGCTAATAAGTAAAATAAGGGATATATTCAAATTTCAAATTTAATTTTTGTTAAGTTTTACTAACTATTAAAATTGGAGGAAAAATGGCAAAAATCACAAAAATGTTAGTTGGCGAGTCACTTGTTGGTGATGGGAATGAAGTTGCTCACATAGATCTAATAATTGGTCCAAGAGGAACTCCGGCTGAAACTGCATTCGCTAATGCACTTACCAATAACAAAGATGGCTTCACAGCTCTTCTTGCAGTTGTTGCACCTAATCTTATGACAAAACCAGCAACATGTATGTTTAACAAAGTTACCATTAAAGGTGCAAAACAAGCAGTACAGATGTTTGGTCCAGCTCAACATGGTGTTGCAAAGGCTGTTATGGACTGTGTTGAAGAGGGTACTATACCAGCCGATGAAGCTGAAAACCTTTTTATCTCTGTTGGTGTTTTTATTCACTGGTTAGCTGAAGATGATAAAAAAATTCAGGAATATAACTATCAAGCTACAAAAGAATCTATTGAAAGAGCTGTGTCTGGCGAACCTAAAGCAAAAGACGTTGTTTCTCAAAAAGATTCCGCAGAGCATCCATTTGCTGCGAAGTGAGATTCATCCGACATGAAGTCATCAAGTAGCGCCGGCAGTGGTGGATGGCTTTCAAGGTTGTTATCCATTTTTAAAAGTTAGCATTAAGGATAAGTTAACTGCTCAAATGCTTGTGAACGAGGGTTGAAACAATTGCTGATTCAACCCCTACGTTCTTTAGTCTCTTCAAATCTCTGAGATACCTTACTCCACCTGCATAGTGAAAATTGAAATTTGGTAAATCTTTTATAATCTTTTTTACCTCTTTAAAAAGTATTCCACGTCCACCCACATTTCTAAGAAACATTAAAATTACATCCGGCTTAAATTTTGATTTTTTAAGAAAATCTGTTGATTTGTCATTATCATTCAAAATATCTAAGGATATGAAAATACGATGTTTATAACCAAAAGTCCTTAGATTATATTTTTTCATTTTTTCCGTTCCTAAAACAATAAAAAAATTACTAAGTTTTTTTCTTTTTAATTTTTTTTTAAAATTATGGATTGAAATTGGGTAATCAAATCCAGAATCAATTAAAAAATCTATTTCAGGAAATTTTTTTAAAATTTTAAAAATTAGTAAATTATTTGAATGGAGGTTCTTAATAGCATCCAGGTCAGCAATATAAATTTTATTAAGTTTGAATTTCTCTAATGTTTTTTTAATTAAAACAATTGGATCAGATAAATCCAAATTTCCTAATCTAAGAGGCTTATAATTAAATCTAAATCCTGCAAAAGCTCGAACAACCTTACCTTTTTTCAAATCAATTGCTAAGATAATGTCTATATTTATGGTCTTAAGAGATGAATTCATTTTATTTGAATATTTTACAGCAATGCCTTGTATTAAAAAAAATTATAATAAAAAAATTTTTGCTGAGGCACAAAATCTTTCAGATCAATTAATTGGTTTTTTTTTAAAGGATAAAGATCTAAAAAAGATACACGTAATAAGAAACCTCAAAATTTCAAACTTAAAAGATAGTAGAATTAAGTACCATCATGTAAGTGAAAATGTATCACATGATAAGATATTTAAATTATTGAAAATCAATGACATGATATTAATTTCTCCTGAGTCAGATCGAATAAATATTAAATTAATAAAAAAGCTTAATAAAAAATTTAATTTACTAAATTCAAGTTATGATATTCACAAACTGTTTTCTTCAAAAAAAAAAACCTATGAAATACTGTCTAAAAAAAAAATTCCAGTCGTAAAAATTGAAAGGAAAGTAGAAAAAAATTCAAATTTTAGTTTTGTAACCAAGCCAATATATGGGGCAGGCTCAGAAAATGTATGTATGATCCAGCCAACAAAATCAGACATAAAAAATTATAACAATTTAATTATTCAAAAGTATTATGAGGGTATTAAAGGAAGCTTCTCAATGATTTGTAAAGGAAAAAATGCACAGGTTTTGAGTTGTAGTAAGCAAATCACTGATATAAAAAATAAAAAAATTTTTCAAAAAGGTCTTGTAGTAGGAGGTTTGGAAAAATATAGGAAAGACTTTCAAAAAATTTCAAAAGAAATAATCTCAAAATTCTCTGGACTTTTTGGATTCATAGGAGTCGATGTAATTAAGATTGAAAATGTGTGGCATGTACTTGAAATTAACACAAGGTTCACAAGTTCACTTCTAGGAATTGAAAGTGCTTATGGAATTGAGGCCATTAAAAAAATAACTAACTTATATTTGAATAAAAAAGTTGATAAAAAGAAAATCACACTAAAAAAAACTACTAAGGTCTACTTTAATTGAATAAAAAATTACTTTACCTAGGAATAGATATTGGCGGAGCTCACATTAAAATTGTGGGACTAGATAAATTCAAAAATATCTGCTTAATTAAATACAGAAAATGTTACTTGTGGAAGAATCCCAAAAAACTTAAGCAAGAGATAGCTTTTATAAATTCTTTATCAAATAATAAAAATATAATTTGTGGAGTAACAATGACTGCTGAGCTCTGTGATATTTTTCCTAATAGATTGACTGGTGCAAAAATAATACTTAATGAATGTAAAAAAATAAAGTTTAAAACTTTTTTATATTCTAAGTCAGAAAAAATATTTGAGAAATTACAATCAAACAATTTATTAAATTTAATGTCTATGAACTGGCATTCAATTGGAAGGTATCTAAAAAATTTGGTAAAAAATGCTCTCGTAATTGATTTTGGCTCAACTACAACAGACTTTATCTGTATAAAAAATGGTAAAATTATGAATAAAGCCTTCAATGATTTCAAAAGGTTATCAAATGGCGAAATTCTTTACACAGGTCTTATGAGAACACCACTTTTCGCAATAAAAAAAAATGTTAAATATAAATCAAAAAATATAAGTATTATTCCTGAATATTTTTCAAATACATCAGATATTTATAGGATTAACAAAAAAATTAAAAAGGAGTTTGACATTGATGATGAAACTGACCTTTCTGATAAAAATATTATTGGAAGTTATAAAAGAATAGCAAGATCTTTTGGTATGGATTATCACTCTAAAGATAAGTTATTTATTAAAAAATTATCAGAAAATATTATGAATGAACAATTAAATACGATCAATAAAAACACCGAGAAACTCTTAAAAAAATTTAATATGAAAAAAAAATCTCTAATAATACTTTCAGGAATTGGGCAAGAAGTCTTAAAAAAATTATTTAAAAATAATAAAGTAAAACTTTTAGAGGATTATTTCAAAAGCCAAATTTCCTCAAATAAAAAGCTTGCAACATATCATGCACCAGCAGCATGTATTGCAGGGCTCCTAGCTGAGATTATCGAATAGTATAATTTTTTTAATTTACTCATCGAAAGTTCTTTTTTTCTATTCTCACCTTCACAAACTGCAGACCTAAAACCAACTATTTTAGGTTGTAACTCTGCAAGTTGAGAAATATTTGAAATATTAAGTTTTCCTGCAAGTCCAACATCCATGTTGTTGAGTGAAGATTGCTCTAATAATATTCTTAGATAATCTAGGGAGCAGATTTTGAATAAATTACCTAAATCCTTAGAATATGTATCTAGTAATATGAAATTATAACCGAACATTTTAAACTCTTTTATATTTTCTTTTACAAAATTTCTTAAAAACTCATTCTCAACAAAAATTACAGGAACCAATTCTGTTTTAAAGTTTTTTTTTTTTATACTATTCAATAAAAATTTTAACTGCTTAATATCACTCGTAAATATACCAAACTTTATATAGTCAAGCTTCAGACTATCAAATAGCTCCAATTTACTTAAAATTTTATAAACTTTTTCTTCGTCACCTAAGGTAGCTGATATTTTTATTTTATTACCAAATTTATAAATAATCTTTTTCAAATTATTAATTTCCCAGGATCCAATTGCGCCTTTGTCTGGATCCTTAAGATCTAAGATATCAACATATTTTAAGCATTCTTCAGATACTTCGTCTATCGATCTAAAGCTAATTAGAATATTTAAATTATTTTCTAGTTTATTTTTCATCTGTTTTTTCATTAATGAATTTTAATATTTTTTTCCAAGATTTTTTTTCTAAAGATCCTGCCGTTTTTTCAACTGAAATACTCAAGTAATTTAATTCGTTTAAAATTTTTTTTTTATCTAATAAATGTACTCTTGAAGCAAGTATACATGCTTCAATAATGGATGCCTTTGCTCTATTATGTCCCTCATAATTTTTTATTTGAAAAGACTTATCAATTTCACACACAAAAGTTGGTCGTAATTTATCTTTGATAATTTTTTTTACTCTTACTTGTTCATAACCAAAACAATTTTCTAAAAAAAATCCTGGAAATTTTCGACACTTCTTTTTTTTAAATTTTTTATTTCCGATTATACAGTCAACAAAAAAACTTGTGTTATCAGTATAGTTAACCACTGCACATTTTGTTGATTTAAGGTTTAATAAAGTTCTCGAGGGGATGTAAGGCGATATATATATCTGGTTTTTATTTTTCTTAATTCCAAAAGGAGAAAAGTTTACTTTCCCTTCATTGTCTATCGTAGAAACTATAGTCTCAATAATCATTTTATTTTTGTGTTACTTTTAAATCAGGTCTCTTCAAAAGATTCTGTTTTTTCTTTTTTACAGCAATACCCCAATTAAGTTCATTGTCTTGGTCATAATCTTTTCCTAATTGAAACGCTATCTGAGCTCTTGCTAATTCGATTCCAAGATAAAAGGCATGACTCGCATCATCATCAACTTTCATCTTATCAAAAAAATCGTAGGGATCACTTCCCGAACTAAAAGTTTCAGAATTAAAAACATTTATCCCATTATTAGATAAAAAAATTCTGAAGTTTTTATCTTTAACCATAGATTTCATTTCTCTTAATTCTTTCATTGATTTTCTTTGTGTTTTTCTCTCAGAAATACACATTAAATTGTTATTTATTCTGAAAGGTAACCTTTGATTCGTTTTTGAAAAGTGCATTATTTTTCTTGCTGCATCTGTTTCTTTAATAGAGTTCTTGCAGTGATTACTTACTTGAACAACTAAAACTGCATTTATTGACAATTCTGAAACAAGTCCCATCAAAATCATATTAGTTCCTACTGAATCACAATCGGTTAATTCCGTGAGGTTTCCTGTTCCCATAAGAATTTTTATATCAGGAAATTTACTTCTTAACTTAATATATCTATCAATAGATTTTGCAAATCCGTAGTGAATAGGATCAAGAATTGGATCTGCAAAAAAATCTTTTTTATTTTTTATCATGTCCTGAATTAATCTTTCAAGTGATTTAAGATTTCCTTGTTTTGAAGGAATTAAAACTGGCAAGGACTTAATCTCATTTAAAATATGTTTGTTTTTTTCACTAACACTTAAAATGTAATCTGCCCCAGCTTTACTTCCTCTAATCAATTCAGAATTATTAGCAGAATCAATTGAAACTTTTACACCAAGCGATCTAACTGCTTTTACCGTTTCTTCTAAATGATTAAATTTTGTATCAGGCATGCAACCAAGATCGATCACATTAGCTCCGTCCTTAATATATTTTTTTGAGATCTTTACTATTTGAGGTATTGATAGGATCGCTGCATCAACAATTTCAGCAAAAATTTCACAATCATAATCCTCTAATTTGTCGTCAACCATTTTCATACCAAAATAATCTGGGATATTACTTACATCATCAGGCCCCCTCTCAACAGGAACATTAAAGAAATTACTCAGTTTTTTTAAGTTTCCTCTGAACTTTCCGGGTACAATAATCCTGTCAAAACTTTGATTTTTTGATAGTCTTCTCATTATTATGCTTTCGGACATCAATGCAGCTACATTCACTCCTATTTGATTAATTTGGTAACTAAACTCAGGTTTCATTGAATTAAGAATCCTCTTAAGTTGTCTTTTAGCCAATTTTCCAGTCAAAAAAAGAATTTTTTCAGACACTTTTATTTCTCCGAATAACTTTTTTTTCTAGATCTTTAAAACTCATTACAACATCTGTTTGAGAAAATTTTTTTAATTTTTTTACATTTTCTAGATCAATATCTCTTGGAAAAACATCAACAAAACCACTAGGTGCAAATGTCCTTAATTCTGGTGCTGTATCACACGGAAAATAAATACAAAAAACTTTACATTTTCCGGCCTGGGCAAAAATATTTGAAGCCAAAGAGTCCGAAATCCCATAGACGCATTTTGCAACAGTGTTACTTGATGTGGGTGCCATTACAAGAGTATGATATGTCCCTTTATAAAATTTACCAACTGATACTGAGCTGGCTGAATTATCTTTGTAAATTTTAATACCCTTAGAAATTTTTCCTTTTTTTTTGTACATCACTAAAACTTCCTCAGCTGCCTTTGATACAAAAACATCAACATTTTTTAGGGTATTAATTAATTCAATTGTTTCATTAAAAAAATGTCCTGATCCAGTTAAAACCCAAGCCCACTTTTTTTCTTTATCACTCATACTATTACTTTATTTAACTTTGAAACAATATATTCCCAATCTGTTGAATTTTCAAACAAATCAATTATCTCGGGTCCAACAATTTTAAGATTCTTTTTTCTTTTAATGTAATTTTTTACATTAAGGTCCAAAATTTTTTTTTTTTGTAAATCTTTTAGTTTTAGTTTTTCCTCTTTTGCGAAACTTAAAGACTTAACAAAGACAACGCCTTTTGATTTAGTATTAGAATAAAGCCAGGTTGCAATAGAGTCAGATGTAGATTCCCAGTTTTTTTGAAATTTTTTTTCAAA
The DNA here is from genome assembly GCA_002689325.1 of Rickettsiales bacterium. Lineage (GTDB taxonomy): Bacteria > Pseudomonadota > Alphaproteobacteria > Methylaequorales > Methylaequoraceae. The sequence continues at coordinate 19,373 of NZFP01000032.1, forward strand.
ACTTAACTTTTCAGTTGGAAGCCACAAATTTAAGTTTTTTTTAATAAAATTTGTAACCTTATTTGTAATTAAAATGTCTGGGTTAATTGATTTTAAATAATAAGCAAAAATTTCTGTAGCTTTCATTGCCAAGATATGACCAGTCTCTTCTGTCATTTTATTAGATTTATAAACATTTCGTACTGTTTCTGCAAAAATTCCTCCACCCACAACTAAAACAATTTTTTGGTTAGCAAATTTCTGAAGAAAATTTATTAGTGATGGTAATTTTGGATTTTTCAACCAACTTCCACCAATCTTTACTATCCACATGAATAGTTAATCTGCTTTAGACAGATTTTCTTTAATTGAGTTATTATCTGAATTTTTTTTTCTGAAAATCTCAATACCAACACTTCTAGTCTCTTTAAAAACTTCAAGTTTTTCTAATTTAAGATTAATTGTCATAACTCTTTTATCCTTGAAACACAAATCAACAATTTTTTCCCCTAAAGTCTCCAATAAATCAATATGCCCCTTTTTGAGAATAGATTTAATATCGGCTACAATATGCTCATATGAGACAAAGTTTTCGATTTTATGTTCGATACCTGAAATATTATCATCAACATCTAGAGATAAAGATATAGAAATTTTTTGTTTCTTTTTTTTTTCAAAATCATGAATTCCTATAAAGGCATCTAAAGTTAATTCATTAATGAGAATTTTATATGTATTTTTAAGTTTACTTTTTTTATTAAGATCTTTTGGAACCCAAGAGCCGGTAGAGATAACAGAAATATTTTTAAAATTTTTTTTCATAATTTTGAATTCTTAGTTGAAAAATTTATTCTTTTAAACCATAAATATATCTTATGAATGCATTGTATAAAATATCAAAAATATTTAAAGTTTCTTTATTTATAATATCCATAATATTTTTATCCACAAATATTACAAAATCACAAGAGGAAAATTCTTCTGAAAATGATTTTAGAAATGCAGAAAATGCAGAAGAGAAGAGAACAAAATGGGGAACCGAGGAATTTAAGCTCGAATTGATTAAAGAAATGTCTTCAGCTAATATTGCACTATTTATTGATGAACATTTAAAAACTATTACGGAGCCTTCTCGCATTTACTACAAGTTTTCGAAAGAATCAACTAGGGAAGATAATTTTATAGGAAATATAGTTTTAAATATTATTAAAGTTGATGATGATAACACAAAACACATAACTTTTAGATATCTTAAGGGTAGAAACAAAGTAAGATTTCCTCCACAAATTGGTGCCAAAGGTAACCCTGTTTTCATGCTTTTTTTTGAAAGAGATGCTCGAGATATGCAAAGATTAACAGGTGGAAATGCCCTATTTTTCAGAAGCAGAATAAGGCACACCATAGCAGCTACTGAAATAAAAGACATACAAATAGAATTTCAAGGAAATAATTTTGCAGGCAAGCAAATTTCATTTCAACCCTTTCTTGAAACTAAATTAAAAAACAGAGTTTCAAGATACAAGACTAAAAAATTTGTGCTAACAATGTCAGAAGATATCCCTGGTTTTATTTTTAAAATAGAAACTTATATTAAAGACTTAGATGACCCTAGTGACATGGTTAAAGAAATTTTGCAGTATCAGGGGGTCAAAACAAACAAAGAACTACGAGATGAATATAAAAAAAGAAAGGATGAAAGCTAATGCTAAAAAAAATTATTTTATTTTCGTTCATAATGGTATCTTTTTCTACAACATCAAAATCTAACGACTTTCCAACTTTAGCTAAGTCAGAATTTGTTTTTGCTTGTATGAGTTCAAACGAATCTAACAGAGACTTTATGGCTAAATGTTCGTGTGCTGTTGATGAAATTGCCAAAAGAATTAGCTATGAGGAATATGCGCAAGCAGAAGCTATTGCTAGACTTTGGGAAGGAGCAAGTCCTAGAGAAGAGGCATTTAAAAGTGTAGGTCTTTCAAAAGAAAGAATGGATAAATTATTCAGAGCTCAGGCTGCTTCAGAACTAGAGTGTTTCTAAAAGTTTTTCGAAATTATGCTCGATAAAGGAAAGTCGCCAGCGTAATTTTTACCTTCGCTGTCTTCAACTGATACTTTTAACGGACTCCCAGAATCTTGAAAGTGGAATGTTATAGCAGGATCTTCTGATAAAGAGATATCAGGGTAAGCCTCTAAAATTAAATCATCATCTTGTTCAATTTTAATATAATTGACAAAATGAGCAGGTATTTCAGCACGTGTAAGTTGATTAAATTGTAACCCTGAATAGTTAGGATGGCTTATTAAAAATTGAGCTTTGCTAAGTGAATCTTTATTACCCGTTTCAAAAAATTTCATTTTCATTTTGCCTAGTCTTGCCATTACAGCATCCATGTCTGCAAGACTGGGGGCGGAACAGCCGCCAGCTGCTTTGACAAAATTTGAGTTCATATATTTTTCACCATTATTCATTTCTACAACAGCCCTTACATAAGTATATTTATCAATTCTTATTCTGGTTGTTAAACTTGCATTTCCAATTTTTGGTGTAAAATTGAATTTTGAAACGACTGGTGAAGGGTTTTCATCAACAATTAAAGTCAATGACTTAACAAAGGTTTCCTCACTTTGGGGCTTTTTAAAATCAATGGAGATTGGGACTATCGCTGCATCTAATGCTCTGTATGGTGTATCAAGTGAGAACATATGACTTCCATCATTGATTACTTCCTCTCCAAAAACTGCTTCTTTTAGGTAATTGTTCCATGTTATCGGCTCCGGAGATTTGTCTTTAGCAAAAGAGCCAGCACTTAAAAAAATCAAAAATATTGCTAAAAAATACTTTAAAAATGAATTTTTAAATTTTTTCAAAATTATATTCATATTAAAAAAATAATTCTAAATGTTTAACAAATCAATATTTTAAAAGTTAGTGATCATAAGACATTGATTTAATTATCTTTTTTTTGAACCTGAACTTTCTTTATCTGTGCTGTTCATCTAGCATTCATTTAGGTTGCATTTATCCACAGTTTTTTTCACATTTTTTTATGAAGTTAAGTCACTGATATTAATAATGATTTTCATATAATATTCAATTTTTGAGTTATTTGTTCATCTACTATTCATTTTTGACTTGAATATGCGATATTCACAAATAATATGTATACTGGGAGGAAATCAAACACTTAAGAACTTCTTTGTTCTG
>NZFP01000033.1 GCA_002689325.1 Rickettsiales bacterium
AAAAAAAAATTTTAATAGTTATTTCTGATGGAGCTCCAGTTGATGATTCAACTCTATCAACTAACACACCTGATATTCTTGATAATCATTTAAAAGATATTGTTAATCAAATCCAAAAAAAAAATAAAGTCCAACTTCTTGCTATTGGTATAGGACATGATGTGTCCAAGTATTACAGTAATGCTTTTATTATTGAAGATGTCGATAGTTTAGGTGATGTGATAATTGAAAATTTATCTAAGATGCTTTCTTAAAATAAAAAAAATTAAGATGTTTTTGAGGCCAAAATTTTTTTTAATTTCCTAGTTTCAGTATTAAGTTTAGAGTTTTTTGAATTTAGTAAAAACTTGTCAATTCCACCATTTTTTTCAACTGTTTTAATTCCCTTAGAAGTAACTTTAAGCCTTATATTCTTACCTAAAATCTCTGAGAAAAAAGAAGTATTTTGAAGATTTGGAAAAAACCGTCTCTTCGTTTTATTTACAGCATGACTAACGTTATTACCTGTCATTGGCTTTACGTTTGTGATATCACATTTTTTTACCATCATTGTTTAAAACACAAAAAAATGGAAAAATCAATAAACAAACAATTTTATTTTTTATTTAAATAGTTGCTGATAATTCTCACAGCACTATACATAGTTAGGTTATTAGTTTTAACTTTTCTCGTAAGTTCTTCAATAAATTTTCTTGACGAAAGATTTTTCACAAAACCTTTTACTTTTAAATCAACCAGACCCCACATCCTATTTATTTTTTGTAAGTTTCTTTCATTCATAAAATCGTTATTTTTTTTTCTTATATTTATAAATTTAAGTATATACTTCCAAACATTTTCAAAACCACTTTGATTTAATGATGAGCAAACAACAACACCAATATCCTCGTTTATCCTGGATTTATTTATAATATGGATTGCATTTTTATATTCTCTGTGAGTAATTTCAGCTGATTTTTTTAATTCTCCATCGGCTTTATTTACAATAATCAAATCAGCCATTTCAATTATTCCTTTTTTTATTCCCTGAAGCTCATCTCCTCCTGCAGGTAATAGAAGAACAAGAAAAATATCCACCATATCGTAAACTTCTGTTTCAGCCTGTCCAACACCCATCGTCTCGACAAATATAATGTTAAACCCTGCTTCTTCTAAACATAAGATAGATTCTGAAGTCCTTTTTGCTACTCCTCCTAAATGTCCACTACTTGGAGATGGTCTAATAAATGCGTTTTTATTTACCGAAAGTTTTTCCATTCTAGTTTTATCTCCTAAGATTGACCCTCCTGAGAATCTTGATGAGGGATCGACGGCTAAAACAGCAACCTTAAAACCTTTTTTTATAAGTTTCATGCCGAAAGATTCAATAAAAGTCGATTTACCAACACCAGGTACTCCTGTTATTCCAATTCTAATTGATTTATCATTACCATTAAATAATTCTAGTAGTCCTTCGGAAGTAATTTGATCTTTTTCGCGTGATGATTCTATTAATGTAATTGCTTTTCCTAAATATTTTCTAGAACCAGACAAAATATAATGATGAAATTTTTTTAATTCTTCCTTATCATTTTCATTCACATCATTTTTTTTCTCTCCGTGTAAGAAAAAATCATTTGGACTTACAAAGCCTTCGGTTAGATTATAAATTTTTATTAAAACTTCTTTTTCTGGTAATCTATCACCATTTAAGTATCTAGATAGTGAAACGGGTGTTACTTTCAAAAGATTGGCAAAGGTTTTATTTGCTACTTTATTAATTTTTAAATAATCTTTGAGCTTCATGTTTAACCAATATGGTTAATATATCAAAGAATATCCATTATTTCAATAGCTGCCTCTGGTATGTTTGTTCCAGGTCCAAAAACTTTGCTTACACCAAGTTTATATAAATCACTATAATCTTGAGGTGGTATTACGCCTCCACATATTACTTTTATTCCATCAGCATCATTATTTTTGAGAGCTTTTATTAAAAGAGGAACTAAAGTTTTATGCCCAGCAGCAAGAGTTGAAACTCCAATGATATGAACATCATTTTCAATTGCCTGTTTTGCTGCCTCGTCAGGTGTTTGAAACAATGGGCCCACATCAATATCAAATCCTAAATCCGCAAATGCCGTCGCAATTAGTTTTGCACCTCTATCATGACCATCTTGCCCCATTTTTACAACCAACATTCTTGGTCTTCTACCTTTTCTATCAATAAAATTTTGTATATGAGTATTTATTGAGTTTATTTTCTCATTAGATTTAACATTTTTTCCGTAAACTCCACTAATTGTTTTACTTGATAGGGTGTGTCTACCAAAAACCTTTTCCATTGCACTAGTCATTTCACCAACTGTACAAAAGTTTTTGGCAGCTTCCACACATATTTCCAAGAGATTTCCTTTACCTGATGCAACTTCCTCAATCTTTTTTATATATTTATCAACAACATTATTGTCTCTTGAATTTTTAAGTTCCTTTAATGCAGAAACTTGTTTTTTTCTAACTTTTTCATTATCGATTGACAAAATATTTATATCTTGCTTTTCAGTTGGCTTGTATTTATTGACACCGACGATTATTTGTTCTTCTGAATCGACTTTTGCTTGTCTTTTAGCTGAACTTTCCTCAATTCTCATTTTGGGTATACCCATTTCTATTGCCTTAACCATTCCTCCGACATCATCAATCTCATTTATTAATTTGTTTGCCTCTGATACCATGCTAGATGTTAAGCTTTCTAAATAATATGACCCTGCCAATGGATCTATTACATTTGTAATCCCAGTCTCCTCTGAAAGAATTAATTGGGTGTTTCTTGCTATTCTAGCAGAAAAGGTAGTTGGTAGGGCTAAAGCTTCATCAAAACTATTGGTATGTAAAGATTGGGTGCCACCCAAAACAGCTGCCATTGCTTCCACTGTTGTTCTCACAATATTGTTATATGCATCCTGTTCCATAAGAGAGACTCCAGAGGTTTGGCAATGCGTTCTTAATGCAAGACTTCTATCATTTTTTGGTTTAAATTTTTTTACAATCTCTGACCACATAAATCTTGCAGCTCGCATTTTAGCTATCTCCATAAAAAAATTCATACCAATAGACCAAAAAAAGGATAAGCGGGGAGCAAAGTCATCGATATCTAAGCCTCTTTTTAAAGCTGCTTGTAAATATTCTTTACCATCTGCAAGAGTATAGGCAAGCTCTTGAACCTGATTCGCTCCTGCCTCTTGCATATGATAACCACTTATAGATATTGAATTAAATTTGGGCATATTCTTTGAAGTAAACTCAATTATATCTGCCACAATTCTCATGCTCGGCTCTGGAGGAAATATAAAGGTATTTCTAACCATAAATTCTTTTAGAATATCATTTTGAATTGTACCTGTAAGTTTTTCAAGAGGACAACCTTGATTTAAACCACTTGCTATAAAACATGCTAAAACAGGGATTACTGCACCATTCATTGTCATTGAAACACTCATCTTTTCTAGTGGAATTCCATCAAACAATTTATTCATATCTTCAACAGAATCAATTGCAACACCAGCATTTCCAACATCTGCCACAACCCTTTGATGATCAGAGTCATACCCTCTGTGTGTTGCTAGATCAAATGCAACTGACAAACCCATCACACCGTTTTTAAGTCCTTCTTTGTAAAATTTATTTGATTCTTCTGCAGTAGAAAATCCGGCATACTGCCTAATAGTCCAGGGTCTATTAGTATACATAGTAGCCCTTGGTCCACGTGTAAAAGGTGGTAAGCCAGGCAATCCAATATTATGGTTAAGTTGTTTTATATCCTCTTCTGTGTAAAGAGGTTTAACTTTAATTCCCTCAGGTGTTTCCCAAGAAAGTTCCTCTAGTTTCTTTTCTTTTAACTCTTTTTGAGCAGAGTTTATCCAATCTTTTAAATTAATTTTTGACAATATATTTTCACTCTAATTAAGTTTTCTCATAACAAATGTTGGTTTTATTTTTTTTTTTTTTATTAAATCATCTAATTTTTCTTTATCAATATCCTTATTATTATTTACTTCTCTGTGAATTCCATCAGTAATTAAGAGAGAGTCAAGTTTTTGTATGTTTGCTCCCTTGATATCATTATCTAAAGAATCACCAATTACCAAAATTTTATTTTCCCCTTTGGTAAATTTAAAACAAAATTCATAAATATTATTATGCGGTTTACCATAATATATGACTTTTCCCCCAATTTTTTCATAATATTCTGCTAAAAGTCCAGCACAAATCATAAAGTTTTTACCTCTGATTACAGTTTTATCCGGGTTTGAACAAATCATTAAAGAATTAAACTTTATTAAACTATCTAACAATTCGGTATAGTTTTCAAGTATATCATTGTCCCCCCAGGGACCTGTGTTAATAATAATATCAACTCCTTTAGAGTGATCTTCCACAACCTCAATATCAAGGCCTTCGACAAGGTGAAAATCTCTTGGAGGACCAATCATAAAACATTTTTTTCTTTCATAATTTTTTTTCAGGCTTAACCAAGTAATCTCACCTGATGATACAATTTCATCATAAAATATTTTTGATAACCCAAAGTTATTTAATTGATCAGCTATAACGTAAGATCTTCTTGGGGCATTTGTAATGAAAATAACAACTTTGTTTTTTTTTTTTAAGCCTTTTTAAAACAGTCTTTACATTTTCAAAAAGCTCCAATCCATTGTGAATCACTCCCCATAAATCTATAAAAAAAATATTATATTTATTTTCAATTTCTTCCAAGGTTTTTAATTTTTTTAAATCACTCATAAATCAATATTTTTTCCTACCAGATCATCGACTTTTTTTATTCCTTTTTCTTTTAGTAAACCACTCAACTCAGATAAAATATTTACGACAACATTTGGCCCTTTAAATACTAAAGATGTATACAGTTGAAGAAGACTACAACCACTAGAAATTTTCTCAAAAGCATCTCTTCCACTAGTGATACCACCTACACCTATCAAAACAATTTTACCTTTAGTAAGTTTATAAGTTTTTCTAATAATTTTATTACTCAATTCCCTAAGTGGAGGACCAGATAATCCACCTTCTTCAGATATTTTCCAAAAATCTCTTACCGGTCTTGACCCCAAGTTCCCACGAGTAACAGTTGTATTAGTTAAAATAAGTCCATCAACAACCTCAGACTTTAAAGATAATTTACATATTTCTTCTAATTCTTTATCCGAAAGATCTGGAGACAATTTTACAAATGTTATTTTTTTTTTATGCTTAGAAAGAGTTGATAGGATTTTTTCAAGATTATCTTTTTTTTGCAGATCTCTCAAACCAGGAGTATTCGGTGAAGAAATATTAATGGTAACGTAATCAGTGTACGGTTGAACTAAATTATAGAGAAATTTATAATCTGAAACTGGGTTTTTAGATCTTTTATTTTTACCAATATTAATACCTAATATCTCCTTTTCATTTTTTTTATATTTTTCAAGATTATTCACAAAAACTTCAATCCCATCATTATTAAAACCTAACCTTTGAATAATGGCCTCAAACTCAGGAATTTTAAAAACTCTAGGCTTAGGGTTTCCTTTTTGTGGCATTGGCGTTACTGTACCTACTTCCACAAAACCGAAACTTAAATTAAATGAACCATTTATTACTTCGGCATTTTTATCAAAACCAGCCGCCAGGCCAATAGGATTATCAAATTGTTTTCCTAGGACTTTAGTCTCAAGGTTTTCAAATCTTTTTTTTTTTTTGAAAAGGTTAAATCTCAGAGCTTGTAAAAAAAAATCGTGTAAAAGCTCTGGAGGAAGGAAGGAAGTTAACTTTGCAAGTGAGGTATAATTTAAAAAATTAAACATTGAGATAATCTGCTTTTACAACATTTTCTAGAGTTAGCTTATCGTAAAGATGTGGAAACTTCTCACCTGCTCTTGAGACTTCCCATAATAACTTTTGCTTTAAACTCTTAGTTCTAATCTTTAAAATCACTATTTTTTTTTTTTTTAAAATATATATCTATAGTTTTTCGCAATTGATCTTTTTCTGACAAATGGATGTATCCAGATATTTGATCCAAATCATTTCCATAGAATACTTTTTTTTTTTTAAAATTAAACCATTCCTCTAGATCTAAGACTCTGTATACAAATCTTTTCACATCAATTTTCTTTTAATTTGCTTTGAAGAAGTTCTATTGTTTTATTTATACCATAAAACTTTATAAATGAACCCAGCCGAGGGCCTTGCTTTTGTCCAAGAATTACTTCGTAAAAACCTGAGAACCAATCTCTCAGATTTTCGAATTCAAGAGACATTCCAATATTATATATTTCAGTTTGAATGTCCTCTGCCTCAATGGTTGACGGCATTTTTTTTAAAACGTCAATCATCATTTCAAAACCCTTTGTTTCTTTTTCATTAGGTCGTCTATATTCTTTATTGGGCAATATAAACTCCTTAAAATAATAAACTCCGTAATTTAAAAGTTCATCAATCCAATCATTTTTTTCATTTCTCATTTCTGGATAGTAATTGTAGATAAATTCCCATAATATATTGCTTGATTCAGCATTACAAACACTAGCTAAATTGAGCACCATATTAAAAGTTATATTTTCTGGAATTTGTCTATTTTTATCGCAATTAATAAACCAAATTGCATTATTAATTTTACTGTCTTCATCCAATTTTTGATATGTTTGGTTTAATTTTAAAAATTCGTCAGTTGTTTTTGGAATCACATCAAAAAACAACTTTTTGGCTCTATTAGGATTCTGAAACATAAAAAGTTCAAGACTCTCTTTTGGAGAAAACTTTAACCAATCTTCCAAAGATATTCCATTACCTATGGATTTAGATATTTTTTCTCCTTTTTCATCTAAAAAAAGTTCATAAGTAAAATTGACTGGAGGGTTTCCCCCAATAATCTTATTTATTTTGCTAGAAAGTATATAGGATTCTATTAAATCCTTCCCGTTCATCTCATAGTCAACTCCCAGCACAAGCCATCTCATTGCCCAGTCAACCTTCCATTGTAGTTTGCATTCACCATTAAATATAGATGTTTCTTCTTCTTTATCTGTAAGGGGGTTAATAAAAATTATTTTTTTTTTGTTTTTATCCAACTCTTTAACTTTGGCTTGTAATACTTTTCCTGTAGTTTTACAAATTGGTAAAAATGGTGAGTAGGTCTCTCTTCTTTCTTTTCCTAACGTTGGCAAGATAATATCTAAAATTTTATCATAATTATCAAAGATAGCTTCAAGTCCGTTATTAAAAACACCGGCTTTGTAATGGTTAGTTGCGGACTTAAATTCATACTTAAAATTAAAGCTATCAAGAAACTCTCTTAGTTTATTATTGTTATGTTCTGAAAAAGATGAAAATTTTTCAAAAGGATCAGGTATTGAGGATAATGGTTTATCTAAGTTTTTTTCTATTAATTTTTTATTTGGAACATTATCTGGAACTTTTCTTAACCCGTCCATATCATCAGAAAAAATATAAAGTTTAGTTGGTATTTCAGATAAAAAATTAAAAGCTTTCATAACCATGGTTGTTCGTAAAACCTCACCAAAAGTTCCAATATGCGGAAGTCCAGACGGACCATAACCTGTTTGAAAAATACAATAATCTTTTGAAGAACCTTTTAAACGTTTTAATATTTTTTTAGCTTCTGCAAAAGGCCATTGTTTTAAATTTTTGTTATCCATGGTATTCATTATTTCTTAAGATTTATATGAATACCAAATAAAAAAAATAATAATATACTTATTTTTTATGTATAATAAAATATTTTGCATAATTTTGTTGTAATTTATTAAAAAACCTTTACTTTTTTAATTATATTTATACCTTTATTCATGGCAAAAAAACTAAGAGGAGAAGAGTTTTATCTTTCTGCAAACGACTTAATAACTGGTGACGTTGTATACTTTACAAGAAATAAATGGAGTACTGATTTTAATGAAGCAATAAAAATTAAAAGAAACGAGATTGAAAAGTATGAAAAAATTGCAATCGATGATGAAAAGAAGTGCCTTATTATTGGACATTTTTTTGTAGAGTTAACGGAAGATGGACAAATAAGAAAACTAAGAGATAAAATTAGAAAAAATGGCTTAACATTTAAAATTACTCAATAATGTACAAATATTCTTCAAAAGATAAAAAAATTTTAAAAAACAGAACTTCTGAATTCAAATATCAAGTTAAACGTAGATTAAATGGTAAGTTGACTGAAGATGAATTCAAACCATTGAGACTCATGAATGGTCTATATCTTCAACTTCACGCCTACATGCTCAGAGTAGCAATTCCATACGGTGAACTATCATACTTGCAATTAAAAAAGCTAGCTGAAATTGCAAAAAAGTTTGATCGCGGTTATGGTCATTTTACAACCAGACAAAACATTCAATTTAATTGGCCGAAATTAACCGATGTTCCAAAAATTTTAGAGAAATTAGCTTCTGTTGAAATGCATGCAATTCAAACATCGGGTAACTGTATAAGAAATATATCTTGTGATCATTTAGCTGGTATTAATAATGAAGAAGTTGAGGATCCAAGACCATGGTGTGAAATCATAAGACAATGGTCAACGTTTCATCCAGAATTTTCTTTTTTACCAAGAAAATTTAAAATTGCAGTTACGGCTTCCAAAAACGATAGAGCAGCAATTGAAGTACATGACATTGGATTAAGACTTATAGAAAAGAACTCGAAAATAGGCTTTGAGGTTTATGTAGGAGGGGGACAGGGGCGAAGTCCTTTTATTGCAAAAAAAATAAGAGACTTCTTAGACAAAAAAGATCTTTTAAATTATCTTGAAGCAATTTTATCTGTTTACAATGAACTTGGGCGCCGTGACAACATATATAAAGCAAGAATTAAAATCTTAGTTAATGAATTAGGTGAAGAAAAAATTAAATCTATGATAGAGGATAAATATAAAAATTTTACAAATAAAAAACTCGAGTTGAGTGAGAACCAAATAAAAAGAATCTATAATTTTTTTAAATTACCTATTAAAGGATCAAAAAACTCAATTTTGCCAAAAGTTCATAATATAGAGTTTAACCAGTGGGTAAAACAAAATATAATTAATCATAAAGTTAAAGGGTATTCTGTTGTGATGGTTTCACTTAAGCCTCCTGGAAAACCTCCAGGGGACATGAATGCAAACCAAATGAATGAGTTGTCTCAGTTATCTTATGATTACTCTTTTGGAGAGATAAGAGTAACTCATGAACAAAATATTCTTTTACCCCATGTTGAAAACAAAAAAATTTACGACCTTTGGCATAAGCTAAAAAAAATTGGTTTATCGACACCTAACATTGGCTTAATATCTGATATTATTTGTTGTCCAGGAATGGATTATTGTGCTCTAGCAACAGCAAGATCAATTCCAATTTCTCAAAAAATAAGTAAGTTATTTAAAAATTATGACCAACAAAAAAATATAGGAGATTTAAAAATTAAAATTTCAGGATGCATTAACGCATGTGGTCACCATCATGTAGGTAATATAGGTATTTTAGGACTTGATAAAAATGGAGAAGAATCATATCAAGTTACACTAGGTGGTTCAGCCACTGAAAATGCAAGTATAGGGGAAATAGTCGGCCCTTCTTTTCCTGAAAATAAATTAATGAACGCACTTCAAACAATACTAAAAACGTATGAAAAAAACAGAGTTTCAGAAAATGAAGATTTTCTTAAAGTTTTTAATAGAATCGGAATAAGTGAATTTAAGAAAGATCTTTATGATAATTCTCAATAAAGACAAACCACAAAAAAATGAATATATATTTCTGGATGAGTTGGAACAAATAAAATCTCTAAATAAAAAGAAAGTAATCTTAACAAAAAATTTATGGATAGAGAAAAAACAGATACTAAAGGAAAAAAAAATAAATGTGGGAATTCAAATTAACTCTGATGAATCTTTAGATGAAATAACTGAAGATTTACAATATTTTAGTTTAATCCAATTTAACTTTCTAACATTTAGAGATGGTAGGCCATTTTCAATTGCAAAGATTTTAAGAAAGAAATTAAATTTTGAAAAAGAAATTAGAGCCTCTGGACACATTCTACCCGATCAATATATTTTTTTGATAAGATGTGGTTTCGACACTGTTGAGATAGAAGAAAAGAATATGGATGTGTGGACCAGATTTTTCAAAATGGACGAAGGTTTATATTATCAATAAAAAAGCCCAGTTGAAAACTGGGCTTTGAGTTTCATCTTTTTTGGGACGAATATTAGAAGTCCATTCCACCCATGCCGCCCATGCCGCCCATGCCGCCCATGCCGCCGCC
>NZFP01000034.1 GCA_002689325.1 Rickettsiales bacterium
AATCTGTAGATATTGGATTGGACATAATATAGAATTACAATCAATGAGTCATGATAAAAAAATCAGCCTTATTGGAGCTGGAAATATTGGAACAATTCTGGCTTTTAGTCTCTCTAGAAAGAGATTAGGAAACATAACACTTATTGATAAAGTAAAAGGTTTAGCTGAAGGAAAATGCCTTGACTTATCTCAAAGTCTTTCAGCAGAAAACTTAAACACAAAAATCGTTGGTACTGATGACGTATCTAAAATCAAAGATAGTGATGTAATTATCATTACTGCTGGCATTCCAAGAAAGCCAGGGATGTCTAGAGATGATTTAGTTGAAACCAATTTCTCAATAATGAAAGAATTAGGAAATGCAATTAAAGAATATTCTCCAAATGCTTTTGTAATTTGTGTTACAAATCCCCTTGACGCAATGGTTTGGTCTCTTAAAGAAATTGCAGGAATTAATAAACAAATGATTGTCGGTATGGCCGGGATATTAGATTCAGCACGATTTAAGTTTTTTCTCTCCAATGAGTTGTCTATTTCAACAGATTCCATACAAACTATAGTTTTAGGCGGACATGGAGATACAATGGTACCGTTATTGAGATTTACATCTATATCAGGAATTCCACTAGATGAATTTATTAAAAAAAAAAGAGTTAACAAAGAAAAAGTTGAACAAATAGTTTCTAGGACTAGAAACGGTGGTGGGGAAATTGTTGCGTTAATGAAAAACAGCTCTGCATTTTTTTCACCTGCTACAAGTGCTATTGAAATGCTTGAATCCTATTTTTTTGACAATAGAAGAATCCTACCTTGTAGTGCATATCTTGAGGGTGAATATAGTGTTAATGGTTTATGTGTTGGGGTCCCTATTATAATAGGTAAGAATGGTGTCGAAGAAATAATAGAATTAGAATTACAAAATTCTGAAAAAGATGCGTTTAATAATTCTGTAGAAGCTGTTGAAGAGCTTGTGCAAAAATGCAAAAAATTACTAGTCTAGAAATAAAAACTGATATAGTCTGCGTTTTTGAAGTGTTGCAATTTTATTAAATTGTTTCATATAATTTTTTTTTAAGTATAATCGCCAACGAGGAAATTAGATATGGATATACATGAATATCAAGCCAAACAGCTATTGTCAAAATTTGGTGTAGTCGTCCCACCCGGTGAGGTGGTCTATCAAACACATGAGGCTGAAAATATTGTTTCATGGTTGAATGAAGAAAAAATAATTGTGAAAGCTCAGGTCCATGCAGGTGGTAGGGGTAAAGCAGGTGGAGTAAAGTTATGTAAAAACAACGAAGAGGTTGTAGAAACAGTTGATAAAATGATAGGAATGAAAATTATTACACCTCAGACAAATGAAGAGGGAAAAATAGTAAGAAGGGTGTATTTAGAAAAAGGTTATGAAATTGAAAAAGAGCTTTACTTTTGTATTACTGTAGATAGAGAAACGGGGGGGAATACAATAATCACCTCAAAAAAAGGTGGTGTTGATATTGAGGAAGTTGCAGAAAAAAGTCCTGAAGATATCCATAAATTAAAAATTTCACCTGGAGGCGATCTGCTTACTCATCATGCGAGGACAATAGCCTATAACCTTGGTCTAACTGGAGTAGCAGCTAAAAAAGCTCAAAAAAATATTTTAGGTATATACAAAGCGTTCACCTCTCTTGACGCAGCTTTAATAGAAGTTAACCCTTTTGCTGTTGTAAAAGGAGAAGATGTAGTGGTTTTAGATTGTAAAGCTTCTTTCGATGATAATGCACTCTATAGACAAAGACAAGTTGCAGAAATGAAGGATGAAAATGAATATGATCCTTTAGAACTTGAAGCCGCTAGACATGACTTGAATTATGTAAAGTTAGACGGAAATATTGGTCTAATGGTTAATGGTGCAGGTTTGTCGATGTCAACAATGGATATAATAAAATATTATGGAGGGGAAGCAGCAAACTTTATGGATGTTGCAGGTGCAGCGACACCAACCAGAGTTGCAGCTGCGTTTAAACTAATTTATAAAGATCCCGATGTTAAAGGAATTTTAATAAATATTTTTGGGGGTATGATGAGATGTAACGACATTGCGCAAGGTCTTGTAGACGCCTCTAAGGAAGTTGGTTTAAATAAACCTCTTGTTGTAAGACTGGAAGGAACAAACGTTGAAATGGGTATGGATATTCTGAAAAACTCTGGCTTTCCAATAAAGCCAGTTGAAACCATGGAACAAGCTGCTAAAGACATAGTAGACTTAGTCAAGGAGAAAAAGTAATGGCAGTTTTACTGACAAAAGAATCTAAAATAATTTGCCAGGGATTTACTGGTGCACAAGGAACATTTCACTCTGAAAGAGCTATTGAATATAACACTAATATAGTTGGGGGCGTTACACCAGAAAAAGGTGGAACAAAACATCTTGATATTCCAGTATTTAATACTGTTGCAGAAGCAAAAAAAAAAACTGGTTGTAATGCTAGTGGCGTATTTGTTCCTCCTCCATTTGCAGCTGATGCAATACTCGAAGCAGTTGAAGCTGAACTTGACCTAGTCGTTTGTATCACTGATGGAATCCCAACAAGTGATATGCAAAGAGTCAGAAGAGAAATGAAAGGTTCCAAAACAAGGCTTGTCGGGCCTAATTGCCCTGGAGTATTAACACCTGGTATAGGGAAGATTGGTATAATACCTGGTCATATATGTAAACCAGGAAGAATTGGAGTTGTTTCAAGATCTGGAACTCTATCTTATGAATCAGCTGTTCAAACAGCTCAACTGGGCCAATCAACTATAATTGGTATTGGGGGAGATCCAGTGAATGGAACAAACTTTGTTGATGCACTTGAATTATTTCTTAATGATTCAGAAACTGATGGAATAGTGTTAATTGGAGAAATAGGAGGCACTGCAGAAATCGAGGGTGCTGAGTTTATAAAAACTTGGAGTGGTAAATTCAAAAAACCTGTTGCTGCTTTTGTAGCTGGTGCAGCTGCTCCAAAGGGAAGAAAGCTTGGTCATGCAGGAGCAATTGTAAATAGTGGTGCAGAAACTGCTGACGCAAAAAAAGAGGCACTCAAATCAGCTGGTGTTAAAGTAGCAGAAACCATTACAAAAATTGGAGAAGCAATGAAAATTTCAATGGGAGTTTCATGATGACTGAAAACGTTCTAATTTCTTATCTTGGAGAAAACAAACCAAACCTCGTATCTGAAATAACCTCGCATCTTACAGAAATCGGGGGTGAGTTTTCAGGAGTTACTTTTGCTACTTTAGGAAGAGTTTGCGAGTTGACTATGGTATATCAAACAACTGACAAGGTAAATCTAGAGAATCTTCAAGAAGAAGTTTCAAATCTTTCATCCTTAAAGGATGGACAAACCCAAATAAAGGCACTCCCAATAAATACTGACATAGGCCCAACCTCTAAAATTACACATAGAATTGTTCTCTCAGGTGATGACAAGAAAGGGTTACTTCATAAAATTATAAAGACACTAGATGATAATAATGCACTTATAATTAGAATGAATACTGAAAAAATTTCTTATCCTGAAAATACGCAATATATTTCACGATTTGCAATCTCTATCAGAGATGAAAATGCCCCTGAATGCCTGGCACAGATAGTCAAAGTTGCCGGGGAAATGAAGCTTACATTCAGGTACGAAACATCTTAATTAAATTATGATCTTGGATGATTTTTTTCGATAATCTGCCTTAAATTCTCTTGACTAACCTTAGTGTATTTTTGAGTTGTCGACAAAGATGAATGACCCAGAAGATCTTGGATAGATCTTAGGTCAACCATTTGTTCTAAAAGATTTGTAGCAAATGTATGTCTAAAAGAATGAGGTGAAGTTTTTTCATGGAGCATCAATTCATTTCTTATATTTCTTATTAATCTTTGTATAATCTCTGCTTTCAGTTTTTTTCCTCTTATTCCTAAAAAAACAAAATCATTATTTACAAAGTTTTTGGAAGATATTTCGTTCAGTTTTTTTAGAAGATTTAATATCTCTAATGAAATTGGGATAATTCTACCTTTATTACCTTTCCCAATTATAACTAGATCACAAGCTTTCAAATCAGCCTTTTTTATATTTAAAACTTCACTTATTCTCAAACCATAGCCCCACATTAAAATAATTATTAAAAAATTTCTTAAAACTATCCATTCCTTATTTCCCTGACAAATTTTTTCAACAATTCTAGTTACTTGATTTTGTGATAATGGTCTCGGAAGATCATAGTTAAATTTTGGTCCTTTCAATCTTAAAATTGACGAAAATTTTATAAATTTATTTTTCACTAAAAAGCTCAAAAAACTTTTTACTGACGAGAGTGATCTTGCATTACTTCTGTGAGTTACGCCACTTTGAATTCTGGATACAAACCAAGATGTTATAGAATCTGAATCAAGACGTTCGAAGTCATTTAACTCAATAGGTTTATTAAAATATTTTTTTAGAAAATCCAAAAAACAAAATAAATCTCTTTGATATGATTTTTGAGTATTAAAACTTAATCTTTTTTCAGCGATTATCCATTCTTGCCAACATTTTATTTTATCGTTTAACAAAGAACTCATTAATAAAGTTTTCCTAATTTAAATTGAATTATTTTAGAGAGAAATAGTATTAAATCATAGGCTCTATTACTTACAAAATGCTCATCTGTACTTGCAAAAATTAACAGTGGGAAAAAATCCAAAGACTTTATATCCAAAGAGAAAATTGCATTTGAATATATTTTTTTTTTAGCATTTTTATATAATATTTTCTGATCGTCAACTGCATCCATTATAAAGTGATTATTTAAGCGGTAGTATTTATCAACTTCTTTTTCCTCAAGAAAAATTAGATTATATTTAGAACTTAATTCTTTTTTAGTACATACAATATTAATTATTTCTAAATGAAATAACTTGGGTAATTCAATATTCAAATATTTTAAAAATTCTTTTAAGTTATTTTTATTGATTATTGAAATTACAGCTTGATGGATTTTTTTCTGGGTTAAATAATTATATTTTGCATTCTCTATTAAACCCTCTTTCTCAAAACGTAAATTGTTTATTAACCAATCTTTGAAAGATACTACTTTATTTCCTATACTATTATTTTTTAAAGAAGGAAACTTCAGACTTTCGAGAACCTGAGGATGTTCTATGAAAAAACTAGGATTTTCCGATAAAAATTTTTCAATATCTTCTATTTTTATTTTTTTACTCAACATAAAAAAAAAATTTTTTGATATAATACTTTAATGTTTCCGTATAAATTTCAAGTTTAATTTTAAAAAATGACTTTAGAAATTCTTTTAGCACTTCCAGTTGGTGATAAAACTTTTTTCTATAAAAGAAAAATTTTAGAAAAAAATAAACCAAAAATTGGTCAAATTGTTAAAGTTAAGTTTAGAAACAAAAAACAAATCGGTATAGTTCTTAAAATACCCAAAAAAATTAATATAAATAAAAAATTATTAGAGATTGAATCTAGCTATGAAAACTATTTCTTTAATGAAGAAATT
This sequence comes from Rickettsiales bacterium, assembly GCA_002689325.1. GTDB lineage: Bacteria > Pseudomonadota > Alphaproteobacteria > Methylaequorales > Methylaequoraceae. The sequence goes on from NZFP01000034.1 coordinate 5,527, forward strand.
ATTGAAAGTATAAACTTTCTTTCAAAATACACATGCAACTCTTTATCCATAATACTTAAAAATTTTTTGTCAGGATTTAAAGAAAATTTAAAAAGATTAGAACTCGTAGATTATAATCATAAATTTAAACTTCCAACTTTATCAGACGAACAAAAGAAAGCTCTTTCAAGTATAAATAAAAAAGTTCAAAACTCCTTCAATGTCATATCTCTTTATGGTGTTACAGGATCCGGTAAAACTAGAGTTTATATGAACATTGTAAAGGAAAAGCTTAAAAAAAAATTTCAATGCCTAATTTTAGTTCCTGAAATAATTTTAACTAAGGAATGGGTTAATGAAATTTTTGATGACTTTGGAATTGTTGCTGAAATTTATCACTCATCAATAAAGGCAAGTAAAAAAGCAAATATATGGAATCACATTATTTTAAATAAATCAGTTCTGATAATTGGTACTCGGTCTTCCTTATTTCTGCCGTTTAAAAATTTAGGAATTATTGTTGTAGATGAAGAACATGATTCATCATATAAACAAGAAGATAAATTAATAATAAATGCTAGAGACTTTGCTATAATAAGAGCAAAGAATTCTAATTGCCCAATTATTCTAAGTTCAGCAACTCCTTCAATTGAAAACGTTTATAATTGTAAAAAAAAAAAATTTCTAGAGATTCAAATGTTAGAAAGGGTGAACAAAGTTCCTCTTCCAAATATTCAAATAGTAGATATGAGAAAAGAAAAAAATATAATTTCTGAAGAACTTATCCTGCAAATTAAAAAAAATTTGCATTTGAATCTTCAAACAATGATATTTATCAACAAAAGAGGATATACATCATTTACTCTTTGTAAAAAATGTGGGTTTATAAAACAATGTCCGAAGTGCAATGTCTCACTAGTTCTTCATAATTACATAAATAAGGAAAGTTTTTTACTTTGTCATCATTGCTCCTATCGTGAAAAATTTACCAACTACTGTAATAATTGTGATTCTGAGGGTTCTATAATTTTTCCTGGAGAGGGTATTGAAAAAATATACGAAGAAATACAAAAAAAATTTTCAGGTTCAAAAAATATATTTATCTCTAGCGATTCAACAAAAAACAAAGCAAACTTAAACTCAACACTTAAAGAAATTATTAGTAATGATATAAATATAATAGTTGGAACACAAATTTTATCAAAGGGACATAACTTTCCCCACTTAAAAACAGTTGGAATTTTAAATATTGATCATTTCTTAAATGATTTTGATTTCAGGTCCTTTGAAAAATGTTTTCAACAAATAATTCAAGTCTCTGGAAGAGCGGGAAGAAAAGATCAAGAAGGTAATGTAGTTATTCAAACCTTTCAACCAGATCATATAGTTTTTAAAAATTGCCAAAAATATTCTTTTAAAAACTTTTATGATCAGGAGATTAAAAGAAGAAGAAAATTTGAACATCCCCCTTTTTCAAACTTTATATCTCTAGTAATAACTTCAATTAGCAATACCAAAAGTTTGCAATTTAGTAATTTTTTATCTAATAACTTAAAAAAAAATTTCAAACATGCTGGTATTTTTGGGCCCGCACCTGCTGTTATCTCAATGAAGAATAATAAATATAGATACAGAGTTTTAATCAAATTAAAAAAAAACTATGCTTTACAATCTAGTGTGAAAGAATTTATTAAAAAATTTAAAGTGCCATCAGAAGTAAAATTATATATTGATGTTGATCCAATAAGTTTTTTATAAATTATTAAATAATCAGTGATTGAATAGATTTAATTCTTGTGATAAAAACCCTAATTAAATATTGATGAGAACATATTTTGAGTAACAAATTCACATATAAAACTGAGACCGCAAAAAGGTATGCCAGAGCATTATTATTATCATGTAACAACAATAATTCAGACATTATAAAAACAAAAAGTGACTTTGATGATTTCATAAAAATGTATAATAAAATAAATGAGTTAAAGCTTTTTTTTCAAACACCTTTAATAAACCCATTAAAAAAAAAAAAATCCTATTAGAAATCTTAAAAAAAACTAACTTATGTGAAAACTTTTCAAATTTTTTGACCACTTTAGCAAACAATGGAAAACTTTTTTTATTAAAAAATATATTTGTTGAATTTAATAACCTTCTTGACGAAAAAAATGGTGTTATTGAAGTTACCATTACTACCATAGATTCAATTGAAAAAGCTTTACAAAATAAAATTCAGTCATCTCTTGAAAAAACTCTTAATTGTAAAATTAAACTTAAGGAAATAATTGATGAAAGTATCATTGGTGGAATTATACTAAAGGTTAATTCTATAATGATAGATAACTCAATTAAAAATAAACTACAAGATTATAACTTTAATGAAAGGTTGAATTAATTATGTCTATAAATGCATCAGAAATATCATCCATCTTAAAAAAAGAGATAAAAGATGTTAGTGGTGAGGCAAAAGTCTCTGAAGTCGGAACTGTTCTAACTGTTGGGGATGGTATTGCAAGGGTTTATGGTCTAGATAATGTTCAGGCTGGAGAGATGGTTGAATTCCCTGGTAAAGTACAGGGAATGGCACTTAATCTAGAGGAAGATAATGTTGGTGTTGTCATATTTGGAAGTGACAAATCTATTAAAGAGGGTGACATTGTAAAAAGAACACAATCAATCGTTGAAGTTCCAACAGGTAAATCTCTTCTTGGAAGAGTGGTTGACGGGCTCGGAAACCCAATTGACGGAAAAGGTCCTCTCAAGAATGTAAAAATGAGAAGAGCAGAACTAAAAGCACCTGGAATAATCCCAAGAAAATCAGTACACGAGCCTATGCAAACCGGTTTAAAAGCCATTGATAGTTTAATCCCAATAGGTAGAGGACAAAGAGAGTTGATCATAGGCGACAGACAGACTGGTAAAACTGCCGTAATTATCGATACAATTCTGAATCAAAAAGAAACCAATGAATCAGACGACGAATCAAAAAAACTTTATTGTATATATGTTTCAATCGGCCAGAAAAGATCCACAGTTGCACAAATTGTTAAAACTCTAGAAGAAAATGATGCACTTAAGTACTCTATTGTAGTAGCAGCCACAGCATCTGATCCGGCACCACTTCAATTTTTAGCTCCTTACACAGGGTGCGCCATGGGAGAATTTTTTAGGGACAACGGTATGCATGGGGTAATTTTTTATGATGATTTATCAAAACAAGCAGTAGCCTATAGACAAATGTCTTTACTTCTCAGAAGACCACCAGGAAGAGAAGCCTTTCCAGGTGATGTTTTTTACATTCATTCTCGACTTTTGGAAAGAGCTGCCAAAATGAGTGATGCTAACGGATCTGGATCCTTAACTTCACTTCCTGTAATCGAGACTCAGGCAGGAGATGTATCCGCTTATATTCCAACCAATGTAATTTCGATTACTGACGGACAAATTTTCTTAGAAACCGAACTTTTTTTTAAGGGAATTAGACCTGCTGTTAACGTAGGCTTATCTGTAAGTCGTGTGGGATCTGCAGCCCAAATTAAAGCAATGAAACAAGTTTCAGGATCAATTAAACTTGATCTTGCCCAATTCAGGGAGATGGAAGCCTTTTCGCAATTTGCCTCTGACCTTGATCAATCAACAAGAAATCTTCTTGAAAGAGGAAGAAGATTGACAGAAATACTCAAACAGCCTCAATATACACCGTTAAAAGTTGAGGAGCAGGTTGTAGTTATTTTTTCTGGTGTTAAAGGTTTTTTAGATAAAATTGAAATTTCTGAAATAACAAAGTTTGAGAGTTTCTTACTTAAAAAGTTACGCAATCAAGGTAAAGATATTCTCAAGACAATCAAAGATCAAAGATCCTTGTCTGATGAAACAGAAAAAAAACTTAATCAATTTCTAGAATCCACTACAAACGAGTTTTTACAGTAAACTAATGCCAAGCCTTAAAGATCTTAGAAATAGAATATCAAGTGTTAGATCAACCAAAAAAATTACATCTGCTATGAAAATGGTTGCAGCTGCAAAATTAAAAAGAGCCCAAGATAACGCAGAAAAATCTCGACCTTATGCAAATAAAATGAAAGAAATTGTTCTATCTCTTATTTCTAAATCTAACACAAACAATCTTAAGTTCAGTAAAACCAATAACAAAAAAACAGTATTATTAATTGTCTGTTCTGCTGATAGAGGTTTATGTGGAGGTTTCAATGGATCCATAATTAAGTATACAAAAAATCTAGCGCATACTTTGAAAAATGACGGAAAAAACTTTAAATTTTTATTTGTTGGTAAAAAAGCCTATCAATCTCTAAGACGAATCTACAAAGATTTGATAATTGATTTAGTTTCTGACTTTGCAAATCCTAAAATTGAATTTGAGGTTGCTAGCTCGATTAGAGATCAAGTTCTTAAGCTTTTTTTTGATGATGAAATCTCTGAATGCTACCTAATCTATACTAAGTTTAAGAGTGCAATCTCACAAAATGTAGAATCTCAAAAACTACTTCCTATAGAAAAAGATGATCAGGCAGAAGACTTAACTGAAGCTATAATGTATGATTTTGAACCTGATGAAGAAGTGATTTTAGATGATATAATTCCTAAAAATATTGCAATCCAGATTCATTCTGCTCTACTTGAAAATTTAGCAAGTGAACAAGGCTCAAGGATGACAGCAATGGACAATGCAACCAGAAATGCAAATGATATGATTGATAGACTCACTCTTTTTTACAACAGATCTAGACAAGCACTCATTACAAAGGAATTAATTGAAATTATTTCAGGAGCTGAAGCAGTTTAACTTAAAGGAGAGATTTAAATGACAGAAAATATCGGAAAAATAAAACAAGTATTAGGTGCAGTTGTTGACGTATCTTTTGAGGAAAACTTACCACAAATACTAGATGCACTAGTAGTTAAACATGAAAATAAAGATTTAGTTTTAGAGGTAGCTCAACATCTTGGTGAGAATACCGTCAGAACAATTGCTATGGATTCTACAGATGGTCTAATTAGGGGACAAGAAGTGCAGGATACAGGAAACCCAATTTCTGTTCCTGTTGGTCCAGAGACACTTGGTAGAATTTTAAATGTAATTGGTGAACCTATTGATGAAAGGGGCGAGCTAAAAACAAAATTAAAATCACCCATTCACAAAAGTGCACCGGAATTTATAGATCAATCAACCGAAACGGAGATTTTAGTTACAGGAATCAAGGTAGTGGATCTTTTAGCCCCTTATGCCAAAGGAGGAAAAATTGGGTTATTTGGTGGGGCTGGTGTTGGAAAAACCGTTCTAATTATGGAACTAATCAATAATATTGCTAAAGGGCATGGTGGTTACTCTGTTTTTGCTGGTGTTGGGGAAAGAACAAGAGAAGGTAATGATCTTTATCATGAAATGATTGAATCTGGTGTTATCAAACTTGACAACAATGAATCTAAAGCTGCTTTAGTCTATGGCCAAATGAATGAACCACCTGGAGCTAGGGCGAGAGTAGCTTTAACAGGTTTAACTCTTGCAGAGTATTTTAGGGATCAAGAGGGACAAGATGTTTTATTATTTGTAGATAATATTTTTAGATTCACTCAAGCTGGCTCAGAGGTCTCTGCACTACTTGGGAGAATACCCTCAGCTGTAGGTTACCAACCTACTCTTTCAACTGATATGGGTGCTCTTCAAGAGAGAATTACATCTACTAACAAAGGTTCTATAACATCTGTTCAAGCAATTTACGTCCCTGCTGATGATTTAACGGATCCTGCTCCTGCAACATCCTTTGCGCATTTAGATGCCACGACTGTTTTATCTAGACAGATCGCTGAATTAGGAATTTATCCTGCGGTTGATCCATTGGATTCAACCTCCAGAATTCTTGACCCAAGAATTATAGGTAATGAACATTATAATGTTGCAAGAAAAGTTCAAGAAACACTGCAAAAATATAAGTCACTTCAAGATATAATAGCTATACTTGGAATGGATGAATTGTCAGAAGAAGATAGATTGGTTGTTGATCGCGCGAGAAAAATTCAGAAATTTCTTTCTCAGCCATTTCATGTAGCGGAGGTATTTACTGGAACTCCAGGTGTTTTTGTAAACCTAGAAGATACCATTAAAGGGTTTGATGATCTTGTAAACGGGAAGTATGATGACATCCCGGAGGCTGCTTTCTACATGGTTGGAACTATTGAAGAAGTAATTGAAAAATCTAAAAAGATTGAAAAGTAATTTACAATGTCTTTTAATCTTGAAATAATTTCACCACAGCAAACAATATTTAATGATGAGATTGATCTTTGTATTTTACCAGGAGTAGAAGGTGACTTTGGAATACTAAAAAATCACATGCCCTTTCTTACCACCCTTAGAATTGGGTTAGCATATATATACAAAAATAAAAAAATAGTTGAAACGTTTCTGGTAAACGGTGGAATTGTTGAAGTTTCAAAAAACAAATGCACTCTCTTAAGTGAGGATGTTATGAAAAACTCTGACTATAATATCCAAAAATCTGATGATAAAATAGAAGTTAAAAAAATAAAAGTTTCTAAAAAACTATATTACTCTTAGTAAAGGTTTTCAAAACCCTTCAAAACATCTTTATATAATTTTTTTTTAAACGGAACGACAACTTTGATAACGTCTTCTGGTTTTATCCATTTCCAATCCTCGAACTCAGGTTTGTGAGTTTCAAGATTAAACTCCTCATCTTTTCCATAAAACCTGCAAGCAAACCATTTTTGCATTTGGCCTACATACCTTCCACCCCAAACAACTTTTTTAAGAGAGTCTGGAAGTGAATAAGATAGCCAGTGTTCAAGTTCCATCAAAATTTCATAGTTTTTTTGAATTCCTACCTCTTCGCCAAGTTCCCTGATCATAGCCTCTCTAGGATTTTCATCGTTGTCAATTCCGCCTTGTGGCATTTGCCAATAATTACTCTTAAAATCTATTCTTTTACCAACCCAAAGCTGATTCTTTTCATTAATCAGGAATACTCCTATTCCTTTTCTAAAATCTTTCATATTTTTGAAAGCTTAATTATTATTTATATTTGTTGTTAGCTAGGTCTAAAGCAAGTATGAGATCAAAAGCTCTACTCAATTGATAATCATTTGATGAATCATCAGTCTTTTTTGTTATAGATTCTTTTTGTTTTTCATTCTTAGTTGAACTTTGTTCATTATCAATAGCTCCTCTTAAATCTGCTTCTTTTCTTGCAAGAGTTTCGGATTCTGATAACTTTTTCAATTCAGCTTGTTCAACTAAAATATCAGGATCAATTCCTGTTTTCTGGATGGATCTTCCAAGTGGTGTATAATATTTTGCGGTGGTAAGTTTCAGAGCTACATTCTCACCAGATGGGAGAATCGTTTGAACTGAACCTTTTCCAAAAGATTTTGTTCCCATAATAATTGCTCTCTTATGGTCTTGGAGGGCTCCTGCAACAATTTCAGAAGCTGACGCACTACCTTGATTAATTAAAACGACTAGGGGTAAGCCATCAGTCAAATCTGTTTTAATGGCATTAAATCTACTTCCATCTCTTTCAAACCTTCCTCTAGTTGATACAATTTCTCCTCTATCTAGAAAAATATCTGTTACGTTAACAGCTTGATCAAGGAGACCACCAGGGTTATTTCTTAAATCAAGAACATATCCAATGACATTATTACTTTTTTTAAATTTACTAATTGCCTTAATGATTTGAGTATCAACTTTTTGATTAAAAGATGATACTCTTATATATCCAATATTGTTTTGAATTTTTGCTTTAACTGCCTTTAATTCTATCACAGCTCTAGTAATTACGATTTGAAGAGTTTTATTGTCTTCTCTATTAACGGTTAATTTTATTTTAGACCCAGCTTTTCCTCTCATTAAAGAAACTGCTTCAGATAGCGTCATACCTAAAACTGGTTCATCATCTAAATGAGTAATAAGATCTCCTGCCAAAATACCTGCCCTAGACGCCGGTGTATCATCAATCGGAGAAATAACTTTAACAAACCCATTTTCCAATGTAACTTCTATACCAAGTCCTCCAAATTCTCCTTTTGTTTGAACTTTAAGTTCATTTAATTCATTGGTATTAAGAAAAGTAGAATGTGGATCAAGCGAACTTAACATACCCTCAATCGCTGCTTCAACTAAATCTTTGGAAGAAACTTCTTCTACATAATTATTTTTTATTTTTTCAAATGCTTCTCCAAAGAGGTTTAAATGTTTATAAACTTCCTTATCGTTCTCTGATTTTAAATCTGAGAAATTTAGAAAAATTAGAAAAAAGTATACTATAAATCTAGTCATATTTTGATTATGCAGTTTTTTTATAAAATCTCAACTTTTGATTTGGGATTAATAATTTTACCATTCAATCGTAACTCAAAATAAAGTTGATTGTTTTTTCCTTTATTTAACTTTGCTATAGGTTCACCCTTTAAAACTTCAATGCCTGAAGAAATCAAAATATTTTTCATTCCAGATAGAATACAATAATATCCTTCGTTGTTTTCTATTATTACTAGGTTACCATAGCTCCTAAATTGATTTGCATATACAACCATACCGTTAATTGGTGATGTCACAAAAGAATCCTGTAAAACTTTAAAAACAACACCATTCTTTGATTTTCTAACATCTTTACCTTCTCCATAATTAGATACAATTTCACCTCTTACTGGATATTGAATTGTTCCACTTCTTAATATTTTACTTTTTTTTTTTTTTTCAACACCACTTACTAATTCATTTAAGTTTTTTGCTTTCTCCTTAAGTTTTTTTTCTTTGATTTTAAGCGCTAGATCCACCTTTACTTTTTTTTGCAATTTTGAGACTTCTTTCATTTTTTTTTCCAGTGTTTTTAACTTTATCCTCAAATCTTTTTTTTTTTTTTCAAACACGATGATCTTATTATCTAATTCTTTTTTTATTTCCACAATTCCCTCAATACTCTCAAGATGCATATTTATGCTTGTTTTAGCTTGTTTAAGAAAAAACTCTCTAACAATTTGTTTGGTTATCAAATCATCAGACTGAACTGTTAAATTTTTAATAAACTTGGTAATAGGAGAGAGATAGATTTTATCTTGCAATAAAAGGAAAAGTCTTCTGCTTACAACTTCCTTGTCTTTAATATGTTTCTCAAAAATTGTTTTTTTTTGACTATTTTTTTCAATATCAATTTTAATTTTTTTTAGTTCATCATCATTTTTAAGTATATCATTATGTATTGTAACTGTTTGTTTTTTTAAAACTGAAAGTTTCTTTTTTAAACTTTTTCCCTCTAAACCAAAACAAATATTAGAAGTAAAAACAAATATAAGAAGAATTACTAATCTCATATCAAAAGACTGCAACCACTCATATTACTTGGTTTTTCTAAATCCATTAAATCTAAAATTGTAGGTGCAATATCTGCTAAAATTCCCTCTTTTTTCTTAAGTTTTACATTTTTACAAATAATAAAAGGAACTGGGTTTATTGAATGAGTTGTACAAGGAATAGACTTTTTTTCATCATACATCAAATCTGCATTTCCATGATCAGAAGTTATAACTAAAGTATATCCACTTTTTTTGCATTGTTCTAAAATTTTTCCAACACAAATATCTACTGTTTCAACAGCCTTTAAAGTAGCCTTAAAATTTCCCGTGTGACCTACCATGTCAGTATTAGCAAAATTAGTTACTATAAAACTATATTTATTCTTTTTAATACTACTTATAAGTTCTTTAGTCAGTTCTAATGCTGACATTTCCGGCTTCTGATCATAAGTTTCAACTCGGGGAGAAGGAATCAAAATTCTATCCTCACCAGCATAACTTTCTTCAACACCTCCATTGAAAAAATAAGTAACATGTGCATATTTTTCTGTTTCAGCAATACGAAGTTGATTTAACTTTTTCTTTGAAAAAATTTCACCCAAGTTATTTTTAACTTTCAAAGGCTCAAGAATTGAAGTTATCTTTTTTTTAAGTCTTTTTGAATATTCGATCATACTCATAGCACTAGAGAAATCTGCAATTTTGTTTCTTTTAAAATTTAAAAAATCTTTATCAAAAATTGCTGTTAGAAGTTCCCTGACTCTATCAGCTCGATAGTTTGTAATGAAAAAACCATCATCTTTTTTTACACCTGAATAATTTGAAAAGTTTTTTGGTTTAAAAAATTCATCCGTAGTTTTTTGACTATAACTTTTTTTTATGGATTTAAGAGGGCATACATGATGGTTTGCAGAACCTTCAATTATAGCTTTATAAGCCTGATTAATTCTATCCCATCTATTATCACGATCCATTGAATAAAATCTTCCACAAATACTTGCAATTTTTATGTTTTTTTTATTCTTAATTTTCTTTACTAAATTTGACATATTATCATATCCGGAAATGGGCGAACTATCTCTACCATCTAAAAAACAATGTAATAAAGCTTCTTTATTTTTTTTAACCAAAATATCAATAATTTTCATAAAGTGATCCTGATGACCATGGACACCTCCAGATGATAAGATACCTAAAAGATGAATTCTTTTAGATTTATTAAGCATGTTTAAGAAGTTAGAATTTTTTTCAAAATCACCATTTTTTAAAGATTTATCTATTCTCAAAATATCTTGAAGAATAATTCTTCCTCCTCCAATATTCATATGACCAACCTCAGAATTTCCAAACTGTCCACTAGGTAATCCTACTTTTTTTTCAGACGCATAGAGTTTTCCCATTCCAAATTTTTTAGTAATAGCATCAAAATTGTCTGTTTTTGCAACTGCTATAGCATTATGTTTATTTTGTTTTCCTAACCCCCACCCGTCTAAAATACACAATAAAATTTTCTTCATACTTTTTTGTTATTTGTGATAAGAGCTGTTTTTAATGATTTCTAAGGATCTGTAAATTTGTTCAATTAACATTATTCTTACTAGTTGGTGTGGCCAAGTTTTTTTTCCTAAGGAAATGACTTGGTGGGATCTTTTTAGAGATAAATCTAAACCTAACTCACTCCCAATCACAAAACAAATTCTCTTAGTTCTTTCTATCATCTTTTTTTTTAAAAACACTGAAAAGTCTATACTTGTAAGCATTTTACCATCTTTATCAAGTACCACAATATAGTCTGTAGGTTTAAAGTGTTTTATAATTTCAGTTTTTTCAAAAAATAACTTTTTCTTTTCTTCAAAATTAAATGTTCTAATCTCTTGTAGATCGATATTGAGATTTATTCTTTTTTTATAATAGTTAAAAATCTCTTCAAATGGGGGGTGTTTTTTGAACTTTCCAAGCGATATAATACTTATATTCATCTAACCAAAACTTATTTTTTCGTCTTCTAAGTCAGATTGCCATATTTTTTCTAAAGAATAATGTTCTCTTACATCTTGCTTGAAAATATTCAAAATAATATCTCCAAAATCAACAATTACCCACTCCGTAGATTTCAAACCTTCAACTGAAATTACTTTTTTTTTATGATTTTCAATTATTTTTGTGGCAATAGCATTTATATGTCTTGAAGAGTTTCCTGTTACAATCAACAGAAAATCACCGAGGGCACTTCTATTTTTTATATCAATAAATTTAACATCAATAGCCTTCAAATCGTTTAAATCTTTAATAATTTTTTTTAAGAAGTTTTTGATATTTTTATGTTGATCCAACTTTGTTTTCCCTTATTTTTGTTGAGGATTGCAGGTGGGTTAAACCTGTAATAAATGACCAACTAGGGGTCTTCATAAATTTTAATTTTTTTGATAATTTGCTACTAATTTTATATTCCTTAAAATGTAAAGTCGCTTGAGCTTTTGGTATACTTAAAGAGTAAAATGGACGATCGAAAATTGCAATCGGAATATTATAAAAAATTTTTTTCCAGTCTTTCCACAAATGAAAATTAGTCAGAGCATCGGCGCCCATTAACCATATAAATTTTTTTTGAGGAAATTTTTTAAATAAATATTCCAAAACATCGATTGTATAAATATTTTTAGACAAATCTTGAATCTCTAAAACCTTGATATGTTGGTTGGTCAAAAATTTTTTCACTTTTTTTAATCTTTTTTCATAATTTAGCCTATTTTTTTTTAAAGGATTAGTTGTTGTAACGACCCACCAAACTTCACTAATATCAAGTTTTATTTTTGCAAACTTACTTATAAAAAGATGCCCTTCATGCGGCGGGTCAAATGTCCCGCCTAATATACCTACAAACTTTTTTTTTGAATTGAACAATTTAGGGACGAATCTGGCCTGAACCTTTAACTTTATATTTAAAACTTGTAAGTTGTGCAACACCAACAGGTCCTCTTGCATGAACTTTAGAAGTAGAGATTCCGATCTCAGCCCCCATACCAAATTCACCACCATCTGCAAATTGAGTTGAGGTATTGTGCATTACAATTCCGCTGTCAACATTATTTAAAAAAAAATTAACTGCATCTTCATCTTCAGAAAGTATGGCATCTGTATGCCCCGATCCATAACGATTTATATGATTCACAGCTTCTTCAACACCTTTCAGGATGGTTTTAATAGATACAATTTTATCAAGATACTCAGTATGCCAATCCTCTTCATTTGCAAGCTTTAAGGAATTATTTATACCTAAAACATGTTCATCACCTCTAACTTCACAGTTCATTTCAGTAAAAGATTTGATAATATCAGGTAGATGTGTTGATAATACTTCTTTGTCAATAAGAATAGTTTCTGTAGCACCACAAATACCGGGTCTTCTCATTTTTGCATTTATTACTACATCTTTAGAAAGGTTAGGGATAGATGATTTGTGAATATACGTGTGACAAATGCCATCCAAATGTCTTATTACATGAACTTTACTTTCATTAATGACTCTTTCAATAAGAGATCTACCTCCTCTTGGAATTATAACATCTACATAATTATCCATTGTCAAAAGATGGCCCACAGCATTTCTATCTTTTGTTGGAATATATTGTAAAACACCTTTAGGAAGTTTAAAATTTTCATAGGAACGATTTATTATTTCAACTATTTTACTTGAAGAATGAAAACTTTCTGATCCTCCACGAAGAATAAGTGCGTTTCCTGACTTCAAACAAAGTCCAGCTGCATCAGCAGAAACATTAGGTCTCGATTCGTAGATCACACCTATCACACCTAACGGAATAGATATTTTTTCGATTTTCAACCCATTAGGTCTCAACCAATTTTCAATTATTTTTCCAACTGGATCCTCTAACTTAGAAATTTCTTCTAATCCGTTACTTATCGATTCTATTCCTTTATTATCAAGAATAAGCCTATCAAGTGTTGCAGAATTAAGTTTGTCTTTATTTTCTTTTATATCAAGTTCATTTGCTTTTAAAATTGTATCTTTATTTTTCAATAAATTCTCAGCAGCTGAACAGAGTATATTATTCTTGGAACTTGTACTCAACTGTGAAACATATCTCGATGCTTCTTTAGCTTGCCTTCCTATTTGTAAAATATCTTTCTCTAAGTTTTCAACACTCATCGTTCACTTAAATATAAATAATCCCTGTGAATAATTTCTTCTCTACCTTCATAGCCTAAAATTTTTTTTATAAAAGTACTTTTTTTTCCCTTTATTATTTCAACTTCATGTGCATCATAATAAGAAATTCCCTTGCCAAGTTTTTTCCCATTATAGTCTACAATTTCAATTATATCTCCTTTTGAAAATTTTCCCAAGACTCTTTGTATTCCACTAGGTAGTAAACTAGCTCCTTTCTTAAGAGCATCTACAGCACCATTATCTATTTCTAAGGTCCCAGAAATGTTAATTGAACCGGCCAACCAATTTTTAACTCCCTTTTTTTTTTTTTCATCTGAAACAAAAACAGAACCAACATCATTTTTTCTCAGGTTTTTAAGAGGATTATCAATATTACCTTGAAAAATTAATGTATTACAACCATAACTCCCAGCTATTTCTGCTGCTTGAATCTTGGTAAACATTCCTCCAGAACCATATGAATTTGTCTGAGAAGTAGCCATCTTGTAGATACTAGAATCAATTTTTGTTACTGTTTCAATTAATTTCGCGTCGTCATGATATCTTGGGTTTTTATTGAATAGACCCTTTACATCAGTTAGTAAAATTAAAAGATCAGCTTCTACAATCTGAGCAACTCTTGCGGCTAATCTATCATTATCCCCAAACTTTAATTCATCTGTTGCTACTGTATCATTTTCATTAATTATAGGTATTACATTTGACAATATAAGACTTTTTATTGTTTCCCTCGAATTAAGACTCCTTCGTCTGTTTTCGGTATCTGAAAAGGTAAGAAGGATTTGAGCAACCTTTTTTTTATTTTCCTCAAAAACCTTAATAAAATTATTCATTAAAAAAATCTGTCCACATGCAGCAAACGCTTGCTTCATATTTAGATTAATCTCATTAGAATTAAACTTTAGGTAACTCTTACCCAAGGATACTGCTCCTGATGCAACAATTATAATTTGAGTTTTATTTAGGAAGCTATTAATATCCTCAACCAATGATCTTAACCATTTATAATTGAATTTGCCGTTATCAATTAATAATGACGAACCTATTTTTATAACAATTCTTTTAGCATTTTTAATAAGTTGTAGTTTTTTCATCCAAAATTTCACGAAAAATAGATTTCAGTTCACTTATTCCGTCCTTTTTATGACTTGAAATAATTGTTACATCAGAATTTGAATATTTTTTTAAAATATCAGATCTTCTTCTGATTTTATTTTTACAAACTAAGTCACTTTTTGTAAGAATAATTATTTCCTTTTTTTTTGAAACTAATTTACCATAATTTTCCATTTCATTTCTTATTATTCTATAATTCTCGATTATTTGTTCGTCGTTTTCCACTGATAAATCACATAAATGAGCATAAGCTCTACATCTTTCTATGTGAGCTAAAAATCTTAGACCAAGGCCTACTCCTTGGCTAGCACCAGATATTAGGCCAGGAAGATCGGCAAGAGTTAAATCACCTTGTTCAAATCTCAAAAGACCAAGTTGAGGTTTTAATGTTGTAAATGGATAATTGGCAACTTTGGCTTTGGCATTAGATAAAACTGATAAAAGAGTAGATTTTCCTGAATTCGGTAGACCAACGAAACCAATATCAGCAATCAATTTAAGTCTTAACCATACCCAAAGCTCTTCACCTTCTTTTCCTTTAGTAAACTTTCTTGGTGCCTGATTAGTTGATGATTTAAATCTTAAATTTCCTATTCCTCCTTTTCCACCTTTTAAAATTAAAAATCTTTCATTCTTTTTTACCAAATCTTTATATATTTCATTTTTATCTGAATCCATAATTACGGTTCCAACAGGTACTTTAATAATAATATTTTTTCCATTCTGGCCAGTTCTATTTTTTCCTGAACCATTTTTTCCATTTTTAGCTTTAAAGTGCTGCTGATATCTAAAATCAATCAGTGTATTTAAGTTTTCTTCGGACTCAAATAAAATGTTACCTCCACTTCCTCCATCTCCTCCGTCCGGACCACCATATTCGACAAACTTTTCTCTTCTAAAGCTTATACAACCTGAACCACCATCACCTGCCTTAAGATGGATTTTGGCCTCGTCTAGAAACTTCATGATATGGATTATTATTTTATTTGTTGAACTTCAACAAAAGATTTTCCCGAAGACTTCTTTTTAAAAGTAACAAAGCCTTCAGTGATGGCAAAAATTGTGTGATCCTTACCAATTGAAACATTTTTTCCAGGGTGGAACTTGGTTCCTCTTTGTCTTAAAATGATATTTCCGGGAATGACCTTCTCACCTCCGAATTTTTTTATACCCAATCTTCGGCCGGCACTATCTCTACCGTTTCTAGTGCTTCCGCCAGCTTTCTTATGAGCCATCTGAAACCTCTTTCTTCGGTTTATTTTCTACAGGTTTTTTATTAGAACTTGATGAGGTAACGATTTCCTCTATTTTGACCAAAGTAAAGTCTTGTCTGTGACCTATTTTCCGTCTGTAGTTGTGTCTTCTTTTCTTTTTAAAAACAATAATTTTTTTGTCTCTAATTTGATCAATCACTTTTGCTTTAATTTTCACACCTTTAATAGTAGGTGAACCAATGATGGTATCACCGTTCTCTGTTTTAAGGAGAGTAATATCCTCTAGTGTAAGAGTGTCATTTTTTTTTAAATCACATGATTTGGGGAGCTTCAAAAAATCATTCTTAGAAGCCTTATATTGTTTGCCTTTGTGATTAAATATAGCGTACATTTCAAAAATCCAATTTTTTATGTTTTATACTACTAAGACATTAAATTTTCAAATATTTTATAAAAAATAATTTTAATAAATTTTTTATTATATTGAAAATTAAAGTAATTTTATGTTATTGAAACCCATAAGGAAATTTTTATGACTGGTATTGTAATTACAGCCGCAAAAAGAACAGCAATTGGCAAGTTTATGGGAAGTTTATCTGATTATTCAGCCCCAGAACTCGGAAAGCTAGTTATAGAAGCAGTTTTAAATGAAAATAATTTAGATAAAAATCTTATAGATGAGCTCATCATGGGGCAAGTCCTTACAGGTGGCTCTGGTCAAAACCCAGCAAGGCAAAGTTCAATCTTAGCAGGACTTCCTATTGAAAAAAGCGCATTAACTGTCAACCAAGTTTGTGGGTCAGGTCTTAGAGCTGTTTCATTAGGAACACAGTCTATAATGACCAATCAATCAGAAATTGTTATTGCTGGTGGCCAAGAATCTATGACGAATGCACATCACACGATAAATGTTAGAAATGGACTTAAAATGGGTGACGGAAAATTGAAGGACAGTATGATTATTGATGGATTATGGTGTGCAATGAACGATTATCATATGGGGACAACTGCTGAAAATATTTCAGAAAAATATAACATTTCTAAACAAGATCAAGATGAATTTGCAACATTATCGCAAAATAAAGCTGAAGAAGCCCAAAAAAAAAATAAGTTTGAAAGTGAAATCTTAAGTGTCTCCGTAAAACAAAAAAAAGAAACTGTTGACTTCAACAATGACGAGTTTCCAAGACATGGTTCCACACTAGAAAAAATAAGTTTACTTAAACCAGTTTTTAAAAAGGATGGGTCCGTAACTGCTGGTAACGCCTCTGGTTTAAACGATGGTGCCGCGGCTTTAACACTAATGAGTGAAGAAACAGCTAAAAAATTGAGCATCACACCTCTAGTCAGAGTTGTTTCTTGGGCTACCACAGGTGTGGACCCTGCAATAATGGGAATTGGACCAGTCCCAGCGACAAAAAAGGCTCTTAAGATTGCCAACTGGAAACTTGACGATGTTGATTTAATAGAGGCTAACGAGGCTTTTGCTGCTCAATCACTAGCTGTTTCTCAAGAAATGAAATGGGATATGAGTAAAGTAAATGTCAATGGCGGAGCTATAGCTCTTGGGCATCCAATTGGAGCTTCTGGAGCAAGAATATTGGTAACATTGATACATGAACTAATTAGAAGTAATAAAAGTAAAGGGTTAGCAACGCTTTGCATTGGTGGTGGGCAAGGCATAGCGATGTGTATTGAAAGGATATAGTTAGAATGACGTCAGACAATCAAGGAACACCAGCAAGTTTAAATAGAGTTGCTCTTGTTACCGGAGGTACTCGAGGAATTGGGCAAGAAATATCAAAAAAACTTAAAAAAGATGGATACTTGGTAATTGCAAACTACGCAAGTAACGATCAAAAGGCATCTGATTTTTCAAATGAAACTGGTATTGAAACAGTCAAATGGGATGTGAGTAACTATGAGGAATCTTCAACCCAAATAAAAAAAATTTATGATAAGCACAAAACTATCGATATTCTTATAAATAATGCTGGAATTACTAAAGATGCTCCATTACACAAGATGTCACTTGAACAATGGAATAAAGTAATTGAAGTTAATTTAAACTCTATTTTTAATGTTACGTCTCTGGTTATAAATAAAATGAGAGAAAATACTTTCGGAAGAATCGTTCATATTTCTTCAGTTAATGGACAAAAAGGACAATTCGGCCAAAGCAACTACGCAGCAACTAAATCAGCATTGATTGGTTTCTCAAAATCCCTAGCCCTTGAAAGTGCCTCAAAAAATATAACATCAAACGTTATTTGCCCAGGGTACATTAATACGGAGATGGTAGCAGCAATTAGAGAGGATATATTAAAAAATATCATTGATACTATCCCTGCCAAAAGACTCGGTAGCTCAGAAGAAATAGCTGAGTTAGTTGGCTACGTTATTTCTGACAAAGCAAGTTATATTAACGGAGCAACATTATCTATCAACGGCGGTCTTTGGATGGATTAAAAATTATCTTTCATCTCTCTGATAACCCTAAAATTTTCAATATTAGATTTCTTTTCCAGTCCAATTGACTTTATAAAAGCATCATTATCAAATCTAAGAAAAGGGTTGAGAATTTTTTCCTCACCTAAGGTTGTGGGAATTGTTGAAAGCCCTTTTGACCTTCTATTTTTTATATTCTCGATTTTTTTTTTTAATTTCTCATTTTTCGGTTCGAGACTAAGAGCAAAGTTTGCATTATTTAAGGTATATTCATGCGCGCAATAAACCTTAGTATTATTTGGCAGAGATCTTATTTTTAGTAATGACTCAACCATGATATCGGGTGTTCCTTCAAATAACCTTCCACAACCCAGAGAAAAAAGAGTGTCACCACAAAAAATTAAACTTTCCTTTGAAAAATAATAACAAATGTGTCCCATAGTATGCCCTGAAACATCAATAACATTACAAAATGAGTCACCAAGCTTGAATTTATCACCTTCGTTTACAAAGATGCTAATTCCAGGTATTCGTGCTTTATCTTTTTGATTACCAACAATCTCACATTTGTATTTTTTTTTAAGTTTTAGATTGGCACCAACATGATCATTATGATGATGTGTATTAAGAATGAAATCTAATTTCTTATCTAGTTCTTCAAGTTTTTGTATAACCGGCTCTGGTATTGCTGGATCAACACATGCGGTCTTTCCAGTTTTTGAGTCTATTATCAAATATATATAATTATCATTCAAAACAGGAATTTGAAAAATTTCTAACATGTCTAAATAGTAATCAAAAAACTATTTTTTGGAAACACAAAAAATAACTTGGTAAGTTAGTAAGTTTTCTAAAAAACTATCAAACCATAATTTTTTCCCGTCCTCATTTAATAAAACCTTCTCATTGATTTTAATTCTATTTTTGTGACAAAGCTGGATAAAGTCATTAACTGAACACAAATGAATATTAGGCGTATCAAACCACTCGTATGATAAAATTTTATTTTTTGGCATCTTGCCTGAAAAAAAAAAATCCTTTCTGACTTTCCAAAAACCAAAGTTAGGAAAAGAAATTATAGCTCTTTTACCAATCCTAATTAAATTTTTTATAACTTTTTCTGGAAAGATTGTTGCCTGTATAGTTTGACTTAAAATTACTGTTGAGAAAGAATTATCTGAAAAGTCATTTAAATCATAATTTGCATCACCCTGAACTACCGACAAACCTTTTTTTAAACAAAAATTCATTTTTTCTAATTCTATTTCAATTCCTTTACAATCAACATTTTTTTCTATTGATAGAAATTCAATAAGATTTCCATTACCACAACCAACATCTAATACTTTTTCATTATCTTCTATAAGGCTAGAAATTATTTGAAGGTCATTTCTAAGAGTTTTTGTCATATCTTTAACTTTTTTCTTTGACCAGTTATAAAAGATTTTAATGTGGAATGAAAGTTTAGTTCATCAAGTAAAAATGCATCATGTCCTTTGTCTGTTTTAATTTCTGCAAAACTTACTTTAGTATTAGATTGATTAATAGATTGTATAATAGTCTTTGTTTCTGACGTTGGAAAAAGCCAATCAGATGAAAATGTAATAAAACAGTATGATAGACTTTTATCTCTAAATGCTTTGTTTAATCCTCCCTTTTTTATGGAAAGGTCAAAGTAATCCATAGCTTTTGTAATATATAAATAACTGTTAGCATCGAATCTCTCAACGAATGAAATACCCTGATGTTTTAAATAACTTTCAATTTGAAACTCAGTTTCAAATTCAAAAGAAAAAAACTTACTGTTTTGTAGATTTCTTCCAAACTTTCTTTGTAATGCAGACTCTGATAAATAAGTTATATGAGCAATCATTCTAGCAACTGACAATCCTCTTTTTGGGTATTTGTTTTTATCATAATATGCACCTTTTTTCCAATTAGGGTCAGCCATTATGGCCTGCCTCCCTATCTCGTGAAATGCAATATTTTGAGCAGAGTGTCTATAAGATGAAGCAATTGGTATAACAGAATGAACTTTATGACCAAAAGAAGTAGCCCATTCTAATGCTTGCATACCACCCATTGACCCTCCTATAACGGCAAATAACTTCTTAATATTTAAGGCTTCAATCAGCCTATTTTGAACCTTGACCATATCATTAATTGTAATTACTGGAAATCTTAACCCATATGGTTTTTTTGTTTCTGGGTTAATAGATTCTGGGCCAGTTGTACCCATGCAACCACCTAGTACATTGCTACAAATTACAAAAAAAAAATTGGTGTCAATTACTTTTCCAGGTCCAACTAGATTACTCCACCAACCATTCTTATTATTAACAGGGTTTTTTGAAGTGCAAAATTGGTCGCCCGTTAGAGCATGGCAAACAAAAATTGCATTACTTTTTTTTTTATTTAATTTACCATAAGTTTCATATGCAACCTCATACTCTGTTAAAATCTTACCAGAATCTAAGTTAAGTCGTTCCGAAATATGAATTTTTTTAAATTTTTTTTTTTTTTTCATTTTTTTATTTTGATTTAAAAGAAATCATAACTATGTTGGATGAGTAGTCAAAATAAATTTATTTGATAATATGCGATTATGCAAAAAAAGATTATTTCAAAAATTG
>NZFP01000035.1 GCA_002689325.1 Rickettsiales bacterium
ATAATTAAATAGTTTTTCTCTAGGTTTATTTAATGAATCATAATGAATTAATAAAAAATACTATCCAACACTACATTAATGGAGCAAAATCTGGAAAAGGTGAAGATATGAAACCTGCATTTCACGATGATGCTACAATTTTTGGTTATATTGGGGATGATTTATTTTCCGGGCCTATACAAAAACTATATGATTGGAACGATGAAAATGGCCCTGCATCAGATATATCATGTGAATTTAAAAACATTGACATTGTTGAATCGATTGCCACTGTTTGTTTAGAATCTAAGAATTGGACAGGATATAACTTTACTGATTTCTTTACACTTTTAAAGGTTGGAGACGATTGGAAAATAATTAACAAAGTTTTTCATCTTCATAAATAAAGCATAGTTATTAATTAAATTTTGCCTCACAAAGCTTTGATCCGGAAATGGCATTAGTGATATTTTTTGAAGCACTAATGTGGTTTAAAGAACATTCTGCTATTTTCTTTTCTTTTTCTGATGAAATAGAAGTTAGTTTAATGCACCATTGTGTAATCAAAGAACCTAGCTTGTCACTTTTTAATTCTCTAGAATATTTTTCTGTACACACTAATGATTCAATATCTTTCTTTTTCGATAAAGTAATAGCACGAGTTATTTGACATATTTTTCCAGAATTTTCTGAGCAATGCCTTGAGGCCATATTGTTAGCTGCCTCTTGACTATCGTTAGAACTACCATATGAAATAAAACCGTTGGGAGAGGTAGCTTCTGCAAAAAAAGTATCTCCATCATATGATCTTTCATGTATAAATGTATCCCAAGTATAGACCCCATCTAACACAGTTGTACAAGAAAGTGGAAGTAAGCAAATCAAGATATATAGTAAGACGTTTTCATTATTTCTTATATGCATTTTTGAAGCAGAATAATACTTAGAAAATACCTAATAAATTGCCTTTTCTTGGTAAGGCTTTAGTTTGAGTGATTCGACAAATTTTACCAGAATTTTCTGAGCAATGTCTCGTTGCCATAGTATTGGCTCCCCATTGACTATCATTTGAACTTCCAAACGATACCATCCCATCAGGTGCAGTAGCTTCTGCAAAAAAGAAATCTCCATTAGCCGATCTTTCCTCAATAAATTCATCCCATGTATAAGAACCTTCTAATACAGTTGTACAAGATAGAGTAAGGAAACAAATTAAAGTATAAATAAAGTTTTTTTTCATTTTTTTATGTTATCAAAACACTCAGTTAATTATATAAAAAATATATAGCAATAACAAATATAATATTAATGGTTTTGATATTTTATCAAAAAATTTTATGGTAACTCAAATTTAAATTTTATTTGAAAAACTTATTTTAGAGATTATAGTTCAATAATGAAAATTTCAGATAGACCAGAATTTAAAAGTAAAAAACCTCCACTAACTTTTGGAGAAAATGAGACTGTTTTAACAGCTGTTAAAGCCATGAAAAAGGATAACTTTGGATCTGTTGTTATTACTGATAAAAGCCATAAGGTTAAAGGTATTGTAACTGAAAGAGATTTACTTAAAAAGTTAATTCCAAATTTGATGAACCCAAAGACCACAAAACTAAAGCAAATCATGACCTCACCCGTTAAAGTTGCAAAGAAAGATGACAATCTTCTCACATGGTTGAGGCAAATGTCTAACGAAAGATTTAGACATGTACCAGTAGTTGATAAAGACGGGAAACTTTTAAACGTAATGTCCCAAGGTGACTTTGTTTCCTACACATGGCCTAATTTATTGTATCAAGTAAAAGAAGTGGCTAAAGAAAACTATTTCAAAGCAAATCAGGTGATATTGATTATATTGAGTCTTTTAATTTATACGATTGTTACAACTGTTCTTGCTATCAAATTAGTTTAGATTCTATTTATAAGCATCTGTTTTTAAAATGCTTTTTATCCTCTGTATTGGCAATTTTATAAACTTTGTACGCAGCATCAAAATTAATCGAAAATATTAACACTGCTGCTATTAAGTCTGGCCAAATTGAAGGATGAATCATAATGATTAACCCTGCTATAATAATGGTAAAATTTGAAAAAAGGTCGCTTCTTGCAGAGAGAAAAGCTGCTTTAGTAATGCTTTTATTATTTTTTCTAAATTTCATAAGAATAATTGTACAAGTGATATTTGTTAGTAATGCTCCAAACCCAACCAGAGTTAACTTAAAGGCCTCTGGAGGCAAAGGTCTTACTATTTGTTCCCATGCTGCCCATAATGCTGTAAGACCAGGTAAAAGAATAACAATAACTAATATTTTACTTAATTTTGGTCTTAAGGTTGAACTAATCAAAAAAGAAAATAAAATTAAAAGATTAACAAAGGTATCCTCAAGAAAATCAATTGAATCTGCAAATAGTGAAACTGAATTAATCTTTATAGCAGCAAATAACTCAATAAAGAAATAAGCAAGATTTAATAATGCTACAATTATTAAAGTTCCCCTGACAGAAATTATATTTCCAGATTTTTTACCTACACTCAAAGTTTACTTCTAAAATTTCTTTTTTATTTTTTAAGTTTTTAACAAAAAATATTGTTTATGTTTTGTATTTGAACTTTTTAAACATTTTTTATCAATATCACTCTCTAAAGCCATTTTTTGTAATTTACAATGATTATTCTTAGAGCATATTCTTGAACCAACTAAATTAGTAGAGGTTTTACAGTTTTCATTGAAAAATTGATGAGGGTTTTTGTTTAAACCGGGTGAACCTGAATAATTAGAAATACTTTCACATTCATAATATTTTGATTTTTTAACCAATACTTTATATATTTCACTTTGCTTAGTGTCTTTTATTGAAGTTTTTGAAAGTGGATCACTAAAGTTAAATATATGAATAAAAATTAGAACAATTAATCCTGATAGGATAAAATAATACAAGGTAGGAAGAATAGTTATTCTCATTATAACTCCCTCTTTCCCAAGTAAACCAACAGTAGCGGATGCTGCTACAACATTATGAATAGCGATCATATTTCCAGCTGCAGCACCAACACTTTGAGCCGCGACCATTAAGGATCCTGATAGACCTAAAAAGTTGGCTGTTTCAAATTGAAATTGGCTAAGCATTAGGTTGCTTACAGTATTTGATCCTGCAAGAAAGGCCCCTATTCCGCCAATTGTTGGTGCAAACATTGGATAAATTTGACCCATTAGACTCGACATTCCCTGAGCCATCGCAATTGGCATACTAACTACATCCTTGTTATTTATCCCAGAATTTATCATTATTCTCACAAGTGGTACTGTAAAAATAAGCACAAAACCTGCACCTAAAATTGTTTTAAATGAATCTGTGAAAGCATTAGAAATTTGAGTAAATCTCATCTTGTGTAAAATAAATGTTAATAAACACACCATCATTAGTATTCCTCCAGGTAAATATAAAATTTGGAAGCTAGCATTAATTTTTTCTTCACTAAGTATATTTTCAAAACTAAAACTAAATGATTTAAGAAAATTAGTTAAGGGTTTGTATGTTCTTGAAATTATAAGGACTAAAGCTAAAAAAAAATATGGAAACCAGGCATTAATAGTATTTATTGTTTTTGATCTTTTTAATGGAATCTCAATTCCTCCTTTCCATGAAACTGGCCAATCAGAGGAAGAAGGAAAATTCCAAGAATCTTTTGGTATCAAAAAGTTCTTTTTTATAGAAAATGTAACGATTGCAAGACCAACTAAACCTCCAATTATGGATGGAAACTCTGGGCCTAGAAAAATACCTGTAATAACATATGGTATTGTAAAACTAAATGCTGAAAAAATTGCAAAAGGAAAGATAGACATACCTTCGAACCAGGATTTATTTTTACCAAAAAACCTTGTCATTATTATAACTATGAACAAGGGTATGAAAGTGCCACAAATAGCATGAATAATTGCGACATTAGAAACTATAATTGAAAAAAAAGATTCCCATTCAATCCCTTTTAGAAGAAGTCTTTCTGTTAATAAAACCTTATCTAAACCACCCTGTACACCAACTATTAAAGGAGTTCCTACTGCTCCAAAAGATACAGGTGTAGATTGAATCATCATTCCAAAAACAACTGCAGCTAAAGCTGGAAAGCCTAATGCAACCATAAGTGGGGCAGCAACTGCAGCAGGTGTTCCAAATCCTGAAGCTCCTTCAATAAAACATCCAAATAACCAAGCTATTAATATTACTTGAATACGTCTATCATCAGTAATATTTGAAAAGCCTTGACGAATAGTTGTGATTGCTCCTGAATATTTTAATGTATTCAGTAACATTATGGCTCCAAAAATAATCCATAGAATTCCTGCGGTAATGATAAGACCCTGAAATGAGGATGCTAAAATTCTTGTGCCACTCATTCCCCACACAAAATAACTAACAATGATTGTAATTATCAGAACAATAGGCATCACAATTTTAGCTTCTATTCTAAAGCCAATTAATAAAACACCAGCTGATAAAATTGGCATAAAAGCTAAAACTGCTAAAAGTCCATCATTCATAATTTTCACATTAAGTAGATTTTATCTTACTATTATTAATTTTTTGTTGCTGGCCTTTTAAAAGTGCACTTTTCTGAACTTTTTAGGGTTATCTGTACTTGTCCATTGATTGTATTATAAATGCAAATTTTTTGGTTGTTAATTTGATAGGATTTGGTCAACCCCATGCCCATTGGCCCTGCATGAGTCCTTTCATTATATACTTGGTCTTTTAAATTCTTAGTTTTATTTTCATCTACCGCATGAGAACTTTTGAATATCACTAGTAAACACAAGGTTAATTTTGTGAAATTTTTACCTAGAAACATTGACTACATATACCGTTTACTTCTAAGTTCCATCTTAATGGCTTGAAGGCACTTTTGGGTCTGGTTTTGTGTACAATTTGGGGTAGATTAATTTTTAAATCGGATTCAATCACTTTTCCACAGTCATCACAGATTAAAAATTGAGCTCCTTTATGAGTGTGATCTTGATTACATTTTGCATAAGCGTTGAGACTTTCAATTCTATGAATGAAGTTATGATTTTGCCAAAATTCTATGGCACGATATGCAGTTGGAGGTTTAGGATTTTTGATTTTATCAGCTAGTTTTTCTAAAATATCATAGGCCTTAATTGGTTTTTTGCTAAGGGATATTATTCTCAGAACTTCCAACCTTGGTTCTGTAAGCCTCCATTTATTTTTCTTACAAATTTCAACTATTTTTTCTTCTTTAAACATTACAACCCGCCTATTACTTTTTTTTCAATTCCTTTTGCATTGATAAAATTTTTTTATGTAATACTATAACATAAAGTTAAGATTGTGAACATAAAATTACCTATGATTAAATTCTTGTCCTCATACGTTTTATTATTAAGTTGTCTTACACACTTTTTTTGTTGTGGAATACCATTGTTTTTAAGTCTAACCTCTTTAACAAGTATTTTGGGTTTTTCAACATTATCTTTCTTTGATTTTCCTTGGTTTGAAGATATAGAAATACAACTTTTTCTTTTTACAACATTCGTTTTTATTTTATTAATTTTCACTCAAGTTAATATAAAAAGATTTGATTCTTCGAATGAAAAATTATTTAAGCGTCCTAATAACAATTTAAAAGACAAATTAATAATACGTAATATTTATATATCATCCTCTTTTTATCTCTTTAATTTATTATTTATTTTGACAGAATTATTATCATCAAGGTTGAATTTAGCAAATTAAAATTAATGCTTTTTAAAATTAAAAATCTAGAATATCAAATTCTTAACAAAAAGATTTTAAGCAATCTAAATTTTAATATTGAAGAAGGCAAACACCTGTTAATATTAGGAACTTCTGGTTCTGGTAAAACCTCTTTACTAAATTTGATGTCTGGTTTATTAAAACCAACAAAAGGTGAAATTTTTTTTGAAGAATATAAATATTCAATATTATTAGATGAGCAAATTGACAAAATACGAGCAACTAATTTTGGCTTTATTTTTCAAAAATTACATTTAATTGGTCACCTAAATGTAAAACAAAACATTGAATTGATAAAAAATAAAACCGATTCCGAGAAAGTAGAAAAATTAATTCGTGAATTAGGTCTGTCGAAAAAAAGTCAACAAATGGTTTCAGAATTGAGTGTAGGTGAAGCTCAGAGAGTTGCAATTGCACGGGGTCTTGCAAACAGCCCAAAAGTAATATTCGCTGACGAACCTACTTCCTCTCTTGACGATTATAACACCCAAAAAGTTATAGAATTAATTTTAGATCAAACAAAAATAACGAAGTCAACGTTAATTGTTTCGACACACGATAAGAGAATAAAAAAATATTTTTCTAAAATTACCGAGATGTCATTATGAGTGATTTAAGCTTTGTTCTTTATTCATTAAAATATCGTTTTATAAATAGCTTTCTATCAATAATGTTAACTGCTTTTGGAGTTTCTATAGCATTATTAATTTCACAATTTGGAAATCATATAGAAAACCGCATTAATCTTGACGGCAAAGGAATTGACATTGTAGTTGGAGCTAAAGGTAGTCCACTACAACTTATACTTTCATCGGTTTATCACATTGACATTCCAACGGGAAATATTCCTTATAATCAAGCAAAAAAGATAATGAGCAATCCACAAATTGAAGAATCAATACCATTAGCACTTGGTGACAATTGGAAAGGATTTCGAATTGTTGGAACGACTACTAACTACATTGAACACTATAAAATAAGTCTTAGTGAAGGAAGATACTGGAATGAAAATTTTGAGGTAGTTGTTGGATCATCTGTTAATTTAGATATTAACGATGAATTTATTGGTGCTCATGGTCTTCTAGAAGACGGATCATCACATGAAGAACACAAATATAATGTTGTTGGTATATTAAAACCCTCCGCAACTGTGGTTGATAGATTAATTTTAACCTCTTTAAATTCTGTTTTAGATATACACGGACTTCATAAAGTGAATAACTCAATTGAAAAAAATCATGAACATAAACACAATCATGAAGATCATAAAGAAGATAATGATCATAAACATCAGAGGGAAGAGCATTATAATGATCATGATCATGATCGTCATAAAGAAGAGAATCATAACGATCATGGTCATGAGAATCTGGAAGAGGAGCGTAAAAATGAAGATGAGTATCATCATAAACATTTGAAAGGTGATAAGAAGATTAAAAAAATAGACAAGTTAGGTTTGCCAGAGATAACAGCTTTATTAATAAAAACTAAATCTCCAATAGCTAATATTAATTTACCAAGATCAATCAATAAAGAAAGTTCTTTACAAGCTGCAAACCCAGCCCTTGAAATTAATCGTCTTACCTCAATATTTGGCCTTGGATCAAAAAGTTTTGCTATACTTTCCCTAATGTTAATTTTGATTGCTGCGCTAAATATTTTTTCTGGTTTAGCAAGTAATTTAGAAAATCGAATGGGAGACTTAGCTGTTTTAAGAGCAGTTGGTTACTCAAAAAAGAGAATTTTTAAAATAATAGTTCTCGAGGGAATTCTTGTCGTGTTAATTGGTCTTCTTATAGGAATCTTAATAGGTTTTTTATTATTTAGTTTTTTAACTTCGAATATATTACCATTAAACACCAGTAACGCTTCATTAATTTTGAATCTAGATTTTTTTCTGATAATTTTATTTGTTTTTTTTGCAGGTTTGATTGCAGCTATATTTCCAGCTTATCGTGGATCAAAAATTAGTATTGCAAATCAACTATCACGAACGATATAAATAAATTATTAACCTATGATAATTTAAGTGTTAAATAAAATTAAAAAAAAACGTATTTCTTTTTTATTTTTCTTTTTTGTAATCTTTAACTTTACACCCTTAAGTATTTTTAATTTTGGTGTTTACGCCAACAATAATCTTTTTACAAATATTTTTTCCACAAATGAAATAAATGAAGATTCTTACGATGAATACAACCTGCTTTCAAATATTGACGATTTTGTCAAAGTACCTAAAGGAGGGGTTCATTGGGAGGCTTTTGGTGAAACAATCATGAAAGAATACACTTTTTTTGATAAAGAAGGAAACGAATGGGTAGGAGTACGTCCTGAATTTAAGGACCAAATTAAAAAACTAGAAAATCAAAACATTCTAATTCAAGGATACATGTTTCCACTTGAACAAGATGAAAAACAAAAACTTTTTTTGTTAGGTCCATTTCCTGTAAGCTGTCCTTATCATCCACATATTTCTGCGAACTTAATTATTGAGGTGCATGCAAAAAGTCCAATAGTTTTTTCATACGATGCAGTAAATATCAAAGGTAAGCTTGAATTAGTTCCCAAAGATGATGATTATAATGTTTTTTTTCGCCTCAGAGATGCTCAACTTGTAAAATAGATTTTTTAAAATTTACTCATTTAGTTAAATTACCTTTTAACATTTCCCAAAATGTTTGGTAGTGATAATTTTTAAAATTTCTTAATTTTCTAAAAGTAACATGTTTATCATTTTTAACAGGGTTAACTTCTATTCCCCACAATGACATATTATCATGAGGAAGTGTTCCATATCTTAAGTCGGCTATAATATATTTAAAATTTGGATGTAAATAAATAAAGTCTTGAGAGAAAAATGAAAACTTTCTTATGTCATTTCTTTGTAAAGAATCATTCAAAATTTCAGGAAAAACTGTTTCCTTATTTATAACTTTTACTTTTGTCCCTTTTTTAACTTTTGGTTTACCAAATAATGGCATGTAGACAGCATCAACATAATAATCTTTGTTAAATTTATAAACACTTCTCCAGAGTATTACATTACCAATTGTTGGGTTTAAAAGAAGTCTTTCTATCTTATGCCCTCGATCTTCAGCTATTTTTGAAATTAGTTTTTCAACCTGTATATGTTTATTCAAAGCGAAACCAAGATATAAAAATGAAAGACAAAGCCCTAATTTCATTAAGTTACTCGATTTTAGAAGAAAAGATAAGATAAAAAAAAGTAGAAGAATAAATGTGTAAATAGGATCAATTATTGAAATAATATTCCAAGAAATTCTCGATTCAGAAAAAGGCCAAAGAAGACTTGTGCCATAGCTTGTACATGAGTCAAGAAAACCATGACTTAAAAAACCAAGAGTTGTAAAAATAAAAATTGTTTTAAATTTTTTTTGTTTAAAAAAAATTAAGTATAAAAAAAAAGAAACTATAAGACTACCAAATGGTACAAACAGGAGTGAGTGAGTAAAATGTCTATGATATTCAATAAATAAAAGTGGATTACTATCAGATTTAATTAATACGTCAATATCGGGAGTAATGCCTCCAATTAACCCACAAAAAGAAGCAAATTTAATTTCTTTTTTTTGGGCAAATGAACTTGCTAAAGCTGTACCTAATAATCCTTGTGAAACTGGATCCATGACAATATCCTTTAATTTATTTACTTAAAAAGGCGATATCAGAAATCTTTGTTTTACCTTTGTAATATTCAACCTTAGAAATATTTTCAAAAAGATAATTCTGGTCAGAGTTATTTAATATCTTAGATTTAAATTTTTCTTTTTTTTTTATTTTTTTTAAGATTTCTTGAATTAAAAGTTCGTTATTTTTCCCATCATTAAGTTCCTTAAAATAAACAGGAGCATTAAAATCTTCAATCACGTATATTCCTTTTTTATCAAGATATTTAAAAAAAAATTTTAAACTAAATATCATATCATTTAAAAGGTGTGAGCCGTCATCAATGATAACCTCAAACTTTTTATTTCTAAATTGTTTCTCAAATTCCTTTAAATCTGAATGTTTTTTTATATTACAATTTAAAAATTTAATATTTTTTGATTGATACTTAAATCTATAGTTTCTATCGATTCCGTATATAAATGATTTTGGAAAATATAATGAAAATGATGCTGTTGATGCTCCCTCCCATGTCCCAATTTCCAACATATTAAATGTTTTTTTTTTTAATTTTTTGAGTTTTTTTTCATAAAATTTAGCGAATCCATGACCTAAAATTTCATTAGAATCGTCGGAATAAGGGTTTTTTACATGAGTTCCCTTATCAGTACCAAAATAATTAAACAATTGATCAAGTGAATAATTATCAAAACTTAGGTTATCAAAACCAATTTTTTTTTTTAAATTAAATCTAATATTTTTAAAAAATTTGGTTATTTTTTTCATAGACAATTGTTACTAATTCTACTTTCAATGATGCGATTTAATATATTGATTTGAAAATGAAAAGCAAATTGAATATTGACAGAGAATGTAATAACTAAATTTTATTTAATAATAAAGCTGTTGAATCTTTAATTTTTTTCATTAGTGTAATATTTAGGGAATAAAAAAAACATGGATGATTCTTCCAAAAAATATTTTGGTGCATGTCCTCATGACTGCCCAGATACCTGTGCCATGGTTTATGAGGTGTCTCATGACAAATTGATTAGTGTCAAAGGAAACCCAGATCACCCAATGACTCGTGGTGGTCTCTGTGTTAAATTAAAAAATTACGAAGAACGTCATTATCACCCAGATAGACTCATATATCCTCACAAAAGAGTAGGTAAAAAAGGTAAAAATGAATTTGAGAGAATTAGTTGGGATGAAGCATTAAAGACAATAACTGATAAATGGAAACAAATAATTAACGATTATGGCCCCCAGGCCATAATCCCATACAGTTATTTGGGCAATCAAGGCTTAGTTCACGGACTTAACGGTGGAGATTCCTTTTTCAATAAAATGGGAGCGACTGTTTGTGAAAGGACCTTTTGTGGTGAGGGATCTTGTACTGCCTGGTTAAGTACAATTGGTCCTACTGCTGGATTAGATCCTGAAAGCTATATTCACAGTAAATATATTGTCATTTGGGCGTGCAATAGCATTAGTACAAATCTTCACCATTGGGCAATAGTTAATGATGCCAAAAAAAAAGGAGCCAAAGTTGTTGTTATAGATTCTTATAAATCAAGAACTGCAAAAGAAGCTGATTGGCATATTTGTCCAAAACCTGGTACTGATGGAGCGTTAGCTGTTTCAATCCTAAATTATATTATTAATAACAACTTGGTTGATAATGAATATGTTTCTAATCACACAAATGGTTTCGATGAACTAAAAAATCATGTTCAGGGAAAAGATTCATCCTGGGCAAGTGAAATAACAGGAATTCCTGCTGATCAGATAGAAAAATTAGCAGGTGAAATGTCAACTCAACAACCTGTTGGAATTAGAATTGGTGTTGCTTTAGAAAGACACAATGGGGGGGGACAAACAATTAGAGCAGTTACTTGCATACCCGCCTTGACTGGAGCATGGAAGCATGTTGGAGGAGGTATAACACAGTTTCCTGTTTGGGAACATCCTTACAAATTTGATGTAATCTGCAGGCCTGATTGGATTCCTAAAGGAACAAGAGTTGTTAACGCTTTGCAAATTGGTAGAGCATTGCTTGGTGAAAACTTAGATAAAAACATTCCCATAAAATCAATGATGTGTTGGAATGCAAACCCTGTAACTCAAGCGCCTGAAACTGAGAAAATCATTAAAGGTCTTGAAAGAGATGACTTGTTTCTTGTATCTGCTGAACATTTCATTTCAGATACAGCATCTTATGCTGACATATTACTTCCAGCATCAATGGGTGCTGAACACATAGATATGATTTTATCATGGGGTCACCTCTATTTAACTTATAATGAAAAATGTGTTGAACCACCTGGCGAGGCAATTCCTAATTATGAAATATTTAGAAGACTTGCTAAGCTTATGGGGTACAAAGACGAGCAATTTCTTTGGTCAGATGAAGAATGTCTTGAGAATTATGTTGATTGGGCTGCACCTGCTAGTGAAGGTATAACTTTGGATTATTTGAAAAAGAATGGTTTTGCAAGATTAAATGTTGGGTGTAAAGATACCAGAGCACCTCATAAAAACGGAAATTTTCCTACTGCGTCTGGTAAATGTGAATTTTTATTAAAAGATGCTAAAAACTTTGTTGCTGGACCATTTAGACAAATGTATGATGATTATCAACCAGGAGAAGATCTTCCTGAATTACCAGATTATACACCTCCAAATGAGTCACATAAAACAAACCCAGAATTAGCAAAAAAATACCCGTTAAATATTATTTCTCCCAAAAGTCATGCTTTTCTTAATTCATGTTATGCAAACATGGACGACAAACAGAAGGTCCAGGGAGAACAATTTGTTTTAATCAATCAACTGGATGCCAAAAATAGAAGCGTAAGTAATGGAGATAAAGTAAAAGTCTTCAACGACCGTGGTTCGTTTAATGGGGTGGCAAAAATAACTGATGATGTTTCTCCTGGTATTGTTGTTGCTACCTTAGGCTATTGGAGACAATTAAACCAGAGTGGAACGGTGAACAGCATTAGTACAGCTAAATTGGCAGATATGGGAAATGCCCCAACCTTTTCTGATAATCTTGTTGAATTCAGTAAACTGAGCTAAAAATTTTTAATATATATACTAACTTATTTCGTCATCTTTGTTTGGTTCTTCCAACTTTTCTTGTTCGTTCACTTTATCTAAATTTTCACTACTAATGTTCTCATCATAATTACTTTTGGCAATATTATTTAATTCTTGAGCATCCATATCAGCTTCAATTATATTTAACTCTTGGTTCTCCAGGTCTTTTTCTTTATTTTCTACAGTTTTTTTTTCAATATTTTTTATATCTTTTAATTCTGAAATTGCTTGAGGACCTTGAATATTTTGATCTGGGAATAATTTTAAATTTGCGTTTTTAATTGCATCTTCAACACTAAGACCTTGGCTTATTCCTTCATCTATTAATTTAGCACCTTCGGAATTTAGTGGATCTACAAAATTAAGATTATAATCAGCTGAATTATCAATGTTTTCAGAAGAGTTATGATTTTCTAGAGTTTCTTTAATGTTTTTAAGAACTATATTAATAGCCTCATGAACCGTAAGACCATCAGTTAGAGATTGTTCAAATATTGATGATGATGATGTTTTTATAGAATTAATTACGTCCTCTGATAGCCCTAAATCAGCCAAACTATCAGATATTGATAATAAGGATTCGGTTATAGCTTCTTGTCCACTCAAACCACTATTAATCAAACTGTCAATTTTTTGAGATAATGAAGAATTTAAACTTTCTGAATCAATATTTTTCATTTAATTATTTAATAATATTTTTTATTTTTATTTTAATTAAAAACTACAATTCTACCACATAATAAGTTATAAAATACCGTTAAATAGTGATTTAATTTTAGTATTTTATCTTAAATTATATTTTATTTCCCTCTGTCAATGACTCAATATCAAACCCTTTTTTAAATTCATCTAGGTTTTTAAAAGCTTTACAATCACCTCGAAAAGATGAATATTTCTGGTATTTTAAGTTTTTTCTGTCAATTTTTACGTCACCAAAATAGATATAATTTTCGTTTGTAAAATATTTACCAATATCTTTTTTTGTAAGTTCAAGTTTTTGATTACCACCGGTCAATTTATACTCGTGAGTTCTATCACTTTCAAAAAAATAGCCAATTGTGTCGCCATAAATGTTACAAACCACGCCTCTTCCATCTATTTCTCCGGCTCTTAAAAAATTAAAAATAAACAATAAACTTACAAATAATATTAATTTCATACTTATCTTTCTTCTAGTATAAAAGGCTGACATGGAAAGCTAATGCTTGTATCAACCCTCACATTGTCTTCCTCTGAGCATGAATAATAACATTGCCTTTCATTATCAATTATTTTTCTATCAATTATTTCATTAAATAATTTACATTCTACTAAATATTTTTTTTTTTCATTATAATGTGATTCATCTTTGTATGAATCTACTTCTATATTCACATTAAATTTTTTCTTTAAATAAAATAAAAGCTGAATTGAAAAAATTATAATTATCAATAAAAGAAAAATTAAAAAAATTTTTTTTCTCATATAATAATTAATTTTTCAGATTTCCGAGGGTTTTGGTTAGTAAATTTAGCATTGTTCTATAATTATCACTTTTAATATATTTTTTTTTTTCTAAATCATCCATTTCATCTCTCATAAATCTTTCAAACTCTTGATGAATACTTTCTTTTTCTCTATATTCCATAATTATATTATTAACCAAATAATCAAAAATTCTATAAAAATTTTTAATTGTATATTTAAAAATAATAGTTATGATCTTTATACCATCCACATGGTTAAAAAGTGGCGCATAGTACATGCGTCAAAAGTACATGCTTATTAACTTATCAACTAAAGGAGTGAAAAGTATGTTATTAACCAAAACCTTAATTAAATTTAATAGTTTATTAGTTAAAATTCCGAAACAAACAAAAAGAGTTTGGGATTTGGCTGAAAATAGATGGGGTTACAAAAAATCCAAAAAAAACTAAATTTAATTTTAAAATATTTTATTATTTGAGAAATGGTGACTTAATAGTCACCATTTCTATTATCTGATTGATGGATTGTTCTTTAATCTTTATTATTTATTGATGAATTTACTAATTTCTTTAGCAGTACTTATCTTCCTTACTTCATGCTCAAGTACTAACGATAAACTAAATATTTTTGTAAATCTTCCTAAAAATATCGTCAAGATTGAAAATAAACATGCTATTTTTTTATCACCAGAAAGTTTTAAGATAAAAAAAGAGATCAAATCCGAAGATTGTGAATCTTGGCAACTTAAATATAATTTTCAAAAGTTATTTAAGAACTCTTACAAAAAATTATTAAAATCAATGTTTGATGACATAGTTTTTGTCGACAGAAAATTGTCAAGTAAAGAACTAGAAAATAAAAAGTTTAATTCATTTATAAATTTTAAAGAAAACTTTTTTCATTTAGAATTTAATACAATTAGAAATACAGGGAAGTTAAATGTTTCATTAACCTCAAATTTTATTGTTGAAGGTAACAACAAAATTATAAAAAATATGATTAGTTCTGAACAGTCATGGGAAAAAAATGTTTATTTTAATTGTAATGTAGTTAAAGGTGCATCAAAGATTAGTAATATAGCTTTTGAAAGTCTTATGAATCAAGCACATCAGAAGATATATAGTTCTGTTAAAAATATATTAAGGTAGATTAGATATGTTTACCCAAAAAAGAAGATTTATAAAATTTTCTTTGTTAAATTTGTTCTTATTTCCTTTTATAAAGTTCAGCTTAAAGGCCACCGATCTTAAAAATACTAAAGTTTTAACTAACTTAATTTTCTTTGAACATATAATTTCCCCCGATCATCCAGAAAGGCCAGCTAGAATCAAATATATTCTAAATAATTTAAAAAAAAGTAAAAACTCTGATTTGCTTGAGATTATAGATACAAATAGAGATAGTCAAAAATGGATAAGAGAAATTCATTCCGAAAACCACATCAACTCCTTAAAAAAATTCCATACTTTAGCAGAAAAAGTTTCTAGATATGCAGTAAAAGTTTGTTTAACTGGGGTTGATAAAATAATTAAAAAAGAATCTAAAAATATTTTTTGTGCAGTAAGACCTCCAGGACACCACGCACTTAATACTGGAAAGGATGAAGGGTTTTGTTATTATAATCATGTAGCAATAACAGCTAAATATATTCAAAAAAAATATAAATTAAAAAAAATTCTTATTGTTGATTGGGATTATCATCATGGAAACTCAACAGAACATTTTTTTTACAATGATCCATCTGTTCTTTTTTTTTCAACTCATGATCAGTTTGCTTATCCTGGAACCGGTTCCCCAAAACGTCAAGGAAATGGAGAGGGTTTTGGGTTCAATATTAATGTTCATTTGCCATGTAAAACAAAAGACGAACAAATTATAAAAGTGTTTAATCAAATACTTATTCCTAAGGTACATAAATTTAAGCCAGATTTTATTTTAATTTCAGCAGGTTTTGATAGCAGAAAAAATGATACTTTAGGATGTTTCGATTTAAGTGATGACTGTTTTAGAAAATTAACTAAAATAATAAAAAATCTTTCAGAACGTTATTGTGAAAATAGAATTTTATCTATTTTAGAGGGTGGATATAACCTTGATGGAAACGCTAAAGCTTCAATAACTCACATAGATGAATTAAATAATTTAAATTAAAACTTTAAAATTCATAATTTATTGATATTAATTATTATCACCATATGCCTAAAAAGAATAATTTTAATATTTTAACTTATAAAAAAGCTCTAGATTTTTCTTACAGTTTTTATCAATCAAAATATAGAAAAGGTATAAAATTTCCTTATTTTACTTATTTGTCATCAGTAAGTAATCTTGTAATTGAAAATAATGGTTCTACAGAAGAGGCAGTTGCTAGCTTGCTTCACGACATATTTGAAAATGAAAATGGTATAAAAAAATCTGCATCAATTAAATCTAAGTTTGGAATTAAGGTTTTAAATATAATTAAACAATGTTCAAATATTGATAACTCTACAAATTCTGAAAGTTGGCTATTAAACAAGAAAAAATTTTTAGATAGTATGAGTAAAAAATCTCAATCATCATTGCTTGTTAGTCTTTGTGATAAACATCATAGTCTAAACTGTATTCTAAATGATTATGGAAAGATTGGAAAAAGATTATGGCGCGATTACGAAATAGAACAAAAAGATCTCATCTGGTATTACAAATCATTATGTCAGAATTTCAAAAAATTTTTAAAAAATCATAAAATTCTTAAGGATAAATTTCAGAGAAATGTCAATGAACTTAATCATTTTTGTAAAAAATAACTACTTTTTCTTCTTTTGTGATATCCACATATTATAATACCTACCTTTTAAAT
Source organism: Rickettsiales bacterium (assembly GCA_002689325.1). Lineage (GTDB taxonomy): Bacteria > Pseudomonadota > Alphaproteobacteria > Methylaequorales > Methylaequoraceae. The sequence goes on from NZFP01000035.1 coordinate 16,799, forward strand.
TTATAAGATTCTGGTGTTTACCATTTTCTAAAATTCTTCCCTCATCCAAAAAATAAATCACATCATAATCTTCTATTGAACTAAGCCTATGAGCAACTGATAAAACAGTTTTATTAAGGTTGAAATTATAAAGATTTTTTTTAATTTCCTTTTCAGTGCTGTAATCTAAGGAGGATGATGCTTCATCGAGTAAAATTATGTCAGGGTTTTTTAGTAAAGTTCTAGCAATAGCTATCCTTTGTTTTTCACCACCAGAGAGCTTTAAACCTCTTTCACCGACAATAGTATTAAATTTGCTAGGAAGTTTATCTATAAAGTTACTTATTTTTGCTTTTTTAGCTGCTTGAATTACATCATCTTTGGAACTTTCTAAATTTCCGTAATGAATATTATAAAAAATGGAGTCATTAAACATAACTATATCCTGTGGTATTATTCCCAATCTGTTTCTTAGTGAGTCTTCATTTATATTTTTTAAATTTTGATTATTAATTAATATGTCACCAGTATAATTTTCATAAAATTTAAAAAGAAGCCTAAAAACAGTAGTCTTTCCTGATCCTGAGGGACCAACAAGAGCTACCTTTTGTTTTGCGCAAATTTTAAGATTTACATTTTTTAAAACTTTTCTTTTTCCATCATAAGAAAAGCTTACATTTTTAAATTCAATATCTAAATTATTTTTTAAGTTTAAATTTTTAAATGACTTTTTTTTATTAGTTTTTATTTTAAGCAAATTAAACATATTCTCCATGTCTATTATTGCTTGCCTGATTTCTCTGTATACGGACCCAAGAAAGTTTAATGGCTGATAAAGTTGTAAAAGATAAGTATTTATAATTACAAAATCTCCAACTGTTAGTTCACTTTTCTTTACCTCAGAGGCAGAAATTAACATTAAAGAAGTAACACCAATGATTATAATAATATTTTGACATATGTTGAGTAACGCAAGTGATGTTCTATTTTTATTTGCAGAAAATTCATAATCTACGAGATAGTTATTTAATCTATTAAATTCATTTTTTTCATTACCAAAAAATTTTACAGTTTCAAAGTTTATTAAACTTTCAAGGATAGTGTTACTAACATTATTGTCAGCTTTATTGAGCTTTTTTCTGAATTCTAATCGCCACTGAGTGATTTTAAAGGTTACGATTATGAATATTAAAATTGTAAAAAAAGTTATCAGGCTGTAAATATGACCAAAAAGTGAATTGAAAATAATACAAACTAAAACTATTTCAATCACTACAGGTAAAATATTGAAAACAACATACCTCATTAAAAACTCAATCCCCTTGGTTCCCCTGTCAATAAACCTCCCTAATGCTCCAGTTTTTCTACTGAAGTGAAAATCAATTGATAATGAATGAAGATGTTTGAATACAATAAGAGAGATTTCTCTAGTCGCTGATTGAGATACAAAAGAAAAAAGAGAATCTTTGATTTCGCCAAAGGCTAAAGATGAAATTTTTGCTAAACCATAGGAAGCTATTAATGCAAAAATTAGTATATAATTAGAATTTTGGTTTAAGTTTGATACTGACAAATAGTCAATTGTTTTACCAAATATAATAGGAGTTATTAAAGTTGCTAATTTAGCAAGAATAAGAAATATAAAACAAAAAATAAAAAAAAATCTTAATTTTTTGGATAATTTTTCCCACAAAAATGGCTTTAAAAATTGATAAATTTCTTTGATAGTTGAATTTTTTTTCAAATTATCTCTGTGATATAATAAATTTATATAAAAATATATAAATCTTTTACATAAAAACACTATTTAAGTTAATAATAATTATAAAAGTCAAGAAATTTATAAGAGCATTATTAAGGAAGAATTATTTTTTATATATTTTTAAAATTTACACTGGGCAGTATGGGTTTTATATCTAGTATTATTCTGATATTTTTATTATTTTTAATTATTAAGACAATGTTTTTCTCATTAACATTTATTAGTCCTAATGATTTGGTAAACTTTAGTAATTTGTGTGAAAATGGTGATTTTAGTAGTTCAATTAACAAAAAGTGTGAAAATATAATTTTGATTTATTGGCTTCTACTGGCTTCTTTTTTCTTTTCTTTGTTTTCAATAGTTACTCTTTATCCATTTTTTAAAATGAATAAACCAAAAAAAACCTAACTTTTAATATTGTAAATTTATATAAGCACAGGATTAAATCATTGAGATTTTTTCAAAAAAACTGAACAATATAATTATAATATGTCAAACTATTATGTAGGAAAAGATAATGATTAATAAAGATCCTTTTGGAGGTGTTTCTAGTGAGTTAGAATCTAACTCTCCATCACCTTTTAAAATTGATAAAGAAGAGGCTCTAAAACAAATTCAAAAGTCAATGGAATTATGGGATAAAAAAAAAATAAAAAAAAAAAGTTTTCTTCAGAAGTTAAGAGAAAAAAATAAATCTGATATCATCGTAAAAGCACCTCACTGGGAATATTCAAAAAAATCTCGTGACTATGTTAATGTTCACCTTTTATGGTCAAAGACAATTATAAGAACCCTTTCAAATGTTCCTATTAAGCAAGTACCTGTTGCTTTAAATGGATTAAAAGCCTTTTACTCACAAATTTCTTCAGTAAAACCAGATTTTTCGAATCCTGATATTCTATCATGTTATAATTCAACTGCTTTAAACTATAACCTACCCACAAAAAATATTACTTTTAAAAATGATATAGAGGTTGATATTTTAGATCCGTTTGCTGGAATCAATGGAGAGGATTTAGATGTTATTTTTAATGATTTATCCAAAGATAAATCAAAGGCAATTAAAGAACTAGACTTTTCAATTGAGCATTTTGATCAAGTGGATCTAATAAATGTAAAAAAAGAAAAAAAATTTTTAAAAAAACCAAAAAATTATTCATTCAGTTATAAAACTTCAACGGATTATTTTAATATATATTTATATTGGGTAGGGAAATTAATAAAATCTGTGGAAAAAGTTTCAAAACAGAGGGCAAGAGTCGCATTGGTTTCATTAAGAGGATTTATTAAATCTATTAGTACACCAACCCCCGACTTGAAAGATCCGACTGTAAAATTGATCTATGAGGCAAGTATTGTAAAAAATAAACCTAGGTCCAAATATATTGAATTATTATCGATTGAAGAAGGTGGTCATAGTTATTGGTCATATAAAACTCATAGATGGGTAACTGGAAGGTTCGATAGAAAAAGCAAAAAATTTGTTCCTCCGAAAAAAGATTTATAAAACTTTCATTTCTTTTTTCTTTAAGTATAAAATATCAATGAGATTTTCGGCCCCGTAGCTCAGCTGGATAGAGCAACTGCCTTCTAAGCAGTAGGTCGTACGTTCGAATCGTACCGGGGTCGCCATTAATATGAAGTTTTTTTTTATTTTTTTGATATGCTTACCTTTTCATTTATTTTCTAAAGATATGAAAATAATCTGTGAGACCTCGAGAGAACCATTTAATCATAATTTAAATAAAAGGTTTTCAAAAATTATTAATTTTGAAAATAAAACTGTTGAGAATTTATCCGGTCAGCCGTTTGATAATTTAATAATATTTAACAATTATGAGATTGTAATGCATAATAAAGTCTACGACTATACAAGTTCATTTAATATAGGGTCAAATAAGTGGCTGGTTTATGATAAAAATTTTATTGATTCCTTCAAATGCACAAAAAGGCGTTAAAAAACGCCTTTTTGATAAAATGGGGAGGAATATAATTTAATAATAAATCAGTACATTATAAAGTAAAATTTATTTTAAAAATATTTATTATTTATTTCATGAATATATATATTCTAGCCATTTTATTAGCATCTATTGATACATACTGTTGCAACAAGTTTATATTAAAAAACACCAAAAACTCGAAATCGTTGCTTATACTAATTTTTTTAATATCGTTTTATGTCATTTTAGTAATACTAAAATTTCTAAGCAAATTTATATCAAACTAATTCCTTTGAATATCATCGTCTGATACTACAGGTAGAGGAATTTTTTCCTCTATAAGAGAAGAAAATTCTTCTGTTAAAACTAGTAATTCCTGTGGCGTTATTTCTTGTGTAATTTTATCTATAAAATAATTACTTTCATTTATTCCATTAATTTTAGCATTTAAAAAAGTTTTATAAGCTAGTTTTAAATTCTTAACTGTCCCTATGCCTGAGTAATACATATGAGCTAAATTGTACATTGCTTGTGGATGACCATCATCAGAAGCTGCTTTATAAAGCTGAAAAGCCTTAATTACATCTTTATTAACATTTTCACCATTGAAGTATTTCCAACCAAGATTGTACTGTGCATATACATTTGAAAGATCTGAAGCAGCTTCATAATAAAACAAAGCTCTTGTTTTGTTTGCTGATATTCCAAGCCCATTATCAAAAATAACTGCTAGGTTAAACATTGCGTCACTTCTTTTTAAGTTTTTTTCATCTTTTGCTACATTTTGAAATAACTTAACAGACTCATTAATTTTTCTTTTGTTAAAAAGTTCTAAAGCATTAAAATAATCATTAGAATACGATACTTTTGAAAATAAAATTATTAAAATTACAAGTAAAGTTTTCATATAATTTCCTCCCTTAATTGAATTATATTACTTGCTTTCTTAACTGCATACAAGTGGTCGGGGAGACAGGATTTGAACCTGCGACCCTCTGTTCCCAAAACAGATGCGCTACCAGGCTGCGCTACTCCCCGTATTTTTTGCTTATAATACAAAGAAACTATAAATTAAAGAAAAAAATTAATTAATGAAATCTTTTAAGAATTGTTATACAAAATTAGTGAGGAGATTTTTTAAAGTAAAAATCTAAATTTTATTATGTATCGCAGTCATAAGCTTTTACTCCTGTTTCTTATGCTTTTCACCACTTTTTCAGAAGCTGAAGAACTGAGTGATGTTTTGAGGGATGCTTATAATTATTTTCCAGATATAAAAAAAAGCAAAAAAGATCTTGAGAATGCAAAAAGAGATCTTCAGATTTCAAAAACAGACTTTCTTCCTTCTTTAGAGTTTTCATCATCCCAAGGAAGGAATATCAGTCGTAGTTTTCCCGACACGTCTAGTAGAGGTGATACGACACTAAGTCCAACAACCTTTGATATAGATTTAACACAACCATTGAGTTATGCAAAAATGGTTACACTAAAACAATCAAGAAATAATCTTAAAATTTCCCAACTTAAAGATCAATCTGTAACTCAATCTGTTTTATTAAGAGCGAGTAAAGCATATTATACTGTACTAAAGAATTATTTTTTACTTGATGTATCCAAAAAAAATGAGGAAAACTTAATCAAAAAATTAGAGGCAACTGAAAAAAGATTTGAATTTAGGGATGTAACTAAAACAGATGTATTTCAAGCAAAAGCGCGTTTAGCTGAAGCCACTTCAAAAAGAATTGAAGCTGAAAATAATCTAGATATTTCAATATCAGACTTCAAAGCTGTTGTTGGACGAGATCCAAAAATTAAATGGTTTGATTCAGATGATGAAAAAATAACCGCAGCAAATCCTAAAGATTGGTCAAAGTTTGGAGAGATCCCCGAAATACCTCTTTCTCTTAAAGAGTCAATTGAGATTGGTTTAAAAAATAACCCCGATTTTATCCAATTAAAATATGCATATGAAAATTCAAAATTTGATATAAAAAAAAGTCGCCTAAATTTTGCACCTGAATTTTCTGTATCAGGTTCAGTTGGTAAGTCTCTTAAATCATCAAGAACATTGGAAAGGAAAGACAGTTACGAAGTTACTGCTTCTTTATCATTACCAATTTTTAACAAAGGACATAACTTTTACAATTTAGAAAAATCAAAAAATTCAGCAATTTCTTCTTTTAAATCTCTTGAATCTAAGAAGCTTGACTTAATTTTTCAAATTCAGTCCACATGGAAAAAAATAGAAAGCACAAAGTCAAGTATTGGTTCATTGGAATTGTCAGTAGAGTCTAATGTAATGGCAGTAGAGGGGGTAACAAAAGAAGCTGGCGTAGGAACACGAACAACTTTAAATATTCTTGATGCAGAGAAAGAACTTACTCAATCAGAGTCAAACTTAGTTAACGCTCAATTTCAATTAATTGTTTCTTCATTTGACTTACTTAATCAATGTGGTCTCCTTAATTTTCAGTATTTAGGTTTATAAAAAATTTTTGTTGAAATTTTTTTTAAACTAAATAATATAGAACTCTGTATTGACTTAATTATAAGTATTCGCAACAATTTAATTTTAGTAAAAGGATAATAAAATGGCCGAAGAAATGGGCATGCCTGAAGGCATGACTGAAGAACAAATGGATGCCATGGAAGATGTAGCAGGAAGTGCAGCTGAAGAAGCATATACTGCAGCTATCGAAAGTGGTGCTGATCCATCAGAAGCAGCATCTGCAGCTATTGAAGCGGCAGGTGGGGCAATGACTGAAATGGGTGCTCCCCCAGAAATGGTAGATACTATGGCTAACGCTGCTCAGGAAGGTTTTGATTCAGCTATCGAAAGTGGCATGGAACCTATGGAAGCATTCGATGCAGCAGGCGAAAGTGTTGATGCTGCATTTGGTGATGGACCTCCACCAGAAGGTGATATGGGACCTCCACCAGAAGGTGATATGGGACCTCCACCAGAAGGTGATATGGGACCCCCACCAGAAGG
>NZFP01000036.1 GCA_002689325.1 Rickettsiales bacterium
CCTGTCACGCAGGAGGCCGCGGGTTCGAGTCCCGTCACTCCCGCCAAAAAATTTAGGTCTAAAAAAATTAAATAAATTATATTATACTTTATATAAATGTTTTATAGATCGTTTCTCTTACTAGTTATATTTTTTTATTTTTCTGTTTTTGCTCAGGAACAGAATGATGATGACTCAGATTTTTCACCACCAAACGGCATCTCACAATCTGAAGAAGATCTTGAATGCTCCTTATCCAAAGATTCAGAATTAATTACTCTATTAAATTTTAAATTAAGAAAATTTAACCCAACATCTAAAGAATTTGAATCTGGTCCTCCATTAACTGATGAGGAGATAAAACACAAGGGCATTAGATTTTACTCTTTGCAACTAAAAGATGAAAGAACTGTAAAAATAGACATTGATAAATTTGCAAGTCTTGGCGGTGCTACTCTTGCATCACTTCTTGACAGATCGTCAAAAATTCTCCTAAAACACCCTGAAAAATGTGAGTTTTTTACACTATTTGGTGATCAAGTCCTTGGATATTATGAAATTTCCTTTGATAAAATTCTAAGGTTATATGCAACTGCTGTTAATAAGCAAAATAATATTGCTCAGGAATTTATTAGAACTCAAATAGTTCCATCTCCTATGTCTTTAGACATGGCCATCAAATCTTTGTATGATGATTATGGTTACCAACAAAATATTATTGAATCTTTATTACCGCAAGAAGTTAGAACACTTTTTTTTGGTGAAAATTCAATGGTTAGTGTTGCTGATGTTGCTGAATCAAAACTTTTAGCTTTTTCTCTTTTAGGTGGAAGAATAACGGATAATAGTCAGAGAGAATTATTTATTTTTGTCCCTTACTCAAAGAAAGGTCTATTGGGGAGTAATGAGACAATAGTTATTTCTAGTACTTCAAAAATATATGAGGTGCCTTTGTTAAATGTTCCACTTGCATTAAACGTACTAAGGTCTCTTGGGTTTAATGCGAAAATTATTCAGTTAAAGCAAGTATATATTGACGAAAGCTCATTTTGTAAAGTAGGTGAAGGTGGTTTATGGTATCATTACAAAGGAAGAGAAAAAATGGTAGGGTGTGATTTTTTATCTAATACAATTAAATCAATAACTTCAAATACTCTAAAAAATTCAGCGGATTACCCTATATTTAAAGAAAGTATTGACAGAGTTTATGAAATTATGAACAACTGATGAAATTTTAAAATTCTTAATTATATTATTCAAGGATGTAATTTTTAAAATATTTAACTATATTAGTTCAAGGATGTAATTTTTAGAATACTTAACTATATTAGTAGCATGATAGAATATTTACCAATTCTTATTTTTCTTGTGTTTGCCTTAATTTTTTCTTTTGGGGCATTTTTCCTATCTATAATAGTTGGTAAAAAGTCACCATATGCTGAAAAAAACTCAACGTATGAGTGTGGCTTTGAACCTTTTGATGAAACAAGAGGAAAGTTTGAAGTCAAATTTTATTTAGTTGCCATTTTATTTATTATCTTTGACTTAGAAATTATATTCCTATTTCCATGGGCAGTTGCATTCAAAGAAATTGGAATTTTTGGCTTTTGGTCAATGATGTTTTTTCTTTTTGTTTTAACGGTTGGTTTCATATATGAATGGTTGAAAGGAGCATTAGATTGGAATTAAAAAAAATTGATGCAAAAAACTATGATCAAATGGAAAAGCATATTTCAAAGCATGGTTTTTTAATAACAAAAGTAAATGATCTAATCAATTGGGCAAGATCTGGTTCGCTTTGGCCAATGAGCTTTGGATTGGCCTGCTGTGCTGTTGAAATGATGCAGTCCGCTGCTAGTAGATATGATTTTGATAGGTTTGGTGTTGTGTTTAGACCTAGCCCCAGGCAGTCTGACGTTATGATTGTTGCCGGAACCCTAACTAATAAAATGGCACCGGCTTTGAGAAAAGTTTATGATCAAATGCCTGAACCAAGGTGGGTTATTTCCATGGGTAGTTGTGCTAATGGGGGAGGATATTACCACTATTCATATTCAGTTGTGCGAGGTTGTGATAAAATTGTTCCCGTTGATATTTATGTTCCAGGTTGTCCACCAACCGCTGAAGCATTGTTATATGGTATACTTCAACTTCAAAAAAAAATAATGAGAGATAACAAAATATACAGATCATGAGCAAGAGAAAACACAATAAATTTATTTTGGAGATGAAAGACTTAATAAAAAGTTTAATGACATTTTGTAAGTTTAAGATAAACATCTCAAATGATGAAATTAGCATTTTTATTCAGGATAAAAACATACTTAAAACATTAATGTTTTTTAAAGATAACCCTTCTTTCAACATGCACACACTTATTGACTTCACTGCGGTTGACTATCCCAATGAAGAGAAAAGGTTTCTATTAATTTATAATCTATTAAGTGTTTCTAAAAATTTTAGGATAAAAATTAAAACCTGGGTTTCTTCTGATAAACCTGTTAGCTCTGTGACAGAAATTTTTCCCTGTGCTAATTGGTACGAAAGAGAAGCATGGGATTTATTTGGAATAAGATTCATTGGTCATCCAGATTTAAGAAGAATATTGACTGATTATGATTTTGTAGGTCACCCTCTCAGAAAAGATTTTCCTTTAACAGGTTTTACTCAAGTGAAGTTTGATGATGAGTTAGGTAAGGTCGTTAGTGAGCCAGTAAAACTTGAGCAAGAATACAGAAATTTTGATAATTTGAGTCCGTGGGAAGGAATGTCTAAATATCTCCCGGGTGATGAAAAATCCGAGAAACTTGATGACTAAAACAGAGAACTATACCCTTAATTTTGGTCCTCAGCACCCAGCTGCGCATGGCGTGTTAAGATTAGTTCTTGAACTTGATGGAGAAATAGTTGAAAGAGCCGATCCCCACATAGGCTTATTACATAGGGGAACAGAAAAACTCATCGAAAATAAAACTTATATTCAAGCTTTACCTTATTTTGATAGACTTGATTATGTTTCACCGATGTGTCAAGAGCATGCTTATGCATTAGCAGTTGAAAAATTGTTGCAAATAGAAGTTCCAAGAAGAGGTCAGTATATTCGGGTTTTATTCTCAGAAATAACAAGAATCCTGAATCATATTCTCAACATAACTACATTTGCTTTAGATGTTGGCGCGATGACACCTTTTTTATGGTTATTTGAAGATAGAGAAATACTAATGGAGTTTTATGAGAGGGTTTCGGGTTCAAGATTACATTCAGCATATTTTAGACCTGGAGGTGTTCATAGAGATATCCCTGATGGACTTTGTGATGATATTGAGAATTTCTGTGAAAAATTTATTTCACATATAGATGATACTGAAAAATTAATTGAAAAAAATAGAATTTTTAGACAAAGATCAGTTGGAATTGGTAAAATTTCTGTTGATGATGCACTTGAATGGGGTTTTTCTGGACCCTGTATTAGGGCCTCAGGCTTGAACTGGGATTTAAGAAAAAAGCAGCCATATGATTGTTACAATGAAATGGATTTCAAGGTACCAACAGGCTCAAATGGTGACTGTTTTGAAAGATTTCTTATTAGAGTTGAAGAAATGAGGCAATCTGTTTCAATAATTCGACAATGTTTAAAAAATATTCCTGATGGACCTTCAATAAGTAAAGACCCTAGAGTGGTTCCTCCAAAAAGAGAAATTATGAAAGAATCCATGGAGTCTTTAATCAACCATTTTAAGCTTTTCACAGAAGGGTTTCATGTTCCGCCCGGGGAGACCTACACTGCTGTTGAAGCCCCCAAAGGTGAATTTGGGGTTCTTTTAATTTCAGATGGAACAAATAAACCTTATAGATGCAAAATTAGATCTCCTGGCTTTCCCTTTCTTCAGGCTACTGAATTTCTATCTAAAGGTCATATGCTATCAGACCTGGTAGCAATTATTGGAAGTCTTGATATTGTTTTTGGAGAGATTGATAGATGAGTCAAACAACTTTTAAAAAAATTGCTGAGGAAAATGTTCAACCTAAGGAATTTTGTTTTGATAAGCGAAATATGACATTGGTAAAAGAAATTTTAAAAATTTATCCTAAAAATTACAAAGAAAGTTCGATAATGCCACTATTATCAATAGCTCAAAATCAAAATAATGGATGGTTACCAAAAAAAGCGATTGAATATGTTGCTAGTTTTTTAGAGATCCCTGAAATAAAGGTTTTAGAAATAGCTACATTTTATTCCATGTATAACCTTTCCCCTGTTGGTGAGTTTCACATTGAAGTTTGTACAACCTCACCTTGTATGCTCAGAGGCTCAGATGATATACTATCATTTTGTGAAAAAAAACTAGCTGTTCAAGTTGGCGGGATTTCAAAAGATAAAATGTTCTCACTCAACAGAGTTGAATGTTTAGGAGCTTGTGTAAATGCTCCAGTTGTAAAAATAAATCAAGATTATTACGAAGATTTAGATTTAAATTCAACAGATAAATTAATAAATAATATGACTAACAAAAGAAAAATTAAAATTGGTTCTCAATCTGGAAGAAAAGGTTCGGAACCTCGAAAGGTTTCTAATGATAAAAAAAGATAACATAATTTTTAAAAACCTTTATGGTCGTGATGATCCTTTTCTCAAGTCTGCAATAGGGAGGGGAGATTGGAAAGATATCAAGAAAACTTTGAAGAAAGAACCTCAAGAGATCATAAATATAATTAAAGAATCTGGTTTAAGAGGTAGGGGGGGAGCAGGTTTCTCAACCGGAATGAAGTGGGACTTTATGCCAAAATCTAGAGATAAACAGCATTATTTAGTAATTAACGCAGATGAAGGTGAACCAGGGACATGTAAAGATCGAGATATTATCAGAAATGAACCTCATAAACTCATTGAAGGTTGTTTAATTTCAGGTTATGCGATTAGAGCAACTAAGTGTTATATTTATATTAGAGGAGAGTTTTTTAATGAAGCATCAATTCTTCAAAAAGCAATTGATGAGGCTTACAAAAACAATTTACTTGGAAAAAATGTAAAAGGTTCCAATTTTGATTTTGATCTCTACTTACATTACGGGTCAGGTGCATATGTTTGTGGAGAAGAAACAGCTCTAATTGAAAGCTTGGAAGGAAAGAAAGGTCAACCTAGATTAAAGCCACCCTTTCCTGCAAGTGTAGGGCTTTATGGTATGCCCACAACTGTAAATAATGTGGAAACCATAGCAGTAGTTCCCACTGTAATAAGAAGAGGACACGACTGGTTTAGTAAATTAGGTAGAAAAAATAATACTGGTTCTAAGATCTTTTGTATATCTGGTCATGTAAATACTCCATGTAATGTTGAGGAAGAACTTGGCGTACCCTTAAAGTATCTTATTCAAAAGTATGCTGGTGATGTTATCGGTGGTTGGGATAATTTACAAGCAGTAATTCCTGGTGGCTCCTCGGTTCCACTTTTACCTAAACATTTATGTGAAGATGTGTTAATGGATTTTGATTCATTGAAAGATGCTGGATCAGCGCTAGGAACTGCTGGTATAATTGTAATAAATAAAAACGTTAATATTACCAAAGTAATCTTAAGACTTTCTGAGTTCTATAAACATGAATCATGTGGGCAATGTACCCCTTGTAGAGAAGGAACTGGTTGGTTAATGAGAATGATGGAAAGAATTTATAAAAATGGTGCCACTGCTGAGGAGTTAGATCTTCTTCAAAAAGTAACTAAACAAATCGAAGGCCACACAATTTGTGCACTGGGTGATGCAGCTGCATGGCCAATCCAAGGGCTATTAAGGCACTTTAAAGATGATTTATTAAAGAAACCAAAAAAAGTTAATAAGGTTGCTTAAATGGTTCAGATTTTTATAGATGACAAAGCCTATGATGTAGAAGATGGTATCACGGTGATTCAAGCATGCGAGTTTGCTGGTATTGAAATCCCAAGGTTTTGTTATCATGAAAAGCTTTCCATTGCAGGAAACTGCAGAATGTGTCTTGTTGAAATGGAAAATTCTAACAAACCAGTTGCTTCGTGTGCAATGCCTGTTGCTGAGGGGATGAAAATTAAAACTGAATCTGAGATGGTTGTAAAAGCCAGAAAAGGTGTGATGGAATTTTTATTAATCAATCATCCTCTGGATTGTCCAATATGCGATCAAGGTGGTGAATGTGATCTTCAAGATCAAGCAATGGCCTATGGCACTGGAATAAGTCGTTTTGTTGAGCAAAAGCGGGCAGTTAAAGATAAAAATTTAGGACCCCTTATCCAAACACATATGACAAGGTGCATACATTGTACAAGGTGCGTTCGTTTTTCAGAAGAAATTGCAGGAAATGAAACCCAACTAGGTGCAATAGGAAGAGGTGAGGATACTGAAATCACAACTTATCTTGAAGAATCAATGGATTTCGAGATGTCTGGAAATGTAATTGATCTATGTCCTGTTGGAGCACTGACTTCAAAACCATATGAATTCGTAGCAAGACCTTGGGAACTAAAAAAAACTGAGACAATTGATGTTTTTGATGCTGTTGGTAGCAGTATTAGAATTGATTCAAAAAGTGAAAAAATTTTGAGAGTTTTACCAAAAATTAATGAAGAAATAAATGATGAGTGGATTTCTGATAAAACTAGATTTGCCTATGATGGAATAAACAATCAAAGAATTGATAGATGTTATTTGCGGAATGCAAATGGAAAGTTGATTGAAGAATCCGAAGAAAACATAATAAAAGCTATTCACTATAACTTATCAAATACAAAGCCTTCAAATATTGCAGCTTTAGTAGGAAATACACTTGATTGTGAATCTATATTTTCGTTTAAAAAATTTCTTGATCAACTAGGAATAGAAAATTATGACTGCAGACAAGATGACTCATTTTTTATTCCTTCGCAGAGATTTTCTTATATTTTTAATTCTACCATCAAAGGAATTGATGATTCAGATCTATGTCTTTTAGTTGGGACAAATATAAAAAAAGAAGCACCAATTTTGTCATCAAGAATTAGACAAAGATTTTTATCCTCACCAAAAAGTTATAATATTTTCAGTATTGGTAATTTCAACTTAAACTTTTCAGTAAATTTTCTAGGAGGAACGTCTTCTTCGTTAAAAAAATTAAATGAAAAGAAAAATTTAGATTTTTTTAAAAAATCCAAAAAACCAATCTTTATTTTGGGTCAGGGTGCAATGTGTAGAGATGATGCCGCTGATATTTTTAATTATTGTTTAAATTTTTATCAAAAAAATTTAAAAAATCCTGACTGGAATGGTTTCAACGTTTTACAAACATTTTCTGGAAGGGTTGGTGCTCTTGATCTTGGATTTTATAATAAAAAAAATATTTCTAGATCTTTAATCAAGCAAATATATGATGGTAAATTCAAAATTTTATATTTAATGAGTGCAGATGAAATTAATTTTGAGAAAATACCAAAAAAAACTTTTGTAATTTATCATGGGCATCACGGTGATGAAGCTGTCAAAAGAGCTGATTTAATAATACCAATGAGCTGCTTTACTGAGAAGGAGGGAATATATGTAAACCTTGAGGGCAGACCTCAAATTTCAAGTCAGATTAAGTTACCACTTGAAGATGTAAATCATTCATGGGAATTCATTAATAAGCTATCCAAACTGTTTAATTTAGAGGACTTTTCCAGTTTTAATGATTTAAGAGAAAAAATGTTTTTGAATCATGACCATTTAGGTAATATCAATGAAATTAAGTGGTCAAAAATAAATAAAAAAAAACAAGTTAAATATAAATTTTCAAATCAAGAAATGAAATCAAATATTTCAAATTTTTATATGACTGATTCAGTTAGCAGAAACTCAGAGATAATGTCAAAGTGTTCATTAGCTTTTATGAAAGAAACTAAATAAATGCTTCTTGATATTTTAATTATTGTTTTTAAAATTTTGCTCATAGTTATCCCACTATTGGTTTTTATTGCTTACCTAACTTATTTTGAAAGAAAAGTTATTGGTGCAATACAATTAAGAAAAGGGCCAAATGTTGTTGGTCCATTTGGTCTATTTCAACCTATTGCAGATGGAATCAAGTTATTAACTAAAGAAACTATCTTTCCTGAAAATTCTAATAAAGTAATTTTTATCCTTTCACCAATTATTACTTTTACACTAGCTTTAATTGGCTGGGCGGTCATACCAATTGATTACAAAATTGTTCTTGCTGATATTAATGTTGGTGTAATGTATATTTTTGCTATCTCATCTCTTGGTGTATATGGAATAATAATGGCTGGTTGGGCTAGTAATTCTAGATATGCATTTCTTGGTGCACTTAGATCAGCTGCCCAAATGATTTCATATGAAGTATCCATTGGTCTTATAATTATTTCTGTTTTGATAACATCCGGTTCATTAAACCTTAGCGAAATTGTTATGAAACAACAAAACATGTGGTATGTAATACCCCATTTTCCAATGTTTATAATTTTCTTTATATCTACTTTAGCTGAAACAAACAGGGCACCTTTTGACCTTCCCGAAGCAGAAGCAGAATTGGTAGCTGGTTATAATGTTGAATATTCCTCAATGTCATTTGGACTTTTTTTTCTGGGCGAATATGGAAACATGATTCTGATGAGCTCGATGTCAACTATTCTTTTTTTGGGTGGATGGTTGCCACCTGTAGACATTGACTTTTTTCAAAATATCCCGGGCTTTATTTGGTTTTTATTAAAAGTCACATTCTTACTATTTCTTTTTCTCTGGGTGAGAGCCACGCTTCCAAGATATAGATATGATCAGTTAATGAGACTAGGTTGGAAAGTTTTCCTTCCTTTATCATTGATTTGGATAATAATTACATCATCTGTTGTTATTTATTTTCAAAACTAGATAATAGATTAATGAAGAATTTAAATAAAATAGTGTTTGTTTTAAAAGAGTTCTTTTTAATTGAGATAATATCAGGCTTATTTTTAACTCTTAAATATTTTTTTAAACCCAAAGTAACAATTAACTATCCCTTTGAAAAAGGTATTCTAAGTTCGAGATTTAGGGGTGAACACGCACTCAGAAGATATGACTCTGGGGAGGAAAGATGTATTGCGTGTAAATTATGTGAAGCTATTTGCCCTGCTCAGGCTATCACAATAGAATCTGAACCGAGAAAGGATGGATCAAGGAAAACAACTAGATATGATATTGATATGACAAAATGTATTTACTGTGGATATTGTCAAGAATCATGTCCTGTTGATGCAATAGTTGAGGGTCCAAATTTTGAATTTGCCACAGAAACTAGAGAAGAGCTAATATATAATAAAAAAAAACTATTAGAAAATGGTGATAAATGGGAAATGGAAATTAGTAGAAATTTAAAAAAGGAATCAAAATATTTATGATTTTATATTTTTTTTATTTTTTTTCCTTTGTAGTTATTTTATCAAGTTTCTTGGTTGTTTTTGTTTCAAATCCAGTTCATTCAGTTTTATTCTTAATTTTTACTTTTTTTAATGCGGCTATCATATTTTTGATTTTCAAAGCTGAATTCTTAGCTATGACACTTCTTATAGTTTATGTTGGTGCAGTTGCAGTTTTATTTTTATTTGTAGTTATGATGTTAAATATTTCAGAGTCAATCATTAAAGAAGGTTTTTTAAGATATTTTCCATTTGGTCTGTTATTAATCTCAATTTTTTTAATTGAACTTTTCATGATTTTTAGTTCGGATAAGATTATTTTTCCTGAAAGTGGATTAATAAAAATTAATGAAATAATGAATCTTGGTATGGATAACACGAAATCTATAGGTTTTTTTCTTTATACTGATTATTTTATTATTTTTCAAATTTCAGGGTTTTTACTTTTACTAGCAATGATAGGTGCAATAGTTCTTGCTCATAGTGACTTTAAGAACTCAAAAAGTATTTCATCAATTGACCAAAAAAATGTTGACAAAAAAACTATCATTAAACTAAATTAATTATGCAGCATATTCATTTTTTAATCTTATCGACTTCGGTTTTTGCAATTGGCTTTCTTGGTATTTTTGTAAATAGAAAAAATATCATTACCATCTTAATGTCAATCGAACTGATGTTACTTTCCGCTAATATTAATTTTGTTGGTTTTTCTTATTTGCTCAATGATCTGTCAGGTCAAATTTTTTCACTATTTATTTTTGTTGTAGCTGCAGCAGAGGCGGCAATTGGCTTAGCGATTTTAACTATTTTTTTTAAAAAAACTTCCTCTATTAGTATTGATACTATCAGTAAATTAAAGGGTTAAAATTGTTTTTAGTTTCCGTATTCCTCCCACTTTTTAGTTTTTTAGTGTGTGTTTTTCTTCAGAATAAACTTTCAAAAAAATATTTGAATCTTTTGTCGTGTATATTGATGATCATTGCTACGATTTTGTCTTTTTGTTCATTAATATTTGTTAAGATTAACGGTGAGTCAACTATCTTAATAAGTAGATGGATTGATTCTGGTAATTTGAGTTTAGATTGGTCTCTGCAATTAAACATTCTTACTTCCTCAATGGTGTTGATGGTAAACTTGGTATCCACTTTGATTCACATTTATTCAGTTGGTTACATGGAGAAAGATCCCAAAAAAATACTATTTATGGCATATTTAAGTCTTTTTACTTTTTTCATGCTTTTTTTAGTATCATCTTCAAATCTTCTTCAGCTTTTTTTAGGTTGGGAGGGAGTTGGTTTAACTTCTTATCTATTAATTGGGTTTTGGAATTATAGAGAAAAAGCTAATATTGCTGCTTTAAAAGCTTTTATTGTTAATAGAGTCGGTGATGTGGGATTATTATTAGCTTTGTTTACAACTTTTATTGTTTTTGGAACTTTGAATATAAATGAAATAAAAATTTTAATTAATTCACAATATGAATCTTATTTTAATTTTTTAGGGTTTAATATACATTCACTTTCATTAATAAGTATACTTTTATTCATTGGTTGTATGGGTAAATCAGCACAATTTGGTTTACATGTTTGGTTGCCGGATGCAATGGAGGGTCCCACACCAGTTTCAGCATTGATTCACGCTGCTACTATGGTAACCGCAGGTGTTTTTCTATTGATTGTAATGTCTCCGTTAATTGAGTCATCTCAGTTTTCTTTGAATTTAATCCTAGTTGTTGGTTCGATTACCTGTATATTTGCTTCCTCAGTAGCAGTTTTTCAAAACGATATTAAAAGAATCATTGCTTACTCAACTTGTAGTCAATTGGGTTATATGTTTATGGCCATAGGCTCATCAGCATACACCCTTGCTTACTTTCATTTGTTGTCACATGCTTTTTTTAAAGCCCTTTTATTTTTAGGAGCGGGGTCAGTAATTCACTCTATGTCAGACGAACAAGATATAAAAAAAATGGGTGGATTGTATAATAAAATACCTCTTACATACATAACTATGCTAATAGGATCTCTGTCATTAATTGGTTTACCATTTCTAAGTGGTTATTATTCAAAGGACTTAATTCTTGAGATAATATATTTGAATGATTTTAAATATTCATTCCATTTCTTTTTAATGGGTGTGATTGGAGTTTTATTTACATCTATTTATACACTTAGACTTCTTGTATATGTTTTTCATCGTGAAAACTTAGCTGATGAGAAAGTTATAGCCCATATTCATGAGTCTCCTTTGATAATGATTTTACCATTAGTAATTTTATCAGTTTTTGCAATTTTCTTTGGAATGTTAATGAATTCAATTTTTATTGAAATAAATTTTTTAGAAATGTGGTCCAGCACAATGTATGTTGATAAATCATTAGATGCATCTTTTATTAAGCAAAATGTTCCTGTTTTTTTCAAAAAACTTCCTTTACTAATGATCATAATAGGGGCAATAATAATTCTCTTTCTTTACTTTTCATTTAGAAATATTATTCCTTTTTTAAAACTAAAACTAAGCTTTATTTATAATTTTTTTAAAAATAAGTGGTATGTTGATCAACTATATGAAAGGATTTTTGTAAGACCAACCTTTTATTTTGGTAAAGGTTTCTGGAAGTCGGTTGACAATGAATTAATTGACAACCTTGGTCCAAACGGCTTTAGTAAAATCATTTATTCATTTAGCTTTTTAATTTCTAAGCTTCAATCTGGTTTCCTCTATCACTATGTATTGTCCATTATAATAGGCCTTACCTTATTAATTAGTTTATACACCTATATATTTTAATGATCAATTTACCCATATTACCTATTCTTATTTGTCTCCCTTTGATTGGACTTTTAT
This sequence comes from Rickettsiales bacterium, assembly GCA_002689325.1. Taxonomy (GTDB): domain Bacteria; phylum Pseudomonadota; class Alphaproteobacteria; order Methylaequorales; family Methylaequoraceae. The sequence goes on from NZFP01000036.1 coordinate 12,224, forward strand.
TTATTCTAATGTCTTCGGAAAATGATGATAATTCAATTCAATCAAAAAAGTCAGCTATCTGGACATCATTGAGTAATTTTCTGCTTTCGTTATATCTTCCTTTAAATTTTAATAAAGATATACCACATTTTCAGTTTGTTAATTCATTTGATTGGTTTAATAGTGATAACCTTAAATTTACTTTAGGTGTTGATGGCATCTCGATGCCATTTATTGTTTTATCTACTTTTTTAATCTTGTTGTGTGTAATTTATATTTATCCTCAAAAAAAAAAAAATATGAGAATGTATCTTGCTTCTTTTATTTTATTAGAATCTTTTTTGGTGGGAACATTTAGTGCTATAGATCTGTTTTCATTTTATATCTTTTTTGAATCAATTTTAATTCCTATGTATTTGATTATCGGATTCTGGGGTGGAGATAGAAGAGTTTATTCTGCATATAAATTTTTTCTTTATACATTACTTGGTTCGGTGTTGATGTTAATTGCGATAATCTTTTTATATCAAGAATTTGGAACCACAAGTATTGCAAGACTTCTTGATTATACTCTACCATTCTATATACAAGTTTGGTTGTGGTTAGCTTTTTTTGCATCTTTTGCTGTAAAAATACCAATGTGGCCTTTTCATACATGGCTGCCAGATGCTCATGTTGAAGCACCAACTGAGGGCTCAGTAATTTTGGCAGGAATTCTTCTCAAGTTGGGTGGTTATGGTTTTATAAGATTTAATCTTTCTTTTTTACCAGACGCTTCAATCTTTTTTACCCCATTTATTTATTTTTTATCAGTTATAGCAATTATTTACACTTCTTTCATAGCTATTGTTCAAGAAGATATGAAAAAACTAATTGCTTATTCCTCAGTCGCGCACATGGGTTTTGTTACATTAGGAATTTTTTCAGCAAATATGCAAGGTCTTCATGGCGCAATAGTTCAGATGATATCTCACGGTATAATTTCTGCAGCGTTGTTCTTTTGTATTGGTTCTATTTATGACAGATACAAAACAAAAGAAATTAATTACTTTGGAGGATTAAGTCAAAAGATTCCTAAAATATCAGTTTTTTTTCTTATTTTTACTCTTGGAGCTATTGGTTTTCCTGGAAGTTCAGGGTTTATTGGCGAGTTTTTAACTCTGGTGTCTGTTTATAGTAGAAGTACTTTGGTGGCTTTTATATCTTCGTTTGGAGTTATATTAGCTGCAACGTATATGCTTCTTTTGTACAAAAAAGTTTTTTTAGGACCAATTAACCCAAATATAGATAAAAAGATTAATCAATTACATTTTAATGAAACTATAACCTTTTTAGCTCTTTCAGTTATGATTTTAATAATTGGTATTAAA
>NZFP01000037.1 GCA_002689325.1 Rickettsiales bacterium
TATATTTTTATATTAAATGTTAACGTCTAAAATATTAATCAATAAAGTAATAAAAATATATTAAATTCAAATATTTAAATTTAATTGTATCGTATTTTTTTAAATTGACTTTCGAAAGCTTCAAGGAAATGAATCATCGGAAATGTTTCTGTTTTCAATAATTTGTCATCCTCGTAATGTGAAATTTTAATAAACATACTATTACAATTTAACTTTTCATCAACGTTTACATTTTTTACACTTTGTTTATTTTGATTCATTTTTTTCTCCTTATCATAGTTTAATACTGCAAATTTCCTGCCATTATTAACTTTCTAAGCGGTTTAATTGGTTGCTTAGTTCTTTTCTAAAAAATTCAATCTTTTCTTTTTTTCTGTTATTAGGATTAGGTTTTAAAATTAGTTTTTTTTGCCTTATGTCTGCCCAATAATTTTTTACTCTTGTTAAATATTGTTTTTTTCTTTTTGGTACTGAGGAATGATACCGTGATATTGCCTCATTCCATCTTTTGTGTTTTGAAAATAATTTTTTCAAAAATTTCGCGGCATATTTTACGTTTTTATCAGGATCCAATACATTCTCAAGGCTATCAAATTCTTTTAAATGATACTTCAAACTTATTTGCATACATCCAACATCAATATTTTTATTTTTATAATTTTTTTTCAAAAAATCTAATGCTTCATTTTTGTTGTCAAAAAACTTCGATTTTCCTGCAACATTCAAAGTCCATGGCCATGAAATAAACCTATTATTTTTCTTTATTCCTGACTCAACTAATGAAATTGATGTTAATAGTTTATCGGGAATATTGAATTGTTTTCCGTATTTCTCAGTAAAATTAAAACAATCAGTTGTTGAATTTGAGTATACAGGTTTGAAATAAATTAAAAGGCATATCAAAAATAAACTTTTGAGTATTTTCATAGAAAACAATGAGCAATATTAATGCCATTATCTTCTGAGTATTGAACTACTTATTAACTCTCTGCCAATTGATATGAAGTTGTAAGGGTTTACAGGTTTATTATTAACTTTAATTTCATAATGTAAATGAGCACCAACAGCCCTTCCCGTCGACCCCATTTTTCCAATTATATCACCCTCACTAACAAAACTTCCCTTTTTAACCGTTAGTTTGTGTAAGTGGCCGTAAATTGTTGAGACGCCATGCTTATGCATTATTTTAATAGATTTTCCAAAAGAACCATTTCTTCCTGCTGAAACTATAAAACCATCAGCAGGTGCTCTGACCTCTTCCTGCCAGGTACCAGCCATGTCAATCCCATAATGCATTTGTTTTAATTTTGTTTTTGGATGAATCCTATAACCATAAGGACTTGAAACGTAATAATATTGCATTGGTGGTTTAAGTGGGAGAAATATAATTGCATTTTTTAATTCTTCAATAAATTGAAACCTTAAAGAAGTGTGATCAATTAATTGGTCATTATCAATACTAAAACTCTCTACTCCCGGTTTCAAAAATGACTCAATTTCAGCCAGATTAATTTCATCAGGTTGTAACCTTAATGATTTAAAAACATTCACTAATTGTAAGATTTCTTGATCTAATTTTTTAGTAAAATTTATAATTTTTAGTTTTTTTGTTCTTGGTGCAACATATGGTACTACTGGTAAGTAGTTATATGAAAAAGAAGACTTTTTTTTGTAAGGCTTAACTTCGGTTTTACTTTTACTAACGGTATGTTCCATTGCAATCATTTCGGGGCTTGCTAACCTGGAAAATTGATCAAAAACTACTTCATCAGAATGATTAATTTCATAATGAAAACTTCTTCCGAAATTTGAAACAAGGTTCTTTATATTATTTAATTTTTCCTTTAACTTAATTGTTGTGCCAGATGTTTCCTTTGAAGTTTCGAAAACCTGGGATGGGAATTCTACTATAGCTTCATTAGTGCTATCTATATTTTCTTTATTTATTGCACTATTTGCTATACTTTTTAATGTTTGAATTTCTGAATCAGTAAAATTTTTCTTAACAATTTCATCATTTTTATATGACACGTAACTAAAAAAAGACGAGACTCCAAAAAACATTAGTTGAAGCATTTTAATTACAAAAACAATGGATAACACAAAAGCAGATACGTAATGCTTCAAGTTAAAAACAATTTCTATAGGTCCTTTTTTTGTAAAGTATAAAAATCTCCTTTCTCTGAATAATTCCTTAACACTATTAGAACTCTCAGCAAGTCTTCCAAACTTTTGACTAGATTTAAAGTTTTGGTCAAAAAATCTCTTAATTAGATGCTGCATTTCTAATTACTTAAGATACAAAACAACAACTAACATGATATTAGTGAGTAATTGCATTAGCATAATTAAAAGCATTAATTTCCAGGAGATAGGGTTGCTTACATTTAAATTAAATTGAGGAAAGGGCTTATTTTCATCCAGTCTTACATTTTTTTTATTGTCATCAATTATATTTTCATTTTGATAGTCTTTGAAGGTTTTGGTGCTAGATGCTTCAGGGTTGGTATTCATATTTGAGAAATTATATGCTTTTTTAAAATTTTCATTTTTTGTTTTCTCGTCTTTTTTTGATAAATTTCCTTCATTTTTTGAAATTTGAGACTTTTCTTCGTTGGCAGTTTTAACAACTTCAACTGAATCTAGTTTTTCTATTTTAATATTATTTTTGGAAGAATTTTTATTATCTAATCGTTGTTTATTCCGATCATGAGATGCATTAGAAGAGCCAGTCATTTGGGTTCTCATTTTTTCAATTCTATCTCTTATATCAATTACTTGTTCTGTCATAAATGTTTTTTGTTTTTAAAGTATTAATTTTTATGCATTTCGTAAGCCAATTATAAAATTTTAGTACTTTTTTTTTAAATATTTTTGTGATAAGCATTATAAATCTTTAAATATTTTAAGCAATGTTTTCTAGAGATTCAGATAAATCAACAAAAGTTACTTCCTCTTCCAGTGTAATAGGCGTGGAAATGCAAATCAACGGCAATATAAAATGTAGTGGTAACCTAGTACTGAAAGGAAAAGTTAAAGGTAATATTGAGTGCGACCACATTAGCATATCATCAGAGGGTTTTTTAAAAGGTAATATAAAATCTCTAAACACAACAATTGGAGGAGATTTTGAAGGGAATGTTTTCGCCGATACACTTGCAATTGAGTCAACTGCTAAAATTAAAGGAAATTTGCACTATAATAACTTAAAAGCTCAGGGCGGTGCAACACTTGATGTCCAATTGATAAAAGGCCTAGATAATGAAAATAAAGAAAAATCTTCTAAACAAAAAAAAACTAAGAAAGGTTAAATTATGGCGGACAATCAATCTATAATAGGAAGAGGAGCAATATTTAAAGGTAAAATTTCCAATGCAACAACAATAGAAATCAACGGAAGAGTAGATGCAGATATTAAGTCGGAAAAAGTTACTCTAGGGAAAAATGCCACTCTTGAAGGTTCAATTACCTCTGAGCTTGTTGTAATTTCAGGGAACTATCAAGGAAAAATTAAAGCAGATTCTGTTTGGCTTACAGATACTTCTGTAATTACAGGAGAGATAAATTACAAATCTTTACAAATGGATAGAGGCGCTGCTTTGAATTGCAAAATTATACACAACTGGGATGAAAGAAAAATTAAAGCTAAAAAAGCCGGTAATATTGATGATGAAATTACAGAAGATGATAACTAAAAATTTAAATTGGAGAAATTAATTGAGTGATATCACCTATATAAATAAAGACCTATTAATGGAAGGAACATTAGAATCAAAAGAGGGACAGGTAATAATTGCTGGAACTTTCAAAGGAAATATAACAGCCAAGTCATTAATAATTGAAAGTACTTGCAAATTTCACGGAAACATTAACTCCGAGCACGTTCGTGTAGAGGGAAACGTAATTGGTGACATTACTGCTGATCACTTAGAAGTATCTAACAGTGGGAATGTAGATGGAAAGCTTAAAACCAACTCACTTTCAGTTGATTCTGGAGCCCAGATTTCAGGTAATGTATCAAGAATCGCTTAGTTTTTTGAAACCAGACTTCTTTTGAGTATTAATACAATTTTTAAAAAAATCTATTGCCTTATCTTCACCATCAATTTTTTGAAGATTCATTGCGGCGAACCTTCCAGCGGCTAATGAAACAGCCCATAAATCTTTTTTATTTAAGGCATAATTAAATAATAAAGATTCGACCTCATCTCTTATTTTAATATATTTTGCTTTTTTATAATTTATGGTATTTGGAAATTGAATTATATTTTGATTTTTAGACATAATTGATTTAACGACTAATGTATTGTAAATTTTAATAAAATATTTTTTGTAAACCTTTTTAGCAATTAAAATTTGAAAAAATGACAAAAAAAATAACGAAAAATCTTCCTGTCAAAGCAAAATCTACTGAGCTAATTACAGTAAATCAGGAAAAAATAAGTCCGTTGGATATAACCCAGAAACTTCACCATCTCAAAAGTCGTGCTGATGTAAGAAAATATTTACCCGACATACTTGGAAGGGTTCTTGCACGAGTTTGGATTGATTCAGGATTTAAAGAAGAATTTGCAAAAGATCCACAAAAAACACTTGAGTTTAACGGTGTTTACTTACCAGAAGATATGTCTATTGAATTTCAAAAGCCTAATTCTGATAGACCAAGAATTGTTGTTTATGAACAAAGACCGAAATCCAAATTTAAACTAAGAGTTTTATATTTACAATTGGTAATGATGGCAGGAAGGTGATTTTATTTAGAATAATAGTTTGTTTTTTTCTTTTTTATAGCATAAATGCTGATGAAATTATTAGCGATGATGAATATTATGATAAAGGCGTTTCACTATATGATAATGGTGCTTTTGACGAATCATTTATAGTGTTTTTTAACTTAGCAGAAAAAGGTCATAATGACTCAATTTTTAATTTATCAAATATGTATTATGAGGGTGTTGGAACAATACAAAATTATAAACTTTCATTAAAGTATTGCTGGTTGTGTGCTCTTAACGGTAATAAAAGATGTTTAAAAAAACTTAATAAGATTAAAAGTAGATTATCTGAAAAAGCTATTGAGGAAATTGCTAATCAAATTCCTGAAATTTTAGAAAAAAACTTTGTTGAATTCAATAACTCTAAGTCTGCTTTTAAGCTAGGGTTTTGGTACGAAAATTTTTCTCCAGAAATTGATTTTGAACAGTCTTATTTATGGTATTCTGTATCCGTGAGTGGGGGTATTTATAAAGCAATGAAACTGAGAGATAGAGTGGGTGAGGAAATTGAAGCAGAAAAAATAGTTGAGCTACAGACTGAAGCTGAGGAAATTTTTACTAAAAATAAATATTTTAATGAAAAAAAAAATAGGGAAGGAAATATATGAAATTTAAAGTACATTGGATCATTGATGGAATAGCTGAAATTGAAGGCGAGTCAAAAGAGGATGCAGAAAAAAAACTTCAGGAATCTTTAGAAGAATATGTAAAGAATTCTGAAGATTTAATGAATAAATTTATTGCGAAGTCCATTCAAGGTACAGCATATTTGGAAGGAGAAAAAGATAACGAAAAAAAAAATAAAAATGAAGAAAAAGAAGACTAGTTTTCTTTTAATTATTATTTTTTTTTTACCTCTTGAGGTTAATTCTGTGGGTAGAAAATATGAACCAGAGGAAGGTACTTTTGATAGAAGAAAACGAATAGAAATTAGACCTCTCTGTCGCTTAGTAAAAGAAACAATAGTTCCAGATGATGTTGTTTGTGAGTATCAATCTCAAAAGAGAGGAGAGAAAAATAAGGAAATTTATCTTGGTGCACCTGGAAACACCTGTCAAAAACAAATTGTTTGCCCTAAAAAATGATAATCTTTAAAAAGTTAAATCTGAATAGAAAAAGAGTTTGGAAACTTTTAGAACCAGCTGAAGATAACGATAATTTATCAAAGTTTATTGATATTTTTTTAGTTAATTTAATTTTTTTTAACATACTGATGGTTATTCTAGAAACCGTGGATACTCTTTATTTCAGATATAGATTATGGTTTATATACTTTGAGTTATTTTCTGTAACAATTTTTTCAATAGAGTATGTTAGTAGGTTTTGGTCATGTGTGGAAAATAAAACAAAAGGTGAGACGAATGGAAAAGCTCGGCTCAGATATATTTTTAGTTTCTCAGCTATAATTGACTTAATTGCGATCCTTCCAAGCCTATTGGCTTTCTTATTTCCAACAGTGGACCTGAGGTTTGTCAGAGCGCTTAGAATTTTTAGATTACTTAAATTTTCAAGATATTCAAACTCAATTAATACACTATTAATTGTTTTATGGGATCAACGAAAATCTCTTGGTGCAGCATTTTTTATTCTATTTATTGTTTTAATCATTTCATCTAGTGGTATGTACATAGTAGAAAAAGACATTCAGCCTGACAAATTTGGTAGTATTCCTCAGTCCATGTGGTGGTCTATAGTTACGTTAACTACTGTGGGGTATGGTGATGTTTATCCGGTGACGTCTATGGGCAAATTTTTTGGATCGATTATCATCATACTGGGAATTGGAACAGTGGCTCTTCCATCAGGAATTTTAGCCTCAGCATTTACCGAATATACCAGAAGAAATCAAAAAAAATATGAAGATAAACTAAAGTTTATGCTATCAGATAATATTATTGATGATGAAGAAAGAAAAGAATTGGATGAGTTATCGGAAAAACTAAACCTTTCAGATGAGGATATCGAAGCAATTGAGGATCATTTCAAGAATAAAAAAAAGTCTTAACCCACAGCACCAATAAAATGAGATATACCTGTGCTCACTCTTCTTGCACACTCATAGAGAGCTTCTAATTGTCTAAAAATATTTTTTTCCTCTTTTGAATAATCTATATTCTGTTCACTCATGTAATTTGAAGATTCACCAAAACCTGAATAGGAAGTATTAACCTTTTTAACCGGGAAAATTTTTCTTAAAGTTTCCACTGCATCCAAGACATCAAATCTAATTAACTTAGCAATTATTTCATCCCTAGACGTACCAGCTTGATCACTAAACTTTGGGACTCTTACAGATAATAGAAAAATTTCATGAATTATAGATACCCTTACACCATGCATAAGTAAAAGCTCGTCTCTAATTTCCTTCTCAACAACCCTACCTCTACCAACCGCTATTCTTCCCCTATTCTTTCTTCCTAATATCCAATTTCTAATTTCCATGTATTCTTGATGTAAAGTTCTATAGACCTTGTTAAATCGCCAATGAACATCAAACTTTTCAAGAAGATTTGCAACTTCTTTCATATTTTCACTTCTATTAGAATCTGCTGTTCTTGTCGACCAAGACAACCACATACCTGGATCATAGCAATCTACATAAGCCTTAAGAACCTCAATATCACTAAATGCAAAAGCATATTTTATCATATCCATAATTCGTCTAAATCTATTTGAGGTTTTATAATATCTATCAAATTGCTTAGGGTTTTTTCTCAAAAATTTACCAACTCCCCCCAAAGAATTAGCCAACATACCAAGTTGCTGTAGAATATTATTTTGAGGAATAGCTCTTGTTTGACTAGGATGATAAACAAGAGTTTTAGAGGACCCATCAACAAATCTTTTTACAGCTCTTGAACCTGTAGAATGTGTTAGATTTACACTAAAAACATTTAGTAACGCGGCATAGTTGGGATCATCCATTATTTCAGTATTAAATTGTTTAATAGTATTAACAAATTCAATTCCAAAATCTGCTGAGTTATAAAGTGAATCGTGTGTTTCTAAATCATTGTTATTAAAACAAAAATCTAATATTCTTGCGATAGAAGCAAAAGCTAAATCATGATTCATAAAATATTGATAGCCATCTCCGCCTTGAAAACTAATTTCTTGTACTAAATTGATATTCCATTCCCTTAATTTTTTTCTTGTAAAAGGGCAGTTAACATAACTCAACCTGTCTAACAGTGAAATAGGGTGACCTCCCCTTCCAATTGATTCACCATGCGTATTAAAAATTAGAAGTTTTACATTTGGTAAATTATTATCTGATAAGATCTTGGCAATTTTTCTTTGGAGGTTTTCAATTGATAAAACTGCTGCTGACTGACCAAGATATCTTCCAGCATCAGAGTATCCAGTTTGAATACTGAGTTTTTTTCTTTTAATGACATATTTTTTATAATGAACATTTTTTAATAATAACGAAATTACTTCATGACCTGTTGAAAGTCCTTTTTCTGTTTCAAATAAAGGTGAAATATCAATTTTTTCATCCACACCAAAAAGTTTTGAAAAATACAAAGCCGTCATTACAGTCAATGCATAATCACACTCAGCTATAAGAAATCTTATTGTCTGATTTTCATCAATATATTTTAACATTTGTTTGATAATCATGAAATAACGTCGAGCATTCAAATTTTCTTCAAGTATGCTCCCAAAATTAATTTTAACTGGACTTACATTTTCAATTAGTCCAGAGATAATTTGGAGGTAAGTCCTTTTATTTGAAGGATCATCAGGGTCGCCTTTTAAATCAATTTCTTTCGAAATTGCATTATTTAATTGGTTAGCATTTAATCTGACTTGAGTTCTCCCAAGTCCTAAACCGAAGTTTTTTACTACAATTTTTAAAACTATTAAATTGTCTACCAATCTTTGATAATTTTTAATCTTTTTAAATTTAATAGAGGCAATGATGTAATCAATTTTTTCAACTAATAAATTTTCATTTGTAATTAATTTATCCTTATTCTTAAATAAAAAATTAGAAATGTATTTTACATCATTAACATTATCCAAAAATTTTGGGTCAGAAAAATATTTAAGGGTTTTTTTATTTATTAATATTGATTGAGAAATTAATTTTTGAAAACTGTTAACTTTTTTTTTTAATTCTTTATCTGTAGAAATTTTTAAAATTTCTTTTACATTTTTTTCATACTCGAGTAGTTGTTCTAACTTAACTTTTAATCTTTTAGAAAAGGTATTACTCCATGAAATATCACCTCTTCCATCAACATCATAACCAACCCAAGTATGTAATCTAAAAATTTGAGGCATAATCTCAAAATATTGATTTGGAAAAATATCTTTTGTCACATTTACAACAATTTTAAAAAAGCTACGTAGAGCATATTGAAGGTTTTTCAAAGCAATAATTGATAGTTCATGTTCAAAATCTAAAGATATATTTTTTTCAGGTTTTTGTTCAGTTTTAAAGATATCCTTAATAATTGATTTTAATTCTGAATCACTAATTTTTTTTCCTTTTTCGTTCTTATTAGTTGCTAACTTAGCTAAATTAATCATTATTTGATGTGTCATTCCAAAAGTAGGGTGAGCCGTAAGTACAATCCCAAAGGTCTCTTTTTGTAACTTTTCATTAAAATCATGAAATGAAATTTTTTGATTTTTTTTGAAGGCAAGTGATTTTATAATTTTGTGTATTGATTTACTATTTTCCTCTTCACTAACACTTCCCATGTAATTCTTTAAACGATCTGCCCTAAAGCCAAGAGAACCAACTGCTAATCTTTGGATCAAGGCCTCCAGAGCAGAATAGTTCAATAAATTCTTTTCTAATCTTCTAGAAATATCCAAAGCTAACATTGTAATAGAATTTGAAAAAGGGTCCTTTTCAGCACCAGATCTAATTTTATCAAGATCTTTTTGTAGTATTTTTCTTAGCATTTGTGTATCAATATCTTTATCGACTGGAAAACAACTCCAAGTTTTTGGAAGAAGAGGTTTTCTGTACAAATCCATCTCTGAATGAGAAAGTTTTCTTATATTAATACTTGTCATTTTAAAAAAAATCCTTTAGATAAATGTTTATATCATAGTTTCTATCCTTATGAAGTTTTTTTAAAAATTCGATCTATGGCAATATTAAAAGAAAAAGTCTTAAGTGTTCACCATTGGACAGACAAAACATTTAGCTTTAAAACCACAAGAAATATGAGTTTTAGATTCAAAAATGGTGAATTTGCTATGATTGGACTAGAAATAGATGGAAAGCCTCTTTTAAGAGCATACTCAGTTGTTAGCCCTAATCATGAGGACCACCTGGAGTTTTTATCTATTAAAGTTCCAAACGGCCCTTTAACAAGTAAACTTCAACATATTAAGGTTGGTGATGAAATTTTAATTAACTCAAAACCAACAGGAACATTAGTTTGTGATTATTTACTTCCCGGTAGAAACCTCTTTATGTTATCAACTGGGACTGGACTAGCTCCATTCATGAGTATTTCTAGGGACCCTGAAACTTATGAAAAATTTAAAAAAGTAGTACTTGTTCACGGGGTGAGAACTGCTAAAGAGCTAGCTTATATGGATACTCTAAATAACCTTAATAAAGATGATGTATACTCAGAAGTTACAAAAGGACACTTTATTTATTTTAACACTGTAACTAGAGATGAATGGCCACGTAAGGGAAGAATAACCAAGTGGATAAATGAAAAAAAATTATGGGCTGCTCTTCAAATTGAAGAATTTAACCCAGAAAAAGATAGAATTATGATTTGTGGTTCTGAAGAAATGACATTTGAAATTAAAGGTATATTTGAAAAGCTTGGTTCATTAGAAGGCTCAACCAAAGTTCAAGGTGGCTTTGTTATTGAAAAAGCTTTTGCAGAGAAATAAACTTAATTATGATAAAGTTAGTATATTTTGATTTCAATTTTTGGCGTGTAGATATTTTGAGACTTAGTCTTGGATATTCCAAGGTTCCATATGAGTACAAAAGAATAAAAAGACAAGAATGGCCAAAAGAAAAAGAAAAATTCCCCTTTGGACAATTGCCGGTAATGATTATTAAGGAAAAACAATATGCTCACACTCATTCTTTGGCACGATTTTGTGCGCTAGAATCAAAACTTTATGGTAATGATAAGCTTAAGGCAATAGTTATTGATCAAGTTTTGGATTGGGCTAATGAAATAACTAACAAAATTGCGCCATCAATAAGAGCAGCAATGAGAGATAAGGATTTAGAAAAATCAAAAAGATTAAGAGAAGAGTTTATTAAAAATGACCTTTTAGTTTGGTTTTCTTACTTAGAAAAATTATTTGATCAAAATTCAAAAAAAAAGATTTTCTTCAATGATGAATTTAGTATGGCAGACATTGTAGCCTGGCGCGTTATATATTGGTTTTATTGTGGTATGCTTGATAGGATTGATAATAAATTTTTGGAAAAATTTCCTTTAATTCAAAATTTTTTTAAACAAATGAATACTTTTAAATCTTTTACTAAACTTGACGAATATAAAGATATTATTTCTTAGATTTTTGCATTTCTAAATGAAAGTTTTTTTTCATCCAAAGTAAAACTAAAATTGCTGGTATCCCCAAGAATGTTGATAAAATAAAGAAATTAGTCCAGCCAAAAGATTCAACTAAATAACCAGAAGGAGATGATAAAATTGTTCTGGCTAAACCCATGATTGATGATAAAAGGGCGTATTGTGTTCCGGTATAATTTTTATTACATAAAGCTGATAAATATGCCACAAAAGCAGCTGAACCTAGGCCACCAGATAAATTTTCACCTGCGACAGTTAGATAAAGATAAGAAATATCTGGTCCAACTAAATTCAATAATACATAGAGAAGATTTGATAAAACTTGAAAAAAACCTGAAATAATTAAGGCATAAATTATACCTAATTTGTTAACCAAGTATCCGCCTAAAAACACACCAATAATAGTCATTAATACACCAAAAACTTTACTTGCATTCGCAATCTCAATATTAGAAAACCCTATTTTCACATAAAATGGGTTTGCCATAACACCGGCAATTACATCACCAAATTTAAAAGAAAATATAAAAATTAAAATTAAAAAAACTTTTATTGCTGAATGACGAAATAAAAACTCGTAAAAGGGCTTCAGTAAATTTTTTTCATTTCTATTTTTCGACAAATGGTCTTTTTTAATAGTAAGAAAAAAAATTGATAATCCCAGAAAAAAAATAATAAAACCAACTATCATAAAAACTGTGTTCCAAGCAAAATAATACTTAAGATAGAGTGACCCTGCTCCTGCGAGTATTCCGCCTATTCTATAACCAAACTGTGTAACCGCAGCACCAGCACCTTGAGAACTATCATCTAATATTTCTATCCTGTAACTATCAATAACAATATCTTGTGAAGCTGAAAAAAAAGACACTAGCAATGCAAAAAAAGCAGTTAATTCAATATTTTGAACTGGATCGCTGAAACCCAATAAAAGTATAGAAAATATAAGAAAAAACTGAATTACAAAAAGCCAAGACTTTCTGTGACCAACAATTTTATATAAAATTGGTATTTTAAAATTGTCTATAAAAGGAGCCCATAAAAATTTAATAGTCCATGGAATCTGAGTTAATGCAAATAAACCTATTGTTGAAATATCTATATTTTCTCTCGTTAACCAAATAAATAGAGTAGATAAAATTAAATAGAGAGGAATACCACTTGATATGCCCATTAAAAAAATTAAAAACTGATTTTTATTTAAATATAGAGATGAAAAATTTTTAATCATATATTGAAATTTTTAAAATTAATTACAATAATAGATACATGAGATTTTTTATCCATACAATCCTTACAATGTTTCTTTTTTCTTATTCACTAAGCATCGCATCTGAAAACATTCCTAATCTAGTTGGTACTTGGGTTGGGATTAATAAAACCGTATCAGAAGACAGGGGCTACAGATCCTGGGAAAAAAAAGTTGAAATTATCGAACAAGATGAAAGACGCTTTAAAGGCAAGTTTTCATACACTGATGGAACAAAAAATTTTTTTGGGGTAATTCACCCTGATAATAAAACAATCACTTGGGTTGCTTCCAATAGTAGGGGTTATAATATGGGAAAACTACTTGATCAAAATAAAATTAGTGCATGTTATGTTGAATCAGGTATTGATGCTACAGCAGGTTGTGCTGAACTAACCAGGAAGTAATAATTTTACAATAATTCCTTAATTAACAAGGTAGGTTTTTTTAAAAATTCCTTTCTCGAACCCTGCCAATGTATTTTTGCCTCATCTAACACTATAAATTCCTTAAAATATTTTAGCGCGCTCTTAACATCAGAGGATACTGCTAGCATAGTAATTTTAAATTCTTCACTAAGACTTAAAATAATATTAAAAATCATATTAGTTTTGACTGGATCTAACCCGGCGGTTGGCTCGTCCAATAAAAGGAATTTAGGTTCATGTGAAATTGCTCTTGCTATGGCAACTCTTTTTCTCATACCACCAGATAACTCTGAAGGATATAAAAAGGCATCGTTAACGTTTAAACCAACTTTTTTAAGAAGCTTTTGAGATTTTTTAATTAGAACAGATTTATCATTATTTAAACTTTTAAACATTATATTTTCCCACACGTTCATACTATCAAAAAGTGCATCTTTTTCGAAAACCATTCCAATTGAATTGACTACAGCTTTAAACTTTTTATCATCAACTGAAATATTATTTATTTTAATTTCACCACTAGAAATTCTTATTAAACCAATTATTGATTTCAGAAGGGTGCTTTTACCTGACAAACCTTTCCCAACTATGCATTTCGGAACATTAGGTTTCACTTCAAAGGAAATATTATTTAATATTTTTTTTTCTTCAAAATGAAGATTAACTTTATTTAAATAAATTGTATTATGCATAAAAACTTTCTACGATTTTATTGTGAATATTAACTTTAATCAATCCAACATTAAATTTAAAAAAGGATCTGTCATATTAGCAAGTGCCGGTCCGGGAGCTCCAAATTTAATAACTCTTAAACTAAAGTATATTCTTGGTCTAGCCGATGTAGTTATTTTTGACGCCCTTGTAAATAAAAAAATTCTTAAATTTTGTAGGCATGATGTTAAGCTTATTTATGCGGGAAAAATAAAAGAAAAAAAATCATGCACACAATCAGAAATAAATGAATGGTTGCTTGAATTTTCAAAAAAAAAAAAAAAGGTATTAAGACTTAAAGGAGGAGATGTCAGTTTTTTTAGTAGAGTAAGCCAAGAAATAAACTTTTTAAAAAAAAATAAAATTAGAACTACAGTGTTTTCAGGAATCACATCCTCTCAGGCTTCTTTAAAAAAAGCTCAATCTAGCTTCTTTAACAAAAGCAATTTTTGCAATTTGATAACAGGTCATAAAATTATCAAAAAAAAAAATAAAGAAGTTGATTATGGCCAAATTTGCAAAAATAAAGGAAAAATTGTTATTTATATGGGTGTCGGGCAAATAAATTTAATTATTTCAAACCTTGTCGCTAATGGAATAAATGAAAATGAAAAAGTCACTATAGTTGAAAATGTCTCTTTTAAATCAGAAAGATTATTTTTTACAACCTTAAAAAATTGTCCAATGTTCATAAAAAGAAATGATATTAATTCACCGTCAATAATTATCATAGGATAATGAAACAATCATTAAATTATAAATAAATATGAAAAATAAAGTTGAGTTTTTTTTAGTATTATTTTTTTGTTCCATTTCCAGAATAATAGGAATAAATTATTCTTCCTATTTAGGAGGTACATTAGCTTGGATCTACGGATTTTTTTCCAGAAGAAATTTAATAGGAATGAAGAACCTAAATTTAGTTTTTCCAAAAAAAAGTATTATAGAGAAAAAAAAAATACTTAGAAAAATGTGGTTTCATTTTGGAAGAGTTATTGGCGAATACCCTCACCTGCATAAAATTAAAGTTCAAGAAAACTCTAATATAAAAATAATTGGAATTAATAATTTATTAGATCCACTCAAAAAGGAAAAGAGTTGTATTTACTTTTCAGCACACATCGGTAATTGGGAACTCTCATCTCACCCTTTAACACAAAATGGATTTAAAATTAATTTTGTTTACAGAGCATTAAATAATAAACATATAGATGATTTATTAAAAAAAATAAGATTTAATTACGGTGTTAAACTTATTAAAAAGGGACCAAACGGTGCCAAGGAGTGTATAAAATTATTGAGGAATAAAGAAAACCTAGGAATGCTCATTGATCAAAAAATGAATGATGGTGTACCTGTAAATTTTTTTAATAAGTTAGCAATGACAGCACCAGCAATTGCTAAATTTGCACTCAAATTCAAATGTCAAATTATTCCCGCTTTGTGTGTAAGAGAAAAAGGTATTAGTTATAAAATAGAATATTTCAAACCAATACAATATAGCATTATAAAAAAGCTAGGCTCTGAAGAAAAAATCATGCTTTATTTAAACAAAATTATTGAAAATTGGATTATTGAATATCCTGACCAATGGATTTGGGTTCATGACAGATGGAAAAATTAAAGATTCAGAGTTTTAACTAGTATTTTACAAACCTTATTTGTTTCAAAAAGCTTTTTATATTTCCAGTTCTCAAGCTTACCATTAAATAATTTAGCCATTTGCTTTTTTAATATTACGTGGGTAAATTTTGCAATTTTTTTTTTTATTTTTTTTATTGGTACAATGTAAGTTTTTTTTCCATAAGAAAGTGAATCGGAAATCATGCTAATTGAATCAGAGGTTACAAATATGTATTCAGAAATATTTAATAAATGCCAATATGGATTATTTTTTTTTTGAGGAAAAAATAGATTTTTTTTTAATGCCTTTTGCTTAACTAAGTCTTTAATATGATTAGGAGTTCTTCTTGAAAAACAATAAATAACTTCATATTCTCTAGATAATAAATTAAGTTTTTCAATTGTATTATTAAGTTCGTTGAACATAATTTTTGAACTTCTACCATTTCCTCCAATAAAAAATGATATTTTTTTTTTTTTATTAGCTAATGACTTACAAATCTTTTGATTTTTTTTTTTTAAAATTTTTAAGTCAACCAAGGATCCAAATGTTGTAATTACATTTTTCTCTGGGGTATTTCTGATGTCATGCTCAGGCATAATTATTTTATCAAATTCATCTTTTTTAAAGTAAGGATTTAGAATATGGCAATTTTTAGCAGAACTTTTTTTTTTTAAAACCAGATTTAAAGGAGCAGAAACTCTTCCACATGAAATTATGAAATCAATTTTTTTTATAGACTCAAATAA
>NZFP01000038.1 GCA_002689325.1 Rickettsiales bacterium
AGTTTACAGTTAAAATTAGATACTTTGTAATTTTCTTTAATAAATATTTCAACTAAATCAGTTAAATAAAATTCTTTTTTTTTATTCTTATTCTTAATCTTTTTTAATTTTTCAAAAAGATTTTTTGTTTTAATAATCATTATACCAGAGTTACATAATTGAATCTTTTTTTCTTCACTAGTTTGTTCTGTTTTTTCTATAATTTTGTTGAGTTTACCTTTTTTAATTAATAATCTTCCATAGGAATTATTTAAATCTTTTACAATCATAGAAATAACAGATAGATCGAGTTTTTTTTTATCAAAATCTCTCAAAGCAGCGTTTAAAGTTTTAAATGTCACAGCAGGAGTGTCACCATACAAAACCAAAGTAGTATCAGTTTCCTCTATTTCACTGTTTTTAGAAGCCTCTAAAACCGCATGGGCAGTACCCAACTGATTATTTTGGTAACAAAATTTAATATGATGGTATTTTGATAATAATAATGTTTTATAATTATCAAGTTTTTTTGAAATGACTAAAGTAGTACTTTTTGCTTTTAATTTTTGACTAAGATCAAGTACATGAAATATCATTGGGTAGTTTCCAACTTCGTGAAAAACCTTGGGTATATCAGAGTTCATTCTTGTACCTTGGCCAGCAGCTAAAATAATAACGGAAAGAATCATTGTACTTTTAGAAATAGTTAGAGTTATTATAAATATTTTTTAAAAAAGGTTTAGGAAATAATGAATAAAAATTTGAAATGTGTAATTTTTGATCTTGATGGTACTTTGATTGATAGTGGACCAGATCTTTTAAACACACTAAATTATATTCTTACTGAGAATAATCTAAAAGAGATAGACCGTTCTGTAATAGGTAATTTAGTTGGAGGAGGAGCAGAGGCAATGATAAGAAGAGGATACAAACACTTAAATGCACATCTTGATGAAAAAGAAATACCTTCACTAATTGATCTTTTCATTAACCATTATTATAAAAATTGTACAAATCAAACAAAGCTTTATAATGGAGTCTTAGATATCTTAAAGTTTTTAAGAAAAAAAACTATAATTTGTTTGTGTACTAACAAAAAACAGTTTTTAGCTGAAAAAATACTTGAAGAATTAGGGTTAATAAATTTTTTTAATTATATTCTAGGTTCTGATGGAAAAACTCCTTTGAAACCCGAGGTTGAAATGCCAAAAAAATGTCTTAAAAAATTTAGAATACCGGCCGATCAAGTAGTATTTGTCGGTGATAGTGAAAATGATATTTTACCTGCTAATCATCTAGGTATGTTCTCTGTTCATGTAACCTATGGTTACGGTAAAATAGGAGACAACGTTAAAGCTGACCTAGTTATCAAAGAGATAAAGGAACTAAGAAAAATTTTTTAATTTAAATTTTAATTCTTTCTGTAAAAAATTTGTTAATTTCGCTGACTCCCTCATATATAGTAATTATTGCTATTATTAGCGCGCAAAAAGCAATTACATATAAAAACTTATAAAATTTAGGGTCCACGAGTTTATTATATTAAAAAAATTCAATAATTATCATTAATAATGCAAATAAATTTTATCAATATTAGCTATAATTTTATATTTACCTTAGGTAATCAACTAGGAAGAAAAAATGAAAAAAAATACGATACTTACTTTTTTACTTAGCTTAGCTTTTAATACAGATATTGCTACAGCAGAGACCAAACAAAAAGCTGCACAAAAAAATTGGAAACTTATACAAGTTGCAAACGGAAAATCTTCATATCAATGCAAATTAGATATACCAAAATCATTACTTAAGTATTATACTCAAATTATTCATAAAAAAAAAAGAAGAGTATATTAAAATATTATTGTTTAAAATAGATTAAAGCCCTGAATTCAGGGCTTTAAATTTTTCATATTTTTTCATATATTATTGCAAATGAATAACATTTTAAAAGAATCGTCATATTCAATAAATAAAGCAGTAAGATTATTGAATACAAACAAACTAGTATCACTTAAAGCAGAGACTGTATATGGACTTGCATGTGACCCTAGTTCAATCAAATCAATAAAAAAACTTTATGACCTAAAAAAAAGGCCTTATAACAACCCTCTCATAATTCACATATCTTCAATACAAATGTTAAATTCAATTTGTCAGACGAATGAACTTACAAAAAAAATAATTAGTCAATTTTGGCCTGGCCCATTAACTATTATATTACCAAAAAAAAAAAAATAAAAATATACTTGATTTAGCAGTTTCAGGGTTGGATACAATCGCTGTGAGGATGCCTAAATCTTCTGTTTTTCTTTCAGTTATAAAAAAATTTGGAAAACCAATTGCCGCACCTAGTGCAAATGAAAGTGGTTATATCTCTTCTACAAAAGCAATTCATGTATTTCATTCATTTAAAAAAAAAATTGATTTAATAATTGATTCTGGACAGTCAGATTTTGGGTTAGAATCAACAATAATTGATTTGTCATCAAACAAAATAATTTTAAAAAGACCTGGAATTATAGATATAGAATCACTAGAAGTTTTCATTGGGAAAAAAATTTATGAGTCAAAAACAAACACTAAAAAACCAAACTCTCCAGGTCAATTTTTAAAGCATTATTCTCCAATCACCCCTTTAAAGTTAAATGTAAAACTACCAAAAGATGGTGATGCTTTTCTAGGTTTCGGGAAACTTAATTTTAATCACAACCCTTCACTTAACTTATCAAAAAAAGGTGATTTAAACGAAGCCGCTTTTAATTTATTTAATTTTTTAAGAAAACTAGATAAATTAAATAAGAATAATATTTCCGTTTATCCAATTCCAAAAAAAGGTATTGGCAAAGCTATAAACGAAAGATTAGCAAGAGCAGAGTGTAAATGAGTCAGATTTATAAGAACCTTCTAAAAGAATTAAAAAGTTCTGAGTATAGTCTAGATAAGGATACAATAAATAATTATTGTGTAGATTGGAGAGGTAAATATAAAGGTTCTTCAGAAATAATTTTTTTTCCAAAGTCAGTTTCGTCAGTTATTAAAATAGTTAAATTTTGTTACAAAAAAAATATCCCGATTGTTCCTCAAGGAGGAAATACAAGTCTTGTAGGGGGCTCAGTTCCGAGATTAAATAAGGGAGAAATAATTATTAATCTTTGTAAATTAAATAAAATCAGAGAAATAGATACTTTTAGTAATACAGTTACAGTTGAAAGTGGTTGTATTTTACAAAGTATTAATGATCAACTTGAATGTTATAATTTACAAATGCCAATTTCACTAGGATCAAAGGGTAGTTGTCAAATTGGTGGAAATATTGCTACAAATGCAGGTGGCTTGAACGTTATAAAATTTGGTTCCATCAGAAGTAATATTTTAGGAATTGAAGCAATCCTTCCAAACGGCGAGTTTTATAACGATTTAAAAAATGTCAAAAAAAATAATACAGGCCTAGATTTAAAGCAATTATTTATAGGATCTGAGGGAACACTCGGAATAATAACTGCAGCAACATTTCAAATTCATAAAAAAAGTAATGATAGAATTGTAATAATAATTTCTTTAGAAAAGTTTAGGCAGGTTCTCACTGCTTATCAAAGATTTATTTATATTTTTAGTGAATTTATTACTGCCTTTGAATTGATGAATAAATTTTCATTAGACTTAACGGAAAAATTACATGGTTCTCTTAATCTTCCGCTTAGCGGAAATTATTATTGTCTTATTGAACTGACAAATTTTATTGAAATTGAAAATTTCAATAACTTTGTTTATTCAAAGCTCGAATATTTAACAATAAAAGAAATGGATTTGATTATGGCAAAATCGGAATATGAAAATAAAAATTTTTGGCAAATCAGAGAAGAAATACCCTTAGCAGAAAAGTTATTAAAGAATGTTATTCAACACGATGTTTCTTTACCATTAAATAATATTGAAAGTTTCATATATCAAAGTTCTGAATCATTAAAAAAATATAATAAAAATATTTCAATAGTAAATTTTGGGCATCTAGGAGATAATAACTTACATTTTAATGTATGTATTGATGAAAGCCTCAATAAAAAACAATTTGAAGGTTTTAAAAAAAATGTTAACGAAATTATTTTTTCTAACGTAAAAAAGTTTAATGGATCTATCAGTGCAGAACATGGAATTGGCCAGCTTAGAAAAGATGAATTAAAAAAATATAAAAGTTTTGAAGAAATACAAAGAATGAAAAAAATAAAAAAGATTTTTGATCCAAAAAATATAATGAATCCAGGTAAAGTGCTCTAGTCTAAAAAAGACTCATAGATTTTATTTGCCTGTCTACAAACTTTTAAAGGCTGAATATTTATCCTTAACAAACCAATAAAATACAAAAAAAAATACTTCAGATATAAACTTTTTATCTTTTTATTCCTTGCAAATCTCCAAGCCCTTGCAGTTAACCTTCGTTGAGCATATAATCTTACATTAATTGGTAGGTCGGTATTCTCATTGATAAAAAATTCCAATGCTTTTGAAACCCTAAAAATTTGATTATTTTTTTTTTCTGATATTTGGCCTGGTGCACTTAACGGCAATATAGCAATAGGATAATTAAGTTTAATAAAATTTCCAATTCTAGATAGCCTTAAAGTTAAAGAATATTCTTGGCTATGAATCACTCGTTCATCGCAACCACCAACCATTTGACATACTTTTGTTCTCACCAAAAACTGAGACGGGTTAAACATAGAATTTCTCATAGCTAGGAAAATTGGCTTTTCTATAATAAAAGTATCATTACAGTCAAAAACTTCATCTAAATCTACAGATTTAATGTTTTCAACCTTTCTTTGAAGCCCATACGCCAAAACAGACTCCCTATTTTTTTCTAGAAGATTTAAAAGACAAAGGGTAGCATTACTCAAAATAACATCATCTGCATCAAGAAACTTTATGTATTTCATCTTGGCCATACTAATTCCAATATTTGTCGCATTAGCAGAGCCTTTATTTTTTTGGGTTATAATTTTACAATTTTTAAGGCCTCTTGTTTCTTTTTTTAAAATTTTTATAGAATCATCCGTTGAACCATCATCGATAAAAATATACTCCTTATCAAAATCTCCTTTTTGAGACAAAATTGAATTTACTACATGTTTTAGGTATAAAGATTTATTAAAAACTGGGACTACAAAACTAACAGAAGACATTTATTCTTTAAAATTTATCAAAACTTTTTCTAAACTCATATTTCCAAATGCTGAAGCCTTGGTATTTTCTTGTCTTTGTTGTTTAACAATACCTACCCCAGGACAAACCCATTCTTTTGTAAAAATATTAACTTTTATTGGTCCCGAACGTGTATCAGCAATAAATTCTGACTCCCCTTTTCCTTCAATATAAATACAATTTTTAAAATGGCCTGCTTTGACATTTATCGATACATTTCTTTTTTTTATTGAATAAAAGATATTGAAAAGTGCTGAAGGCACAAAATCTCTTAAAGGTGGTTGGAAACCTTTTGTGATACGTAACTGACTTTTTGTTTTCCAATTATCAATTTTAAAACCAAGTGATGGATAAATTATTTTTTCAATAGGCTCGTCGTAACCAGATTTTGATACTACTTTCGCAGCAGTTCTTATTAAATTATCCTCAAACTTATCTTTGAAAAAAGACAGCATATTACCATTAGAGTATATTTTAGAAAAAACAACCCCTTTTCCCATATTATTTGAAGCGATGTTTGTAGTAGTTAATCTTTTAATTTGTGTTAAACCGGTGTAGTCAGAATTAATTTTTATTTCATAATTCCAGATAAGACCCTGCTGATGTGGAAAAAAATTTTTGTCTTCTTTACAACCAACTATCATCAATACAAGGCTGAGGTTAATCATTAAAAATAAAATTTTTCTCATAAACACGTGGTGCCCAGGGGAGGAATTGAACCACCGACACAGCGATTTTCAGTCGCTTGCTCTACCAACTGAGCTACCTGGGCAATTTGATTTATAAATAAAGTTATTACAACAGGAAAAAAAAAATTCAATTTTTAAATCCTATATTAATCAAGATTTTATACAAGTTGTTTAAACAAAGTCCAACAACATTTGAATATGAACCTCTAATTTTCCTCACGAATTTTCCTCCATTACCTTGAATAGCATAACCTCCAGCTTTACCGATACCTTCATTAAGTAAAATTGGATTAGTAAGCTCTTTACTGGATATGAAATCAAAATATACTTCTGATTTAACCAACCTTTTATAAATCTTTCCACTATTATCAATTATACAAATACCCCCATATACAAAGTGTTTTCTACCTGATAGTTGGGAAAGGTGACTTTTTACATCATCTTTAGAAAAACACTTGCTAAAAACTTTTCCACATCTAAAAACTTCAGTATCAGCTGAAATGATAATTTCATCGTTTATTTTGCTATTGGTTTTAATTGAATTAGCTTTTAAATATGAAAGTTCTATTACCTTTTTTGCAATTGGAAGTTTAACTTTGTAATTATCTTCGTCAAAAAGAGGTGGCATGGTTTTAAAATCATTTATTCCTAACTGTCTTAATAACAATTGCCTTTGCTTTGATGACGAGGCTAAAATAATTTTTTTTTTTTTATACAAATTTATTTGTGTCTAAATGTTATTCTTCCCTTAGTAAGGTCGTATGGTGTCATCTCAACCGTAACTCTATCGCCAGCTAAAACCCTTATACGAAACTTTCTCATTTTTCCAGCAGTATGAGCGATTATTTCATGATTATTATCCAATAAAACTCTAAACATGGCATTAGGTAATAATTCTTTAACCGTACCATTAAATTCCAATAATTCTTCTTTAGCCATAATTAATAATATCTAATTCTTAATCCTGCATTCTATTGATAAAGCATGAGCTTGTAAACCCTCTTGGTTAGCAAGAACTATAGCGTCTTTTCCAATTTTTTTTAAGTTTTGACTATTACAACTTACAATTGAGGTTCTTTTAAAAAAATCTAATACGCTTAGTCCAGAAGAAAATTTTGCAGTTCTATCTGTTGGTAAAACATGGTTAGGACCAGCAACGTAATCACCAATTGCCTCAGGAGTATATTTTCCAAGAAAAATTGCACCTGCGTTTTTAATTTCTTTTAGATATTTTTTTGAGTTATCAATCGCTAATTCTAAATGTTCTGGTGCAATTTGATTCGCAAGTGAAATTGAACTTTGAATAGTTTTACTTATAATCACGACACCATAATTATTCCAGCTCTCACTTGCTATATCTTTTCTATCGATTTTTTTCAAAAGAATTTTAATATTTTGAATAACTTTTTTAGCAAAACTCTCATCGTCTGTAATCAATATTGACTGGGCTAACTTATCGTGTTCAGCTTGGGATAAAAGATCAATTGCAATATGTTCTGGGTTATTTTTTTTGTCAGCAATTATTAATATTTCTGACGGACCAGCAATCATATCAATTCCAACTAATCCAAATAATTTTTTTTTCGCAGTGGCAACATAAGCATTTCCAGGACCCACTATTTTATCAACTTTTTTAATTTTTTTTGTTCCGATAGCAAGTGCAGCTACTGCTTGTGCACCTCCTATTTTATAAATTTCTTTTATACCGAGAAGATTAGCACAGGCTAATATTACAGGATTTAAAACACCATTGATTGCCGGAACAGTAATAACAATTCTTTTCACCCCAGCAACTATTGCTGGTACAGCATTCATTATTAAAGAAGACGGATAAGCTGCTGTCCCACCTGGGACATATAAACCAACTGATTCAATTGGGTTCCATAACCCTCCAAGTAAAATTCCGTGCTTATCTTTGAAAAAGTCGTTCTTAGGAATCTGTCTTTTGTGATAATCCTTAATTCTCTTTATGGCAAATTTCAAAGAACTTAAGATTTTTCGATCTATTATTTTTTTAGATTCTTCAATTTCTTTTTTTTGAACAAGAAGCTGGTTTATATCTGAAACTGAAAAATTATCGTACCTCTTTGTTAACTCTATTAATGCTGAGTCCTCTCCAACTTTTATCTTTTTTATTATATTCTCTACGACCAGATCAACTGAAGAATCTATATTTTCTCTTTTAATTAAAATTTTTTTAAAATTATCAGTGAAACCTTTTTTATTTTCGTACAAAATTTTTGCCATTTAAAACCCTTTTAAATTTATTCAGTATTTTTGTTATATCATCATTCATCAATTTATAAGCAATCTTATTAATAATAAGTTTTGATGTGATTTGCATTACTAAACTAGATTCCTCCAGGTTATTTTCCCTAAGTGTTTTCCCAGTTGAAACTAAATCCACAATTGTTGAACATATTTTTAACTTTGGGGCTAATTCAATAGCGCCATTCAACTTTATACATTCAGCTCTTACGCCTTTTTTTGCAAAAAAATTTGTTGTAATATTTTTATACTTTGTGGCAACAACAATATGACCTTTGTTATCTGATGTTTTTTTTTCTTTTATTTTTGCAACGGATAATCTACATTTACCTATTTTTAGATCATAAAAATTATATATTTCATCATAATTAAATTCATTTATTACATCATCCCCCGCTACCCCAATTTGAGCAGCTCCTAATGCAACAAATGTTGCTACATCAAAGGACCTTACTTTTATTATTGATAATTTTTTTTGATTAGTTTTAAACAATAGTTTCCTAGAACTAGTTCTAAAAAACTCTTCCTCAGGTACAATTTCTGCCTTTTGTAGCAAAGGTATTAATTCATTTAAAATTCTACCCTTTGGTAATGCCATAATAATTTTGTTCACTCAGAAAATCTCCTTATTTTTACTCCACAATTCTTCAGTTTCTCTTCCAATTTTTCATATCCTCTGTCAAGATGATATACCCTATTAACTGTTGTATTACCAGAAGCCATTAATCCAGCAATAATTAATGATGATGAAGCTCTTAAGTCAGTTGCCATAACCTCCGCTCCATGTATTTCTCTTACTCCATTTATAATTATTTTTGACCCCTTTTGTTTTAAATTAGCACCCATCCTTCTTAACTCACTTACGTGCATAAATCTATTTTCAAAAATATTTTCTTTAATTACCGACTGAACCTCAGATTTAATTAGTGATGCAATAAGTTGAGCTTGTAAATCTGTTGGAAATCCAGGATATTCTTTGGTAGAAAAAATTACATTATCAAGAAATTTATTAGTTTTTTTTACTATTAATTTTTCACCATTATCTTTTTTATTTAGTGATAAAACATTCAAGGGTTCAAAAATTTTCTTCAAATGATCACAAATTAAATCATTTACATTTTCTAATATTATTTTTCCGGAACACCCCATCACAGATAAAGCAAAAGTCCCAGCTTCAATTCTGTCTGGCATAACTGAAAATTCAGATCCTCTTAATTTTTTTTTTCCCTTAATTTTAATAACATTCGTCCCATGACCATAAATTTCTGCACCCGCACTTACTAGAAAGTTTGACAAATCTGAAATTTCAGGTTCGCATGCAGCGTTTTTTATAATTGTTTCACCTTCAGCCAAAGTCGCCGCCATAATTATATTTTCCGTCGCCCCAACAGAAATTTTTTTTAAAGTAATTTCACAACCCTTTAATCTTCCCTTTACTTCTCCTTTTATATAACCATCCTTAACAACAAACTCAGCGCCCATTTTTTCAAAACCATTAATATGCAAATCAACTGGTCTAGTTCCTATTGCACATCCACCTGGTAAAGAAACTTCTGCATAACCATATTTAGCTAATAACGGACCTAAAATTAGGAAGGAAGCTCTCATTTTTCTAACTAGATCATATGAAACTTTTAGATTAGCTGGTTGATTGGATTTTATTTGACAAATGGAGTCTTTAAAATTTATTTTAGAATCTAACGATTCCAAAATTTTTATCATAAAAATCACATCTGAAAGATTAGGAACATTTGATATAATTATCTTTTCATCAATTAATAAGGAAGATGCCAAAATAGGTAAAGAAGAATTTTTTGAACCACTGATTTGGATAGCTCCCTCTAACCTATTAATACCTTCAACTTCTATTTTATCCATATTAAAGTTTTGGAAGTGTTACTTCTTTTTGGTGCATATATTTTCCTTTTCTGTCAGCATAAGAAAGTTCACAGTTTTCTACCCCTTGTAAAAATAAAAATTGAGCGGCACCTTCATTAGCATATATTTTAGCAGGAAGAGGAGTCGTATTTGAAAACTCTAATGTAACATGTCCCTCCCATTCTGGCTCAAGTGGTGTTACATTGACAATTATACCGCATCTTGCATATGTTGATTTACCTACACAAATAACCAGTGTTTCTCGTGGAATTTTAAAATGCTCAACAGTTTTTGCTAAAGCAAAACTATTAGGTGGAATTATGCAATAATCTACGTCTCTATCTACGAAACTAGATTCAGAAAAATCTTTGGGATCAACAGTTGCTGAATTCACATTTGTAAAAATCTTAAAACTACTGGATACTCTTGCATCATATCCATAAGAAGACAGCCCGTAAGATAAAACGTTTTTCTTGACTTGGTTCTCAACAAAAGGATCAATCATTTTCCTTTCAATTGCCATTTTTTTTATCCATGAATCAGGCATTATTCCCATTTTTACTTTCCTTTCTTTTCTTAATATTTCTTTTTAATGCTTCTGATAAGCGTTGTTCACGTGTATTTTTTTTTTTATTCATTTATTTAAGTAAATTATATTTTGTGGCTTTTCCTTTACTTAAAGAAACAGGATATTTCTTTTCATTTTTTTTTATTTTTTTTAAACAGCACTTTTCAATATCGATTTTTGCTAAATCCGAAAATCTTAATAAATAAAGCATTATATCAGCAACTTCATCAGAAATTTTTTCTTTGATTGTTTTTTTTTTCAAATCTGACTCAATTTCAGCATCATTTTTCCATTGAAAAATTTCAAGTAGCTCTGAAGTTTCAATATTTATAGAAATAGCAAGGTTTTTAAGATTATGAAATTGTTCCCACTCTCTTTTATGTGCAAATTCCCTCAGAATTTTTTGTAGTTTCTTTTCATTCATAGGTTAACAACTATTGTCAAGATTAAAATTCTACCTCTATGATTAACATATTGAAATTTTTTTTTAATAAATATTTTAATAAAAATAATTCTATAATTTTCATTCTTTCTTTTTCCTATATAATTGTTATAAATTATTATGAATGAAATAATTTGGGGCAGATACTCTTTATTAGTTTACACTGCAATAGTTTCAATTTTTTCCTTAACTTTATCCTTTTATGTAAAGGGATTTCTTGTAATTTTTTTTCCAAGCTTTTTACTTTTTTTAATATCTTTAAAAGATTTTCTTCAAAAAAAAAGATCTATTCTTTCAAATTTTCCTTTACTGGGAAGATTTAGATTTTTTCTAGAAAGCATTAGACCAGAACTAAGACAGTATTACTGGGAATCGGATGATGATGAGGTTCCTTATTCTAGAAATCAAAGATCTATGGTTTATCAAAGATCCAAGAATGAAGGTGGGGTGAGGCCTTTTGGCTCATTGGAAAAGTTTTATAAAAATGACTTTGTTTGGCTTAACCATTCAATATCCCCATCTCATATAAAAAATAATGATTTTCGAGTAAAAGTTGGGTTAGGAAAAAAACAATATCAAATGTCTGTACTAAATATTTCTGGAACATCATTTGGTGCAATTTCTCCTCCTGCTGTTACATCACTTAACAAAGCAGCCAAAATGGGTGGGTTTGCTCATAATACTGGCGAAGGTTCATTATCACCTTATCATGAAAAAGGGGGAGGCGATTCAATATGGCAAATTTCAACAGGATACTTTGGTTGCAGAGATAAAAATGGTAATTTTTGTCCTAAAGCTTTTTCAGAGAAAGCTAAAAAAGATCAAGTAAAAATGATTGAAATTAAATTAAGTCAGGGAGCTAAACCAGGACATGGGGGAATGCTTCTTGCTCCAAAAGTTACTGAGGAAATTGCACGAACTCGTGGTATAGAAGTTGGAAAAGATTGTATATCACCAGCTAAACATAAAGAATTTTCCACTCCATTACAATTACTGAAATTTGTTGAAAAATTAAAAAAATTATCAGGAGGTAAGCCAGTAGGAATTAAACTGTGTATTGGTCATCCGTGGGAGTTAATTTCTATAGTTAAAGCTATGGTCACTGAAAAAAAATACATTGATTTTGTAACTGTTGACGGTGCTGAAGGAGGAACTGGAGCAGCTCCGGCAGAATTTACAGATCATCTCGGATGTCCTTTAAAAGATGCTTTGGTTTTCGTTGACAATGCTCTAATTGGTGCGAATCTGAGAGATAAAGTAAAAATAGGTGCATCAGGAAAAGTAGTCTCAGCGTTTGATATTGCACACATGTGTGCTTTAGGTGCCGATTGGATTAATATGGCTAGACCATTTATGTTCTCAATAGGGTGTATTCAATGTAGGTCTTGTCATACAGGTGAGTGTCCAACTGGAATTGCCACAATGGATCCCATGAGATATAGAGCAATTGATATTGATGATAGATCTAATAGAGCTTTCAACTTTCACAAAAATACATTATTTGTTTTAAAAGAACTTTTAGAATCAGTTGGAGTTAATCATCCAACTGAACTTAACAGACGACACATTGTTAGGAGACTATCGGAAAGTGAAATAAGGTTAGCAGATCAAATTTATCCAAGAGCCGAAAAGGGTGAACTTCTTAAAAGAGGGAAAAAAATAATTGCCGATCCGCGTATTGATGTTTACTGGAATAAAGTCACTCCCAATAGTTTTAATTACATACCAGGCTCAATTTAATTGACTCAAATTATAAAAAGCAACCAAATCACAAATAAATATTATTTACTTGCTTTAACAAATTTTGAAAAAAAAGATTTTAAATTAGCTAAATTTCATTTTTTGGAATATCTAGAGAAAAATGACGATTTTCAAGCACTAAATTTACTTGGAATTTGCTACCTAAATTTAAAAGAATACATATCGGCAGCAAAAATTTTTAAGGAATTAATTTCTAAAAAAATAATTACCGACTCAATACTAAATAATTATGGTGTTGCATTAAAAAATTTAAAGGAATTCAATACTTCAAAATATTACTTTAAAAAATCTATTAAGATTAATCAGAAAAATTTCCTTGCTTTTTTTAATTTAGGAAATTTAAATTGCGAAATTGGGAAAGAAAAAGAAGCTGAAATTCTTTTCCTAAAATGTATGGAATTAAAAAAAGGTTATCTTCCAGCAATCCTAAACTTATCAATGTTATATTTAAAAAATTATAATTTAGATAAGTGCTTAAAACTGCTTAAAAACTCTTTAAATATTTTTCCAAATAATAACACAGTAATTGAAAATATAGCTAAAATTTATTTAATAAGAAAAAACTTTAATTTAGCAGAAAAGTATCTAATTAAACTTATACAACTATCAAAAGAAAATATCAAAAAGATAATACCTCTTGCCTTAGGATACTCCTATGAAGGAAAAGAAAAGGAATATAAAAAAATTTGTAAGCTTTATATCAAAAATTTAACTAAAGATTCTTCAATATTTTCCTTAAACACAATTAAAAAAAAAATGCCTATAATATCATTTCTTTCGCCCGATATAAGAAATCACCCTGTTGGATTCTTTACCAAAGACATGTTACCTGAATTATCCAAAAGATTTAAAATAGTTATTTTTAACACATGCGAATTTGAAGATGAGATTTCAATATACACTAAAAACTTTTGTCACTGGATAAATTTAAAGACGAACAATGAATATGAAATAGCTGATGCCATTTTCAAAAAAAATGTAGATGTGTTAATTGACTCTTCTGGTCTAACGAGAACGAACAATTTGGGAGTCTTTAAATTAAAGCCCAGTAAAAATCAAGTATCATGGGCAGGTTGGCTTGCTTCTACGAATTTAAAAGAAATGGATTATGTGATTAGTGACCATTTTTGTACACGCCAAAAAGATGAAAAGTTTTTCACAGAAAAAGTATTAAGAATGAAAAATATTTGGTGTACTTATTCTTTATCAGTCTTAGAAAGTCTAAATTTAAAAAAAATAAATAACTCAGAATCTTTCATAATTTATGGGTGTTTTCAAAGACCAGAAAAAATTAGCAAAAAAGTATTACGAACATGGGCGGAGATACTTATAAGAGTCAAAAAAAGCAAAATTTTCTTTATTAATCAGTCCTTTAATGAATATGAAAAAAAAAGTTAATCTCCTATTTTAACAATAATGGTATTTCAAACAAAAGATTAATTTTTATACAACCCAAAAATCGTAGGGAATATTTAAATTCTTATAATTTAGTTGATATAAACTTAGATACCTTTCCTTATAATGGCGGTACCACACTGTTTGAATCATCTTATATGGGGGTTCCAATATTAACAAAAGAGAACAACTCATTTTTGTTTCGATGCGGAGAGAGTATTAATAATAATCTCAATATGAAAGATTGGATAGCAAAAAATACAAGTGATTATGTAAACAAAGCAGAGGATTTTTCAAACAAAAAGTATATAAACGAATTAAAAAGAAAATTAATAATTGATTCAAATAAATCTATCCTATTTAATTCAAAAGTCTTTGCTAATGAATTTGGAAAAATGATTATGAATATTCTTTAAAATTTTTGATTTTTAAACTATTCTTTATTTTAGTATTCTGGCCCTCTTAGTTTAATAGTAAAACAGGGTCTTGGTAAGACTCAGCCACTGGAGCGTAACCAGTAGAGGGCACCATTTTATGAAGGAAGATTTACAAAAATACATATTTTATAGTTTTCTTGTTGGAATTATCTTAGGGATTTCATTAAACAACTTATCAATCTATTATCCAGAAATAATAAAACTAACTTTAAATGTACTTCAATTTGGTGGAGATGTTTTCTTAAAAATTATAAAAATGCTTGTAGTACCTATTGTTTTCTTTTCATTATTAATTGGTGTTGCTAATCTAAAAAATATTTCAACTCTAGGCAGAATTGGAGCTAAAACTCTGTCTTTATATTTATTCACAACAATGATAGCTATTTCTTTGTCTCTTGTCATTGGGCATATTTTAAACCCAGGTCAGGGGGGCAACATCAGTCTTGAAAATACTCAATTAAAAATCAATGAAGCTCCTTCTTTTTTCGAAGTTTTACTTGATATCATTCCTGAAAACCCTTTTAAATCTCTAAGTGAAGGTAATATGTTACAAGTAATTTTTTTCTCTCTCATCCTTGGTGGATGTTTGTCAAATCTAAAAGATAATAAAAACTTACTTAATTTTTTTAATAGTATGAATGAGCTCGTTTTAAAGATGCTTTCGGCACTAATGACAATCGCACCAATTGGTATTTTTTGTTTGATCTCTAAAACATTTGCTACGCAAGGCTTATCATCTATTTTAGAACTACTAAAATATTTCCTTGGAGTTGTACTAATAATATTTATTCACTTCTTAATTGTTTACATCCCCTTAGTTAGGTTTTTGGGGAAAGTTAATATTAGAACTTTTGTAAATGGGATAAAACAAATTGTTCTATTTGCTTTTTCAACATCAAGTAGTAGTGCAACGATTCCAGTCACACTACAAAATTTAAATAAGAATTTTAATGTGAAATCAAAGATATCGTCTTTTACAGTTCCTCTGGGTGCAACAATAAATATGGATGGTACAGCAATTATGCAAGGTATGGCTACCATTTTTATAGCAAATATTTATAATATAGATCTTTTATTCTCAGATTATTTATCAATCATTTTAACAGCGACTTTAGCCTCAGTTGGAACTGCCGGGGTTCCCGGTGTGGGAATAATTATGTTAGGTATGGTTCTAAATCAAGTTGGATTACCTCTTGAAGGAATTGCAATAGTAATAGGAGTAGATAGATTACTTGATATGTTGAGAACATCTTTAAACGTATCAGGAGATGCAATGGTAACATTAGTTGTAAATAAATCAGAAAAATAATGCTCTTATTTGTAGTTGAATTAGAAATTATCTTTTTTGGAAAAGAGACAAAGTACGTACATGCTTATGATAAAAGTGATGCTGAATTTATAGCAATTCAAAAAACAATAAAAGAACTTAGTTGTTCAAAAGAAGATATTTCAATTATTCTTGTAAAAAAAGTTAATCATAATTGAATAAAACAGGTTCGCCTATTGGTGGTGATGCTATTTCAGAATCCTGCATCACAATTTTACCATTAACAACTGTAAAAACTGGCAAACCCTTAATTTTTAAACCATCGTAAGGAGTCCAACCTGATTTACTTGCGATCCATTCATTGGTAATTGTAAATTCTTTATTTAAATCAACAATAGAAAAGTCTGCATCGTTTCCAATCTTAATTTCTCCTTTGTATTTCATATTATAAATTTTCGCTGGGTTATAACATAGAAGTCTAACCAAATCATTGATACCAAGTTTCTTTTTATTAACAAAATCAAGCATTATTGGTAATATCGTTTGGACTCCTGTCATACCAGAGGGACAATTGGGATATTTTTTTTTCTTTTCCTCTAATGTATGAGGTGCGTGGTCAGAACCAATTACATCTACTATTTTTTCTTCAATACCTTTCCAAAGACCAATATTATGACTTTTATCCCTAATTGGTGGATTCATTTGAGCCAAACTACCTAAATTTTCATAACAATCTGGAGCGTGGAAAAATAAATGTTGAGGTGTCACCTCACAGGTTGAAAAGTTCTTATATTTTTTAAGGATTAATATTTCATCTTTAGTCGAAATATGTAAAACATGTATTTTTCGATTAGTTTCTTGAGCAATCTTTAATAATCTCTCTGTACTTCTTATTGCTGTCTGCGAGTCTCTCCAAAAAGGATGACTGGAGACGTTTGCTTTTGGGTCTTCAACAAGGTGTTTTCTTTCTCTTAATCTATATTCATCTTCACTATGAACAGCAACTCTCCGACTACCTGATGCTAAAATTTTTCTTAAACTTTCATCGTCTTCAACTAAGAGGTCTCCAGTCGAGGACCCCATAAAAATTTTCACACCGCAACATCCTGGTAATCGCTCTAAGTTTTTTAAGTTTTCTATATTTTCCTTAGCAGCACCTACAAAAAAACTATAATTACAATAAGCATTTTTTTGTGCTATTAAAAGTTTTTCATTAAGAGCTGCTTTGGTAGTTGTTGAAGGGTTAGTATTAGGCATTTCAAAAATTGACGTTATGCCACCAAGTATTGCTCCTTTGGTTCCGTTCATAATATCTTCTTTATGAGTCAAACCAGGTTCTCTGAAATGTACCTGAGTATCAACTGCTCCAGGTAAAACAATTAAATTGTTAATAACTATTTTTTTTTCACAATCTTTTTTTGAAAGATTTCCCAACTCAACAACTTTTGAACCTTTAACTCCAATATCAATTTTTTCTATAGATGAATTTGGCAGAACAACGTCTCCACCTGTAATAATTAGATCTAGTTGTTTTTTCATTATTCTAATAAAATTTTAGTTAGATATTATATCAAAAAAATTACCGTCAGTTTTTACATTTTTAAAAGTTACATAATACCACGTTGAAATAAAAATCATATGCCAAACACATCTAATAGCTTTTTTATTATGAGTAATAGATTTACATAAATCTTTGATTTCATTAGGATCAAAAAATATCCTGAGAATTTCAATTTTAGGTAAAAACTCTGAAAAAAATTTCCAATGTTTGGGAAGCCACTTTTCAATGGGAACAGTAAATCCCTCTTTCTTTGTGAAAGCATCATAATATTTAACTCTAGATCTTATAAAATTTCTTATCAAAAACTTTCCGAAACCATTATTGATTTTATACTTATCTTTTATAAAAAAAAAATTTTCAAACAATTTTTTATCAATCAAAGGAGTTCTTCCTTCCATACCGTAACTCATTAGACATCTGTCTAACTTTACCAACAAATTATTAGGCAACCAATTATAGTAATCAAAAAATTGATGTTTTTGAACTCTAGTTAAATCTAAATTTTCAATAAAAGTTTCGTTAGTTTCAAATTTCCAATAATTATCAGTAAATTTTCCTAACTTTCTAAAAGCACCTTTAAAGAATTTTTTTTTAAAAAAATTATAATGCCTATATCTTCCATATCCTCCAAATAATTCATCTCCCCCCTCTCCTGTTATTGCAACTTTAAATTTTTTTGAGGCTACGGCAGCTAATTTAAATGTTGGTAGAATCGCATAATCTGCTATTGGGTCATCTATTTTTTTTGCAGCAAAGGGAATAGTATTCCAGAAATCATCCTCAGTAAAACTTACTTCGTTGAACTTAATTTTATAATCATGGGATATTTTTTTTAACAAGGTATTATTTGAATTATTTTTTTTATCATCTATGTTAACTTTAAAGGCTTCAATTTTACTTCCCAAATTAAGTTTACTCATGAAGTACATAATTAACATTGAATCAATGCCTCCAGAAAAGAACAAACAATAAGGTACGTCACTTCTTAAATGAACTGACACACTTTCTTCTAATTTTTTTTCAATAAATTTATTATCTATGTTAGGTGATCTTTTCTTTAATAAATTTAGTTTTTGCAGTTTACTATTTATGATTTTACCGTTCTTAATGGTTAAAAATTCTCCAGGTCTTAATCTAAAAATACCCTTAAAAATAGTTTTTTTTCCAGTAGTATATTGTAATTCAAAGTATTCAATTAGTTTTTCTTCAGAAATACTTTTTTTAATGATCTTAGTGTTTATTAATGGTGTTATTTCCGAACTAAATATAATTCCATCATTAATTAAGGAAAAATATAATGGCTTAATTCCAAAAATATCTCTGCCCAAAATTGTGCAGTCTTTTTTTTTGTCGTAAATTGCAAAAGCATACATACCCCTCAACTTTTCTAACCCAACCACCCCCTCTTGATGATATAATGTCATAATCGATTCTGAATCTGATTCTGTCTTAAAGTTATATGTTTTGTAAGTTGCCCTTATCTCTGGGTCATTATAAATTTCACCATTTGCAACTAGAATTAAATCATTATTTATTATTGGTTGTTTTCCTCCTTTTAAATCAATTATTGATAACCGAGTGTGAATAAACAAGTTTTTAGAATTTTTATAAAAGGAAGATGAATCAGGTCCTCTATGTAATAGTTGATTAGAAATTTTCTGAAATTTTTCAATTAATTTCTTATTAGAATTATTCAATAAAATTCCAGCAATTCCACACATTAATCTATGATTTTGTTAAAAAAGTTAAGGTATTTTTTTATAATAAGTTCTTCGGAATAATTTTTTTTGAAATCTTTATAACCGTTAGTAACTATTTTCTTTTTTAAGGTTGGATTTGAATCTAATAATTTTATTTGATTAACTAGACCAAATATATCCTCCTTTCCAAACTTAAGTCCATTAATTTTATTTTTTACCATTATTTTAGGGCCACCAGTATCAGCAACAATTACTGGAACCTTGTGAGCCCAGGCCTCAACTATTACATTTCCAAAAGGTTCATGTCTAGAAGGGCAGATTAACAATGATGAAACATTTAAAAACTTAGAAATATTATCTGTCCATTCAAAAAAGCTAACTTTCTCTTCAAGTTTGTAATCTGAGATTATTTCATCATACAAATTTTTTTCATCTCCTGAACCCACTATCCATAATTCAAAACCATTTATATATATCATCGCTTTTAATAAAATATCTATACCTTTATTTTGATGGAATCTTCCAAGACATAAAATTATTTTTTTATCAGTTTCTTTTTCTAACTTTTCTCTATTATTATCATCCACAAAATTTGGGATAAATTCAACTTTATTAGAATCCCAACCATGACCAACGATGTAATTTTTTAAATCTAATGTATTTGTAATTAAATAGTCACAGTTAACATAATTTTTAATCTTATAATATCCACCAAGTCTTCCAACATTTATAGAATTATACTTTCCACTTTGTGGTAAAAGTCTTGATGCCCTATTCATCCAAGTTAGAACAATATCTGGTTTAAATTTCTCAAAAATTAAAGCTATTTGTCTGTGACAAAAAGGATTAAAGAAATAGAAAAACTTAATTTGGTGAATTTTTTTTATTTTGTCTTTAAGTCTTTCAAATCTTTTTTTACTTTTTCTAATTATTATTTCTTGATCAACATTATTATTTTTTGCCAAAGACAAGGAGATCCTCTCAAAAAATTTTTCTGCCCCTCCCTCTTTTGCTCCTCCAAGAATATTTAAAATTCTTAATCTATTATTTTTTGCCATCTTTTTGCAACTTCCGTCCAATTTTCATGATTATTATTTTTAATAAGGTTTTTATGCATTCTCATCCAAGTCTTATCATCTTTCAAGAGTTTTATAGTTTTTAATGAAAAATCTTCATCATTTTCGCAAACATAACCAGTATGATTATTTTTAACGCGTTCTTTTAACGAACCAAAGTTGCAAACTACAGCTGGAACACCTAATACCTGGGCCTCTGCAACAGCCATACAAAAAGTTTCATCATTTGTTCCTCTATAAAGCAAAACTCTAGATTTGGAAATTTGTTTTTTTAATTCATTTCTACTTACTGGGGGACTCAAGTTAATGCCCTTTTTTTTTGCACTCTTAACACGAGATAAAATTTTATTTATAGACTTCTCATGCTTTAATCCAAACTTTCCATATGTCTCTAATCCAGTAAATAAGTTTAATTTAGCGCCAGTGACGTAGGAAAAAATATTTTTTTCCCACTGCTCTAATAACCAATCTAGTCCGCGCATAGGGTTTGAGGTGAAAATTGAGATTGGTTTCGGAGCTATATTTTTTTTTGAAAACAATTCATTTTTTACTCCATAAGGAATAACAATTTTTTCTGAAGCGGGAGCCCACTTAGGATAGGTTGAATAATGATAATTACTCGAGAAAACAATTTTAAATTTATTTAAAAATAATTTTGATAAGTACCTATACTTTAGAAGATATTTAGCCGGATTATGTATCCAAAAAATTCTTTTTTTACATCCTTTTTTAAAGTCAAGGAATTTATCACCTCTATTAACTATAAGAACATCAAATTTTTCTTCAAATATCCTTGAATCAAGTTTTTTCCATTCAACACCATTTATTTTACCTTCGTTTAGACAATTATTATATATACATACTTCATAATTTAATTTTGCTAGGGCTTCAACTAATGATACAAACGCAACTTCAGCACCACCAAAAGGTTTTTTTTTTAGTAATATAGAATCAAATTCTATTCCATTATCAACAAATAAAAGTTTGGTCATTTCTTTTGTTCAAATTTATATTTTAAGTAAGATATTAGAGGAAACAAACAAGCAACCAAAGCTATGATTATTCCAACCCTCTTTTCTTTATAGCCTTTTCTTAAGAAAAAAACTTTCCAAAATCTAGAAAAAATTCTCCTCAGATTAATTAGTAAGTTTTCTTTATCTGGTTTTTCTTTGAGATCTTTTGCTCTCGCTGTTGAATAACTATCAAGCTTATTTATGAGATCTGAGATTGATTTACAATAATAATGTTCAATTGAATTCTTGAGTGTTTCTCCTTGTTTTCCTTTAAGAAAAACCTTTGGATGAACTCTTTGCTTTCCCCAAGTCTTGGTATCTTTTTTAAAAAGGCCTGCATATGAGGATTTACCTATATATGCTCCCCATCCATTTTTTATAATTTTTTTTCCTAAATAATTATTTACATTAATTAGATGCCAACAATTTGTACTTGTTTTTGTAACTTCTAAAATTTCTTTTGCCAATTTTTTTGGAATTCTTTCATCTGAATCAATTTCTAAAATCCACTCGCAATTACATTTATTAATACCAAAGTTTCTTCTGTCTCCTTCAATTTCCCAAGAACCAGAAAATATTTTTTTTGTAAACTTTTTTGCTATTTGTTTAGATTTGTCAGTACATTTATCTAAAATTACAACTAATTCATCACCAAATGATATGGTTTTAAGACAACTCTCTAATTGTTTTTCTTCATTATGAACTACTATTAAAATTGATAAATTAGTCATAACAAGTTTTGTAAAATTTTATTAATTCTTTAAAAACATAATTCACTGTCAAATCCTTCATTAGTGAATTAACTTTTTTGGGGTTAAATTCCTTATGTCCCATCAATTGATTTGGAGATTTAGGACTTTTTATAGCTAGAGTTTTTTTGCCCCAGGGATGATATCTTTTTGAATCACTAGGTCCAAATAAACCAACTGTTGGAGTGTCTGCCAATGCAGAAAGGTGCATGAGTCCTGAATCATTACCAATAAATAGTTTTGATTTTTTCATTATTAAAAATATCTCTACTAGATCAGTTTTTCCTACTAAATCAAAAATTGGTACATCTTTTAGTTTCAATAGACTTTCAATAGATTTTTTTTCATTTTTAGGTCCCACAATTATAAAACACGAATTTTTAAAATTTGTATTTTTAAATAATTTTTTTAACAGTGAACAAAAATTTTGAATTGGCCAGGTTTTACCAATCCAGTTGGCGCTTGGAGCCACTATAACTAATTTTTTATTTGAAGCAATTCTTTGGGTTAACTTCAAGAAGCTGTTATTTTTAACATTATTTTCATTCAAAAATATATTGGGTGAAAGATCTCTACCAGGAAATAAACTTGAAATTTCCTTTACTTTGTGAAGGTTTGACCTAACACTGTAAACTTTTCTTGTTTCTGCAAATAAAAAAAAACTTATCAAAGTTCCCCTTAGATCAACTATACAATCCCAATAATTAAAAAATATTTGCTTCCAAAGGTAAAACCAATGTAAAGAAAATTTTCTTTTTTTTAGAATTATAAGTTTATCAATATTTTTACAAAATTTAAAAAAATCGCCAGGAATAGGTCCACAAACAAAATAAACTTTTGCATTATTAAATTTATTTTTTAAAAAACTGTTTAAACCTGATGATAGTATACAGTCGCCTAGCCTGTTTGATGAAATTACTAAGACTTTTTTTGTCATTATGAACTTGTTAAAAAATTTAAAAATTTATAAATTAAATAACATGTTTGACGACAAAGAATACTACCTTTTAAAAAAAAGAGGAATAATTTTAATTGAAGGTAAAGACAGATTTAAATTAATTCAAGGAATAATTTCCAATGATATAGAATTGTTAAGAAGAAAACCATCAATTTATTCATCTCTTCTGACCCCTCAAGGAAGGTTTCAGCATGATTTTTTCATTTCTAACTTCAATGAAAAATTTTATTTAGAATGTAACATTAGTGAAAAAGAAGAAGTTGCAAAAAAACTTATGATGTACAAACTTAGATTAGATATTCAAATTACAATTATTTCTAATTTAAATATTATACTTACAAAAAAAAAATTGAATTTTTCAGAAATTTGCTCTTCTGAAATTATCAGTTTTTATGATCCCAGGTTTGATAATAGTTTTTTTTCGAGAACATATGCAGATTCAAATTTTCTTACTGAAATTAAGAAAAAATTCGTTGAGATAAATGACATTAAATATGAATCTCTAAGACTAAATAATTGTATTCCTGATTTTTCAATAGATGCAATAAAAAAAAAATCTCTTTTACTTGAAATGAGGTTTGATGACCTAAATGGTATTTCTTGGACAAAGGGATGTTTCATGGGACAAGAAATTACAGCAAGAATGAAGCACAGAGGAACTGTAAAAAAACTAATTTTTAAAGTTTTAATTGACTTTA
Source organism: Rickettsiales bacterium (assembly GCA_002689325.1). Classification (GTDB taxonomy): domain Bacteria; phylum Pseudomonadota; class Alphaproteobacteria; order Methylaequorales; family Methylaequoraceae. Next base: position 23,642 of record NZFP01000038.1, read on the forward strand.
AAAATAACCTGAAAAATGACATTACTTTAGAGGAAAAAATTGTTGGTCAACTAAAAAGCCACAATAAAAAAGATGGTATTGCTTTTTTTGATATTAATGCGTTAAGTAATCTTAATAAAAAAAAATTTTTTTCAGGTGACTCCAAACTCACAATTCAAAAACCATGGTGGGTTAAATATTAATTTTTTAAAACTTTAGAGATTCTAGCTAATTCTGAGAAAGGATTTTTCTTATAATTAATCTTTTCAAACCCTTTTTTTAAGCCTACCAATCCAAATTCTCGAATAATAGAATTTTTCATCCATTCAATATCTTGCGAGTATCTATTTTTATTAAGTCTATCTTCTCTAATTAACCATTTCCATCTACTTTCAATATCTTTTTCAAGAAAATTAAGACCAATATTTTTATGCGAGGAAGTCAAAATTATTTTAATATCCCATTCATTTTTATTTTTAAAATAAGTACTGCTACCTGATAAGTCAGAAAAAGTTTGATTTGATAGTTTTTCCATGTCACATTTTGTAACTACAACTAGATCTGGAATTTCAAAAATACCTGACTTCATAAATTGAATAGTATCACCGCTTCCAGGTTGAACACATAAAATAACTGTATCCACAATGTCTTTAATGCTTGTTTCTGATTGACCAACTCCAACAGTTTCAACAATTAAAAAGTCGAATTTAGATCTCATTACTGTCATTGTAGGATACGTCAACTCCGAAACTCCACCTAAATAATCTTTGGCAGCCATTGATCTCACATAAACTCCACCATCATTTGGATCTAGTTGAAATCTCGTCCTGTCTCCTAACAATGCACCACCAGATTTTGAAGACGATGGATCTATGGCTATTACCCCCACAGTCTTTTTTTTTTTTCTTATAATAGCTATTAATTTATCTATTAGGGAGGATTTCCCAGCCCCAGGGGGACCTGTGATTCCTAAAACATGAGATTTTGGTTTAGAATGAAGGTTATCTAGCAACTTTATATTCTCAGGTGAATGACCGTCAACCTCAATTTTTTCAAGAATATTAGAAAGTTCAATTTTTTTTTTTAAATTAATCATCAATTTTCAATATAGAGAAATCAAAAAAATAGCTTAAAACACTTTTACACTCAGATAAAAGTAACTTTCTATTAATTCTCACTGCTTTTTCCTCAGCATTAACCATTATGTTATCTAGAAAGTTATTGATTGCATGGGATATTTCTTCATGACAAACTTCATCAATTCTTAAATAATTATTTTCTTTATTTTTTTTAAAATTTTGAATGCTTTCAAATAACTCAATTTCCTCCCTTTTTTTTAAAAGGGAATGATCAGGCCCATAATTATTTTCCGTATTATCAACAATTGAATTAAGTCTTTTAAATGCTTTCATAAAATTTATACCCTTTTTGGTATTTAAAAATTTAGTTAAATTTTTGATTTTACTTAAAATAATATAAGGGTTAAAGCTTTTTGAATTTAAACAAGATTTTATGACTTCAGCTTTATACCCCTCATCAATAAAAAAAACTTCAATCCTTTTATTCAAAAAACTTATAATTAGTTGGAGATCATTAACACTATGAATTTTCTGTTCAATGTTTAATTTTTGACAACAATTAAAAATTTGGAAAAGATCAAGGTCCAATTTATTTTCAGTCAAAATTTTAATTAGTGAAATTGAAATTCTTCTAATTCCAAAAGGATCTCCTGATCCAGAAATTTTTTTTTTGGACGAAAAGAAGCTAAAAATGCTGTCTGTTTTTTGAGCTAAAGATAAAACAATAGATAAATCAACTTCTTTTCTAAATAGTGAAATTTTATATTGATCAGAAAAAGCCTCCTGAATATCCTTTGGAAATCCAAATTTTTTTGCATAAAACCCGCCAGCTAGGCCTTGCAATGAAGGATATTCCTTTACAACTTCTGAGGTTAAATCAATATTGGAGTAAATTAAATACTTACTGAATTTTTCGATTTTATAATCTAGTTTTTCAGCAATAATCTCAGATAATTTTTTAATTCTCAATGATCTTTCGTAAAGATTACCAAGGTTTTCATAGTAAATTATTGAAGAAAGACTTTTAAGTCTTTGGTTAGCATCAATTTTAAGATCTTCTTTTATAAAAAATTCAGCATCTGAAAATCTTGCTTTTAAAACATTTAAATTACCTTCAACTAGGTTTTTCTTTTTAGATTTTTCTTTATTAGATATGAAAGCAAAGAAATTACTTAGGTCTCCGTTATTTTTTTTGAAACAAAAGTTATCTTGTTTTTCAGTTATTATCGTTTCTAGAATAAATTCAGGTATCTTAAAATTTTTATTGTCAAAACTACCAAAAAACACATTAGCATGCTCAACAGAGTTTGACACCCTTTCAACTAGTGTATCTTCAAAATTGAATTTAAGATTATTATTTCTACAAAATTCTTCTAAGTCATCTAAGATTTTTTCTTTCCTCTCTTTAGATTTCAATGTAACATATGATTTTTTTAATTGTTTTTTATAAACCTCAGGGTTAAGGCATTTGATCCTTTTTTTTGAGTAGTGATAGTTACCATAAGTAAAAAAATCTGAATTAATACCAGCAAATTGGAAGGATAACTTTTTATTTTCAAATATCCCCAAAATACTCTTTATGGGTCTACTCCATTTTTGGTTATTATATCCCCATCTCATCGATTTGTTCCATTTTATTGAAGAAAGAATGAGGGGAATTTCTGAATTTAAAATATCTCTTAATTTTTGTTGTTTGATTTTTTTTTTGTAAAAGTAGTATTCTTTATCCTTTATCTTTTTTTTTATAAGTTTTTTTTCATCATTAATATCATTTGATTTCAAAAAACCCATTAATGCCCTATTGTCTGCTTCTGTTGAAGGTCCCCTTATTTCAATGAAATTATCTTTTTCATTTTTTGATATTTTTTTTATGACAATTGCAACCCTCCTTGATGTTGAAAAGGTTTCAATCGAGGAATAATGAATCTTTTTTTTTGTAAATAATTCTAAAAAAAGTTGATAAAGTTGATTTTCACCAATAATTTGTGCTGAACTTGGTAGCTCTTCACCATAAATTTCTAACAATAAATCATTCATTATTTTCTAAAATTAAGTTACAACATTTTTGAACCTGAGACCTTATTTTCAAAATATATGCTTGTCTCTCTGTTACAGATATTAATCCTCTTGCATCTAGAAGATTAAAGACATGACTGGCTTTAATACAAAGTTCATATGCGGGCAATGGTAAATTATTTTTAATTAAATCTTCACACCCTTTGTCAAAAGAAGAGAATGAATCAAATAAAAAATCTTTTTGAGCATGTATAAAGTTATAAGCAGACATTTGCTCTTCATTCTTTTTAAAAATATCACCATAAGTTATGCCTGAGTCGTCCCATTTGATATCAAATATGTTTTCAACTTTTTGGACGAACATTGCTAATCGTTCTAATCCATAGGTTAGTTCTAGAGAAACTGGTTTGCAATCTATTCCTCCAACCTGCTGAAAGTAGGTGAATTGACTTATTTCCATACCATTACATTGAATCTCCCAACCAAGACCAGCAGCACCTAGTGTCGGACTTTCCCAATCATCCTCAATGAACTTTATATCATTTAAATTATGATCTATGCCTACTTTTGATAAACTTTCCAAATAAATTTCTTGAGAATCACACGGGTTTGGTTTAATGATCACTTGAAGTTGATAGTAATGTTGTAACCTATTTGGGTTCTTTCCGTACCTTCCATCAGAAGGTCGCCTACAAGGTTGTACAAAAACAGATTTCCATTCTTTATCTCCTAGACTTTTTAATGCAGTTTGTGGATGAAAAGTTGCTGCTCCCATTTCCATATCAAAGGATTGAGTTAGCAAACAACCTTTGCTTACCCAAAACTTTTGGAGATTAAAAATTATTTCTTGGAATGATAACATTTTAATTAATAATTTCTTTCTACTATAATTTTTTAAAAACACTATATTAAAAAAATAATAACTTTTAAAATGAATGTGAAATTTATAATGAATCTAAAAGTAAATGAAAATTATCAAACTAAAAAATTTTAAAGAAAATGATTTTTTTGAAGAATTTTCAAACTGGCTTCAAAAAGATTTAAATCAAGTTAACAAAATTATTCTTGAAATACTAGAAACTGACTCATCCCTAATCACAGAACTATCAAACTATATTATTGGAGCTGGTGGAAAAAGAATAAGACCCTTATTAACATTAGCCAGTGCGAGATTATGCCAATATTCAGGTAATAGACATTTAAACTTAGCATCTGCAATTGAGTTTATTCATACTGCCACACTTTTGCATGATGATGTAGTAGATGGTAGTAAAAAAAGACGAGGGAAAAAAACTGCTAATTTCATTTGGGGAAATAAGCCTAGTATCTTGGTAGGTGACTTTTTACTAAGCAAGGCTTTTAAGATTTTAATTAATGACGGCTCACTCAAATGTATCGATATAGTCTCGAATGTTTCTGAAAAAATTTCTTTTGGAGAAGTTAAGCAATTAATGTCTGTAGGAAACTTAAATATGAGTGAAACAGACTATTTGGAAATTATTGGCTACAAAACTGCAGAACTTTTCTCCGCAGCCTGTCAATTAAGTGCTGAAATAAGTGAAATTGAAGAAACAAAGAAAAAATCTTTAAAGGATTTTGGATATTTTCTGGGTATTTCTTACCAAATTATTGATGATACCCTAGATTATTTTTCTGAAGAAAAAATTTCTGGAAAAGAAGTCGGTAATGACTTTAAAGAAAATAAGATGACTCTCCCTTTAATCTTAGTGTTTAAAAGAGGAAACAAAAAAGAAAAAAACTTTATTGAACATTTAATTCAAAACAAAAAATTGAACGATTCAGACCTCGACTGGATTACAGAAAAAATGAAAAAGTACGATGTTTTAAAGGATTGTCTCCAAAAAGCCAGACATTTTTCAATTATGGCCAAAGATTCTTTAGGTACATTTATAGATAACAAGGAAAAACAAAAACTTATGAATTTGGCGAATTTTTTAATAAATAGAAAAAGCTAGATATGGAATACTTTTTGCACAATTATTGTATGCAAAAACTAAAAATACGAGTTAAAGATCACTATATTGCAATTAAAATGATGGAATTTATTGCTAAAAACTACCTTATTTTGTCGTTATTTTTGATTTTTCTGCTAATTTTCATTTAATATTTTTTTATTTTCATTAATTTATTCATTATGGATGAATTAAATAAATTTTCGAAAAGATTTAAAAGGTATGCTGATTTAGGTACTTCAGCAGGATCTCTTGCTATAAATTTCCTTGGATCTAAAATTTTTAATTCAAAAGATGGAAAAAATGCAGAAGATTTATCAAGAATTTTAGGGAATCTTAAAGGACCTATAATGAAGATTGCTCAACTATTATCAACAGTTCCAGATCTTCTCCCAGAAGAATATACTAAGGAACTTACAAAACTTCAATCAAGTGCCCCTCCTATGGGATGGAATTTTGTTAAAAGAAGAATGAAAAATGAATTAGGTGATGAATGGTTAAATTTCTTTGACTCATTTGAAAAGGAACCTTTTGCTGCAGCATCACTTGGCCAAGTTCACAAAGCGTTATTTAACGGAAATGAGGTTGTTTGTAAATTACAGTATCCTGATATGTTGTCTATAGTTGAGGCTGATATCGGGCAGTTAAAATTATTATTTTCAATTTATAAAAAAATAGATCCAACTATTGACACATCAGAGATACAGAAAGAAATTTCATCAAGAGTCCGAGAGGAACTTGATTATTTTTTAGAACAAAAACATATGGAACTTTTTAACTTCATTTTTAAAAAAAATAAAAAGATTCATATCCCATATGTTTTAAATGAGATTTCTACTAAAAGACTTCTGACTATGAACTATCTTGAAGGAAAAAAGTTACTTGAGTTCAAAAAAGAATCAAAAAATAATAAAAAAGAGCTAGCCAAAAATATGTTTGTTGCTTGGTATTATCCTTTTTATAAATATGGTGTTATTCATGGTGATCCACACCTAGGAAATTATTCTGCAAATAAGAATTATGAGATAAATTTACTTGATTTTGGTTGTATAAGAATTTTTAAGCCATCTTTTGTTGAAGGAGTCATAAATTTATATCATGCAATTATGCATAATGATCAGGATTTAGCAGTAAATGCCTATGAAAGCTGGGGCTTCGAAAATATAAATAAAAAATTAATCGAAATACTAAATATTTGGGCAAAATTTTTGTATTCTCCACTTCTAGAAAATAAGGTTAGAAAAATGCAAGAAACTAATTCGACAGCTTATGGAGCAGAAGCAGCAAATAAAGTACATCGTGAATTAAAAAAAATTGGCGGAGTTAAGCCTCCGAGAGAATTTGTTTTTATGGATAGAGCGGCTATCGGCCTTGGTTCAGTTTTTTTACATCTTGATGCAGAGTTAAATTGGTACAAAATATTTAATGAACTCATTGATGGTTTCACAGTCAAACAAATTAAACAATGTCAAAAAATAGCTTTAAAAACATCTAAATTGGAAGAAAACTACTAACCTTTTGTTGGAAATTTTCAGCTGTAGACAAAAGTTTATCTAATTCAGCCATAGTTTTTGATAAATCTTCAGTATCATCTGACAACCAAGTTTTAAATGTAATAGAATAGATAAAAAATAAAAAATTTTTTTTCAAAAAATCAAAAGCATAATTATTATATGAATTTGATAACTCAAGAAAAAAATCCATAGTATTCATTACATTTTTAGTAATAATTGAGATCAACAATGGTTTATTTTTAGAAACATCTAATATTTTTACGAGTGAACCTTTAAAACCTTCCATTTCATCAAACCTCATCATTATTAGTTCAAAAAGAATGTCTTTTTTTGAGGAATCCTTAAAATCATCGATTCTTAATTTTGATTCAATATTTTTGTCAATCATTCTTGAAAATTTATCAACAATAGAATTTTTACATTTAAAGAAAACTTTTAGGTCGTTAATTGGAATCTTTTCTTTAGTTGAAAGTTTTTCTAAAGAAAATTCCTCCCACCCAATGTCATTAATTAGATCAAACCCTTTCTTTATATATTTATTTTCTGTTTCTGTTGAATTATTCATTGATTTTCAGGTTGTTTTTAAAATATATATATATATTCTTTAAGTTGTAAATAAATAAATGGAGTATTAAAAATATGATAAATAGATCTTTTATAATCACATTGCTTGGATTTTTCTTAATTTCCTTAAGTGCAAATGCTGGTGATGCTGAAAAAGGGAAAAAAGTTTTTAAGAAATGTGCAGCTTGTCACAACGTTGCTAGCGGTGCAAAGCACAAGACTGGTCCAAATCTTTGGAATATTGTTGGGGCTAAAGCCGGGATCCAAGACGGTTATAAATATTCTGATTGGTTAAAGGGCGCTGGCATTGAGTGGAACGATGAGAACTTAGCAGCTTGGGTTGGTAAAAAAAAAGAAAAAACAGCAAAATTTGGTAAGGATGTAAAGAAAAGCAAGATGATATTTGCTGGTCTTAGAAAAAAAGAACAAGTTGCAGATCTTATTGCTTATTTAAAGACACTCAAGTAACTTTTTATTAATGAAAATTGAAGAAATTGAAAGTTTCATAGGAAAGGTTCCTGATTTTCCCAAACCTGGTATCCTTTTCTATGACATTTCAACTCTTATTTATAACAATGAAGCTTTTGCCTCCTCATTAGAAAAGTTTGAAGAATTATTTGATGAATATAAGTTTGATACCATAGCAGCAATAGATGCTAGGGGCTTCATATTTGGATCAGCTTTAGCTCACAAACTTAAACTTGGAATGATTATGATTAGAAAAAAAAATAAATTACCAGGAAATAAAATTTCGTTTGAATATGATTTAGAATATGGAAAAGATACTCTTGAGATAAATATAAATGTTAAAAATAAAAAATTCTTACTTATAGATGATCTTTTAGCAACAGGTGGAACAGCAGATGCCGCGGTAAAATTAATTGAAAAAGCTGGTGGAAAAGTTTCTTGCTTTGGATCATTGATAGAACTATCTTTTTTAAATGGGCGCGAAAAACTTTCTGTCCCTGTTCAAACGCTTATTAAGTATTAATTATGACAAGAGCACACAAACTTTTTCTAAAGTGGTTACTACAATTTAATTTAATTTTTTTTTTCATCTTTTTTGCATTTGACCAAGGCTTAATTTTAAAGATCCTTTCGTCCGACAAAAGCTACATTACAAGCTTAATCTCATTAATTTTCATTCTTGTTAGTGGACACTGTGCATTCTTTACGTTTAAGGTTTCAAAAGAACTTAATAAAGCTCATGTTATAAAAAAAAGCCTGCTAAATGAAAATGTTAAATTAAAAATTATTGATCAAAGCCTTATTCTTACATCGAAAGGCGAGATCGCTGGTGGTATTGTGTGCGATTATTTCAAAGATTTAATTGGATTAAAAAAAAGCGGAGCATCCTCTCATGTCCAAATTCTTGATACCTATGTTAAAAAAGCCAATGGGTTTTTTGAGTTTGGGTGGTTTTGTTCAGACATAATGCTTAAATTAGGCTTAATAGGTACCGTAATTGGTTTTATAATTATGCTAAGTTCTCTAGCTGATATTACCACTTTTGATGTAACTCTTCTTCAGGGAGTTCTCACGACAATGGGAAGTGGTATGGGTGTGGCACTTTATACAACTTTATCCGCACTTGTTACAGGGGTTTTAATTGCAATTCAATATTATAATTTAGAATCTGGTTGTGAAGAACTTTTTTCTGTACTCAATCAAATTTCAGAAGTAAGTATCGACAAGAGTATGTGATATGTCTTATTCTGGAAGAAGATTAAGGGCTGACCCTTTCACAGACTTATTATTCAATGTATTGTTATCTTTTACATTATTAATGTTTCTTGCTATAATTTTTATGAATCCAATTCCCAAAACTGGTGTTATTAATCCAAAGGCAGAATATATAATAACAGTAAGTTGGGCTGATAATAATCCTGATGATATTGATACTTATGTTCAAAACCCAACAGGAGGGCTGGTTTGGTTTAGAGGTAAAGAATCAGAATTTGTTCATTTAGATCGAGATGACAGAGGTTTGCTTAATGACACTATTATGGTAAATGGCGAAAAAATACAAAATCCCCTTAATCAAGAAGTAGTAACATTACGTGCTGTCGTTCCCGGCGAATATATTGTGAATGTTCATTACTATGCAACAAAAACAAATCAACCTATCGATGTAAATGTTAAAGTTGAAAAGGTCAACCCTCAGCTTGAAGTGATTTATTATGGAACAATTAATTTAGAAAAAAAAGGTGTAGAAAAAACTGCAACAAGATTTAATATAACACAAGACGGAATAGTTAATGTGACAGGTAACTTATTCAAAAAACTAGTACCGGAGAACTAAGTCAAATGAGCACAGAAGTATTTTTTATTATTATATGTTATGTTTTTATTGGTTTTTTACTTATATTATTTAACCTAAGAACAACTTATCACTGGATTATAAAATCCTCACTAATAATTATAACTTTAGTTTTTTATATATTTACCTACAAATCTTTCACCAATTTAGTTGGTTGGCCCACCAGTGCTTCACTTCCAGAAAGGTTTAGGCTTATATCAGCTCAGATATATGAACCAAATACATTACTTAATATTGAGGGAGCAATTTACCTTTGGGTAACTAATATGGATGATCTCGCTGGGCTAGGAGTACCAAGATCATTTAAAATAAATTACAACAAAGAATTACATGAAAAAATTTCGAAATCATTAGTTAATCTCAAAAATGGCGTACCCCAAATGGGCGAGAATTTGGATGATGAAAAAAAAGGAATAATTTCAAGTCTTTTAAAAAAAGAAAAAATTACTACTGTTAGTACAACATTAAACTTTTTTGATATGCCTAACCAACTATTACCTGAAAAATAATGCGTTTATTAGTATTAATTTTTTGCATAATTTCTTGTTCTGAAAATTCATCTCAATACTTCCCCTTAGATAAAATTAAAAAATGGTCCTACAGCGTAGAGATTATCCCTGAGGTTGAGAATAAAGCTTTATATAAAAAGACACATCTTTCAATGGGCGAAAAAAAAGTATCACTAAATGATAAAAAGAAAAACCTGTTTCCTATTTTAAGGGAAAATGGAACAACACTTTTTTATGAATTCCTTGATGATGGTATTTACAGAGTTGGAAAAAAGTTTCTTAAAGAAAAGAAAATAACAGCCGAAACCAAAAGAATGGTTTTACCAGTCCCACTTACACTTGATAAAACCTGGAATGTAGACAGCGAAACTTATTTGATTTTAAGAAAATATCCATATTATGATTATAGAGCCACAACCAATTTTAAGCTCAACTATAAAGTTGCTTCAATGAAAGAAACGGTCAATACACCCTCTGGGACTTTTAAGGATTGTATTCTAATTATTGGTAACGGAAAAACAAACTTCATTGGAAACAATGAAATAGGATCTATTGGTATAAAGATTTATTCTAAAGAATGGTATTCAAGAACAATTGGGTTAATAAAGATGGAAAGAATAGAAGAAACTGATACAGATTTATTTGGAACAACAAAAATGGTTCAACTCCTAGAAAGTTACCAAAAATTTTAAATGAATTATTTAAATATATTAATATCTTCTGTAGTGGTTTTTTTTTTGCTACACCTTGGTAAATTCATTTTTATACCTTTTTTTTTTTCATTATTTTTTTACGTTATTATCAATTCAATTTCAAATGATTTAGTTAATGTTTCAAATAAAATAAACATAAAAATTAATGAGTTTACATCCCATTTTATACTATTCTCAATTTTTATTTTTTTTGTTTATTTTTTTTTTAAAATTTTAAAAACAAATATCAACAATGTGATTCAAAATATTGATGTTTACCAAAACAATTTAAATCAACTTTCATTTTATTTTTCAAAAACTCCGGTAAACAATTTCTTCAATGAATCAATGATTTTAGAAAACTTAAATTTAATGAATATTTTTAACTATTTATTAAACATGGTAACAAACTTTGCAGGAAATTTTTCAATGATAATTTTTTTGCTAATATTTTTAGTAATTGAAAAAAAATATTTAAAGCTAAAAATTGCTAAAATAATAACAAACAAGAGTAAACTCAAAGTTTTCTCAAATATTAATAGTGACATATATAATTATTTTAGAATAAAAGCTTTGACTAGTTTTTTAACAGGAATTTTGACCTTTGTTATTTTATTTTTTTTTAATAGTGACTTAGCTATTGCTTTTGGGATTCTTTCTTTTTTTCTCAATTTTATCCCTTACATAGGGTCTTTAATTTCTATATTGTTACCAGTTACTTTCTCTGTAGTAGACAATTATAATTTCATGTACTCAATTATAATCTTCGCTTTACTTTTTCTAAACCATTTATTGATTGGAAATTTTCTGGAAAATAAATTAATGAGTAAAGCGCTTAATATAAGCCCAATAGTTCTTTTAATTTTCTTATCAATCATGGGAAAACTTTGGGGAATCTCTGGAATGTTTTTGAGTGTACCAATTATAGTTGTTTTAATTATCATACTTAATAATTTCAAACATACCAAGAATATTGCTATACTATTATCTGAAAAAGGAAATCTGAAATAAAAACTTTAAAAATTCGTTTTTAATCCTCTATCCATTGATAAAATTAAACCAAAACCTATAAAGTAAGTAATCATAGAAGAACCACCGTATGAAACTAAAGGAAGGGGGAGTCCAACAACTGGAAGAAGCCCAATAACCATTGACATATTAATCATTGCTGCAAAAAAGAAATTAGAAATCAAACCATACGCAAGAACTCTATTAAAAAAATCACGATTAAATTTATTTGCTATGTTATAGGTAGTTGAAGTAATAATAACAATCAGCCCAACTACTGAAAGTGTTCCTAGAAAACCAAATTCTTCTCCCAACATTGAAAAAATAAAATCTGTATGTTTCTCTGGTAAAAAATCAAGATGAGATTGAGTTCCTTTCATCCAACCTTTACCAAAGACGCCACCTGAGCCAATTGCAATTTGAGATTGTATAATATGATAACCAGAGCCAAGGGGATCATTTTCAGGGTTAAAAAGTGTTAAAATTCTTTGTTTTTGATAATTCTTTAACAAAGACCACAAATATGGTGCAATCATTAACATTAAAAAGCCTATAGAAGCAAAGAATTTCCAACTTAAGCCAGCTATAAAAAAAATTAAAAAACAAATGAAAAGTATAATAGCTGCAGTACCCAAATCAGGTTGTCTTAAAATTAGTCCAACAGGTAAAAGCACAATAAGTATTGGTAAAACTAAAAAAAAATAGTCACGAGTGTCTTTAATTTTCTTTTCATCAAAAAACTTAGCTAATGACAAAATAATAAAAATTTTCATAAATTCTGAGGGTTGAAAATAAAAACCTGATATTTCAATCCACCTTCTTGAACCCTTTCCTATATGACCATAAAAAGATGCCCAAATAAGTAAAATTAAAAAAATTAAATAAAAGTAGAATGCATTCTTTTTCCAAAACTCCATATCTATGAGAGAAACTATAATCATAATTATTAAACCAAAAAAAACTTTGCTTATATGATTAAAAAAAATATCCATTTCCATTGCTGATGTAGCACTATAAATCATTACAATTCCAACAAATGATAAAAAGCTCACCAAAAAGAAATAAAGCCAATTTAAATTCTTTAATTTAATAAAAATTTCATTCATGAGACTTTAAAGAAATTTTTTAGAGAGAGTTTAATTATTTTTTTTGCAATTGGTGCAGCCACCTTTGAACCACTACCCATGTGCTCCGCAATTACTGTTATTGCATATTTTGGTTTATTAAAAGGAGCAAAACCAGTAAATATTGAATGATCTCTGAGTTTATAAATAATTTCTTCGTTTTTTAAAACACCTAACTCTCTCTCCTCTTTTGAAATTTTTCTCACTTGAGATGTACCTGTTTTACCAACCAATTTATATTTTCCAGCTATTCTAGAGGAATATGCTGTACCTTCATATTCATTCACAACCGAATACATAGCATTCCTAATAAAGGTTAAATTTTTTTTTGAAATCTCTATATTTTCAAAAATATCTTCGGGACTATATGAAATTTTTGGCTTAATTTTTTTTCCACTTGCTAAAATTGCTGTCATGTTCGTTATTTGTAATGGTGTGGACAACATAAATCCTTGACCAATTACTGTGTTGAGTGTCTCTCCTTTTTGCCATCTTTCACCTTTATTGTTTACCTTCCACTTTCTATTGGGCATTATACCAATTAGCTCGTTTGGAAAATCTATCTTTGTTGAGACACCTAGAGAGAATTTTTTAGAAAATTTAGACAATGGATCGATTTTTATTTGTTTGGCAAGGTTATAAAAATAGCAATCACAAGATTTTTTAATTGCTCCTTTTAAATTGACAAAGCCATGTCCTTCTTCTTTCCAACAATGAAATTTTCTATTACCAAATTCAATGAAACCCTCACAAAAATATTCTGTCTTAGGATCAAAGCCTAATTTTTCTAATACATATAAAGCAGTAATTAGTTTAAATGTTGAACCAGGAGAGTATAAGCCTGCAATACATCTGTTTAGTAGCGGTTTTGATTCGTTACTGATAAGCGATTTCCATTTTTCTGCAGTTACTCCGTTACTGAACTCATTACTATCAAATGAAGGTGTTGAAAGAAGACAGTTAACTCCTCCGTTTTCACAATCAATCATAACAACAGCACCATTTATCTCTTTCATCAAAGAATAAGCATATTCTTGAATTGGAGCGATAAGATTAGTTTTAAGGTTTTCTCCAGGAATAGCTATTTTTTTGTTTAATTCTTTTTTGATTTTTCCCTTTGAATTAGTTTCAAGTTTAATCCAACCATCTTTTCCTAATAATTTTTTATCAAATAGTTTCTCGATTCCTGAAATACCAAACTTTAAATTATTCAGCTTTTTATTTTTTAAATCTTTTCTATAGCCAACATATCCAATAACGTGAGAAAAAATAAAGTTGTTTTTATAAGATCTTGTTCTTTCTTTATTAATAATTAAAAAAGGAAAATTATTTGAAATTAGTTCAAAAGCCTCAAGTTGATTCCATCCTAGGTTCTTTTTCATAATTATGAAATCAGATAAATCTTTATTATTTATATTCTCCTTTAAATCTACTAAATCTTTTTCAGAAAATTCAACTACATTACGCAAACTAGAAATATATTTATTTATAAGGTTTTCTTTTTCTCTAAAAATATTAAGCTGAAAATCTGGTCTGTTTAAAGCAATGGGGTTATTATAAAGGTCATAAATTATGCCTCTTTGGGGGTAAAGAATTTTTACTTTTATTCTATTTAAATCAGATAATTTTCCATACTTTAATTTATCAAGAATTTGAAGATGATATAATTTCCCAAAAACAATTAAAGTAAATAATGTTTTTAATCCTCCCAAAACAAAAGATCTTTTACGAAGTAACTGAGAATTATCTTTTCTATCAATCATTTAGTCTTCCAAACATCACACTCAATTTTTGTATTAAAGAATAAAAAAGCGGAAACAAAATTATAGATAAAAGAACGCTTATAGAATTTTTAGAGATTGAATAAGAGAAATCTTTTAATAAATAATTAATTAAAAAAAGACTCAAAAAATAAAAAAGTAATATAATAGCAAACTTAATCCAAATATTATTTAAATAATTTGTGGCTATAAAACCAATATTATTGTTATTCAAATGATACATTGTTAAAAAAAAGAAAGGAGTCACTCCAACAATTCCATCCTTGAGGAAATCGTAGAACAACCCGAAAAAAAGAAGCCATAAAGGTCTAAATCTTTCACTATCATGCTGAATCCAACAATAAATAACTGTAAATGTCATTAAAGGTTTTACTAATTCATTGTCATAATAATAAATAGGGGCTGTTTCTAAATATATAAAAAATATTATAAAAAAAAATGGAAACAGCTTAGTAAAAATTTTATTGATCATTATATCTTTGATTACTCCAAAATATTTTTAAAATCAAAAATCAAAACATTAACATAAATTGAGTCAGAAACTTTTGCAAAGGGCTTTACATAAACTTCATTTAATGTTTTGACAATTTTCCCAACTGATATTCCTTTCTGAAAATAACCTGCAGCACTCGTCGTTAAAACTAGCTCACCATGTTCTAGTCCAAATGGTTTTTCTATGTGCTTCAAAAAAATTTTTTTTTCTCCACCTTTAATAAAAAATGATTTTTTAGTTTTTTTTGATATTACTGGAATAACTGAATCTTCATCCAAAATAGAAAGAACTTTAGAGGAATATTTTCCTAATTCAGTAACTCTTCCAATCATGCCATATTCATTAAAAACAACATCGTTAATTTTCAAACCATCTAATTTACCTACATCTATAAAAAAAGTTAAATCGTTACTTCTATATGGGTTGATTAGAATTCTAGATGTTATCTTTTTAGCATAATCTTTGTTATCTACATCAAGAAGTTTCTTAAGTCTAAAATTTTCAATTTCATAAGAATCACTAAGTCTTAATTTCTCTTTCAATATATTGTTTTCAAGATTAAGTTTCTTATTTAATTTTTCTAATTCAGTCAAATTACTTAGGTAATAAAGAGAGTTATTTATAAATTCAAATGGAAATGAAATGATTTTAAGGCCAGGTTCACTAAAGGAAATTACATTATATTTAACACTTATGAAAAAGTTATTTTTTTGAATAGATGAAAAAAAAAAAAAAATACAAACTAAAAAACAAAAAAACATCTCTAAGCCATAGGAATTAATTAGACTTGAGTTAAAACTTCTTGATGAAAAGGTGGCCTTTCGCGCCATTTTAGTAGCTACTTGTCAGAACGGACTTAAGTGATTGAAGGTTCTCAGCACATTTACCTGTTCCTTGAACAACACAGCTTAGTGGATCGTCAGCAATTGTGACTGGTAAGCCAGTAGAGTCCCTAATAACTTGATCTAAATCACCAAGAAGAGATCCACCCCCGGTTAGGACTATTCCTTTGTCTACAATATCTGCAGCTAACTCGGGATCAGAATTTTCGAGTGTATTTTTTACTGCCTCGATAATTGCTAAAACCGGTTCTTGAAGCGCCTCTGAGATTTGTCTTTGATTAATTACAACTTCCTTTGGAACACCTTTAAGTAGGTCTCTACCTTTTATGTGAAGAACTTTTCCATCACCAGATGAGGGTGCTGCTGCCACACCAATTGCTTTTTTTATTCTCTCAGCACTACTTTCACCCACTAATAAGTTATGAGACCTTCTAATATAATTGATAATGGCTGTATCCATGGCATCACCACCAACTCTAACAGAATGTGCATGGACAATTCCTCCTAATGCCAACAATGCTACTTCAGTTGTACCTCCACCTATATCAACGACCATTGAACCTGAGGGTTCAGTAACTGGAAGACCTGCTCCTAGTGCAGCTGCCATAGGCTCGTCAACTAGATACACCTTTCTAGCTCCAGCAGCAGCCGCAGAACCTTCAATTGCTCTTCTTTCAACAGAAGTAGCACCGGAGGGCACGCAGACAACAATGACGGGACTAAAAAAACTACTATTATTGTGTGCTTTTCTTATAAAGTGTTTAATCATTTCTTCAGCAACATCAAAATCTGCAATAACTCCATCTCTCATCGGTCGAATTGCAATTATGTTACCTGGTGTTCTTCCTAGCATTGTTTTTGCCTCATGACCAACGGCTAAAACTTTAGGTCTAGCATCTTTCTTATCGTTTGATAATGCAACAACCGACGGTTCGTTCAAGACAATACCCTTACCTTTTACATAAATGAGGGTGTTAGCTGTTCCAAGGTCAATTGCTATATCTTGTGAAAAAAAGGAAAAAAAATTTCTCATAAACTATTACAAAATATTACATTTATTAAAAAAATCAATTTAATTATATAACATGTTTGTCGATGGTGCTATTTGAAGAACTTAAAATCTTTTTTGAGTCTTTTGCTTTACTTTTCTTGTTAATTAATTTATTGAGTCCGTTAATATAGGCTTTACCTGAGGCCACAATAGTGTCTATATCATTTCCTGTTCCAAGAACACTGACACCATCCTCTTCCAACCTAACACTTACTTCCGCTTGAGCATCTGTGCCCTTAGTAATTGCATTAACCTGATAAACAGCCAAATGAGCTTTAGTTGTAATCAAACTTTTAATTGCTTTGAATACAGCATCTACCGGTCCAGTACCTTCTAACTCTATTTCAAGCGTCTTATTTAAATATTTTAGCTTTACACGCGCTAAAGATCTTTGATTAGAGCCACATTTAATAGATATATCTAAAAGATCGATGTGTTTGAGCTTTGATATAGATTGTTGCTCATCAGCTAAGGCAAGTAAGTCCTCCTCAAAAACCTGCTTTTTTTTATCTGCAAGTTCTTTAAATTTTTTAAATAATAAATTTATTTTATTTTCGCTAAATTCATATCCCAATTCATTTAGTTTTACCTTGAAGGCGTGCCTTCCAGAATGTTTTCCTAAAACAAGTTCAGATGATGACAATCCTACGGATTCTGGAGTCATAATTTCATAAGTATTTGAATGTTTCAACATACCGTCTTGATGTATTCCTGACTCATGTGCAAAGGCATTTTTGCCAACTATTGCTTTATTCGGTTGAACAGAAAAACCAGTTATAGTAGAGACTAGATGAGAAATATTTGTTATTTTTTTTGTGTCAACATCAGAATAATAAGGAAGACTATCTTTTCTTGTTTTTAAACACATTACAATTTCCTCGAGTGCGGCATTGCCTGCTCTTTCTCCGATACCGTTTATAGTACACTCAACTTGCCTTGCTCCACCAATAATCGCACTAAGTGAGTTTGAAACCGCAAGACCTAAATCATTATGACAGTGAACAGAAATTATTGCTTTATCGATATTAGTTACATTATTTTTAATTTTTTTAATTAGTTCTCCAAATTCACTTGGAATTGCATAACCAACAGTATCGGGAATATTTATAGTAGTAGCGCCAGTTGAAATAGCAACTTCAATTGATTTATACAAAAAGTCAAGATCAGTTCTGGATGCATCTTCAGGTGACCATTCAATATCACTAGTATATTTAGCGGCTCTTTTGATACTCTTTTTAATTGCATTTATTACCTCGTCTCTGTCCATTTTCAATTTATATTTCATATGTAAATCACTAGTAGATATAAATGTATGTATTCTATTTTTTTTAGCTTGCTTTAAGGCTTTACCAGCTGAATCAATATCATTATTATTCGCCCTGGCTAAAGCGCAAACAGTAGAATGTTTACATATTTTAGAAATTTTACTGACTGCCTCAAAGTCACCTTCAGAAGCATAGGGAAAACCTGCTTCAATAACATCAACTTTCATTAAATCTAAATTTTTAGCAATTAATAATTTATCCTCCACAGACATTGATGCTCCTGCAGATTGTTCTCCGTCTCTGAGGGTGGTATCGAAAACTATTATTTTTTCCATAAATTAATGATATTAGTTTTTATTCTTGTTTACTAGTTTATTTGAAGTAATCCAGGGCATCATTGATCTCAGTTTTTCACCTACAATTTCAATTTTTTTTTCATTTTGAATTCTTTTTTCAGCTTTAAAGTTCAATTGACCAGACTTACATTCAAGGATCCAGTCTCTAACAAATTTTCCAGTTTGAATTTCATCTAGAATTTTTTTCATTTCTTTTTTTACTTCAGCATTAATAACACGAGGACCTCTAGTTAAATCACCATATTCAGCTGTATTTGAGATCGAATATCTCATATTAGCTATCCCACCCTCATAAATTAAATCTACGATTAGTTTTACTTCATGCAAACACTCAAAATAAGCCATTTCTGGAGAATAACCAGCTTCAACCAATGTTTCAAATCCTGATTGTATCAAAGCTGTCAATCCACCGCACAAAACAGCTTGTTCTCCAAATAAATCTGTTTCACACTCCTCTTTAAAAGTTGTTTGAATAATACCTGACCTACCTCCACCAATTGCGGAAGCATAAGAGAGACCAAGTTCAAGTGCATTACCTGATGCATCCTGATGAATTGCAAGTAAGCATGGTACCCCCGCACCAGTTAAATATTGTCCCCTAACTGTATGACCGGGACCTTTAGGAGCAATCATAAAAACATCCAAATCGTCTCTGGGAACAATTAATTTAAAGTGAATTGACAAGCCATGAGCAAATAATAACGAAGAGTTCTTTTTTAAGTTATTGAATAAGTAATCATTATAAAGGTCAGCCTGAAGTTCATCAGGCACAAGTATCATACAAACATCTGCAGTTTTTACGGCATCCTTGACCTCTTGAACTACAAAACCATCTTCTTTTGCTTTTTTAATTGAACTTGAACCACTTCTTAGGGCAATCTTTATATTTTTAACACCACTATCCTTTAAGTTAAGAGCATGGGCGTGACCCTGGCTTCCGTAACCAATTATGCAAATTTCTTTTTGCTTAATTAAATTTAGATCAGCATCGCTGTCATAATAAACCTTCATTGTTTTACCTTTCTATTTTTTTTATATAATCAGTACCAGTAGCCATTGAGACAAGACCAGATCTAGTTTGCTCAATTATTTTATAGGGTTTGAGAATATTCTCTATTTTTCTTACCTCATCTGGTGAGCCAGTAAACTGAACAATCAAATTTAAATCATTCTCTTCTAGAATTTTAGCACCTAATCTTTCGAGTTTTTTTTTAAAATCAATTATTTGTTTATTTTTTACATCCAATTTTATTAAAATCAACTCTTTTCCAATAAAGCTTTTTAGTTCGGTAATATCTACTAAGTTATGAACAGGAATTAGTTTCGCAAGCTGAGCTTTGATTTGGTCAACAATTATTTTTGTGCCAGAGGTAACAACTGTTATTCTCGATAAAAATTTATGAGAATCAACTTCAGAAACCGACAAACTCTCTATATTGTAGCCTCTACCCGAAAAAAGTCCAACTACTCTAGCCAATACCCCCGGCTCATTGTCAACCATGATTGACAATATATGCTTTAGGTTTTTTTTATTCATTTAAACCAAAACCATTCCGTCTTCAGATATCTCACCATCAACTTTATCATCAGGTCCTAATAACATCTGGTTATGTGTGGAGCCTGAGGGAATCATTGGAAAGCAATTTTCGCCTGGGTCGACTATTATGTCACAAATTACCGAACCATTAATTTTAATCATTTCTTTAATCAAATCGTCAATTTCGCTTGGTTTATCAGTTCTCAACCCAGTTGCTCCAAATGACTCAGCTAGTTTTACAAAATCAGGTAAAGAATCCATATAAGATTCAGATAATCTATTTCCATGCAAGAGTTCTTGCCATTGCCTCACCATTCCCATGTAATGATTATTTAAAATAAAAACCTTTACCGGCAATTTGAACTGTTTAATTGTTGACATTTCTTGAATATTCATGAGGATGGAAGCTTCTCCTGCAACATCAATTACCAATGATTTTGGATGGGCTATTTGTACTCCCATTGCAGCCGGAAGACCGTAACCCATAGTTCCTAAACCTCCAGATGTCATCCAATGCTTTGGTTTGTTAAAAGTCAGAAATTGTGCTGCCCACATTTGATGCTGTCCTACTTCTGTGGTGATGTATGGGTTATATTTTTTTGTAAGATGATCTAACCTTTTAAGTGCATGTTGAGGTTTAATAATTTTATCTGAATTTTTAAACTTTAAACAATCTTTAGACCTCCATTTATTTATCTGTAACCACCAATTTTTAATTTTTTTTTCTTTAAAAATTATTTTTTTCTCTTCAATTTTTTTATTTATAATTTGTAAAATTTTTGATAGATCACCTTGAACAGTTAAATCAACATTTACACTTTTGTTAAAAGAAGATGCATCAATATCAAAGTGAACCTTTTTTGATTTAGGTGAAAAGCCTGAAACTTTACCCGTAATCCTATCATCGAACCTTGCTCCAACACATATCATCAGGTCACAATTATACATAGTCATATTAGCCTCATAAGTCCCATGCATTCCTAACATCCCAACACATTGATTATCAGATGTGGGGTAAGCACCAAGACCCATTAATGTTTGAGTACACGGAAAGCCGGTTGTTTTTATTAATTTAAAAAGGTTTCTTGACGCTACTTCGCCTGAGTTAATAACTCCTCCTCCAACATAAAAAATTGGCTTTTCTGACTTTTTCAACAATTCTATAAACTGTTCAATTTGGTTTATATTGGGCTGTAAATTTGGTTTATAGTAAGAAATTATCTTTGTGTTCTTTTTGCCTCCATAAGTTGCTTTAAAAGTTTGAATATCTTTTGGAATATCAACTAAAACAGGTCCTGGCCTCCCGTTTTTAGCTATAAAAAAAGCCGAATGTATTACATTAGGTAAAATAGAAACATCTTTTACAAGGTAATTATGCTTTGTACAAGGCCTAGTAATACCAACAATATCTGCTTCTTGAAAAGCATCGTTTCCTATCATATGAGTTGGAACTTGTCCAGAAATACAAACTAAAGGAACTGAATCCATCATCGCATCTGCCAACCCAGTTACTGTGTTAGTTGCACCTGGCCCAGAAGTAACTAATACAACTCCAACTTTTCCGGTTGAGCGTGCATAACCCTCTGCTGCATGAACTGCAGCTTGTTCATGTCTTACAAGAATATGTCTAATTTTTTTTTGTTTGAATAATTCATCATATATTGGAAGTACAGCACCACCCGGATAACCAAAAATAACATCAACTTTTTCTTCAATTAATGTTTGGATAACAATTTCTGCTCCTGTTATTTTTTTCATAATTATTAAAGTAAACCAAAAAAAATAATTACTCAACTAGGCATAAATTAAAGTTTCAATTCTCTAAGAACGTAATCTTTAATTTTTAAACCCTCTAAATGGACAGCCTTCTTGGCTTTGTTATTAAACCAGGTTAATTGCCTTTTAGCATATCTTCTTGTTTCTTGCATGAATTCCGTCATCGTTTCTTCTAATGAATTTATTCCCTTTATATGTCTTGTTAATTGACGCAACCCTATAGATTTGTGAATGGGATGCTCTAATTTTTGTTTTACTTCTAAAAAGGATTTTACTTCCTCTAAAACTCCAAGATTTATCATTGCATCACATCTCTGGTTTATTCTTGAATAAAGTTTTTCCCTTTCTGTTTTAACTACAACATATATAACTTTTTTAAAAATCCGATTTTTTTCCATCTTATGCCACTCTGATAGACTGGTTTTTGTTGACAGATTAACTTCTAAGGCCCTTATTATTCTTTGTGTATCATTAGGTGAAAGTTTTTTTGAATATTCTTCATCAATTTTTTTTAATTCTTTAGACAAATAATTAATTCCAAATTTCTTAAACATATAGTCCACTCTTCTTTTAGCCGCAGTAGATACTTTTGGTATCTTGGAAATATTATTAATAATAGAATCCATGTAAAGACCTGTTCCTCCAACGAAAATTGGAATTTTGTTTTTTTTTTTTCTCACTGTAGATAAAGCTTTTTTTTGCCAACTGCCAACATTACACATATCTGGATATTTTGTGTAACTAAACAAATTACAATCATATTTTTCTCTTAATTTCTTGATCGGTCTGTTAGTCAATATTTCAAGCTGATCATAAACCTGCATGCTGTCACTATTTACAATAAAACTAGGGAAATGGGACTGAAGGTTAAAAGCTATCTCTGTTTTGTGAGAAGCAGTTGGACCACCAATAAAAATAGCGACAGGAAACAAAAGTTACTTTAATTTAAGAATTAAAAATCTAGAAAAATTATTTTCAAAAATTTGAATAAGAGCTGCATCGGCCCCTTTTTTTTTCATATTTTCTAATAATTTTTTAACTTCAGACGGTTTTTTGACATTTACTTGAGATATTTGAGAGATAACGGTACCAACGTTCAATCCTGCCTTAGCGGCAAAAGAATCTCTTTTTACAGCAGTAACAACAACACCATCTACATTTTTAGGAATGCCATATTCAGTTCTTGTTTTAGAGTTTAGACCTTTCATCCTGATTCCAATATCATCCATTTCTAATTCATTGTCCTCAACCTCTTCATCTTTTTTCTCATCACTCTTAGCAGTTTCATCGAACTTTTCACGTTCACCTAGTTTTACTGTAAACTTTTTAACTTTTTTATTTCTCCAGACCTTAACTTCAGCTTTACTTTCTACAGCTGCTTCAGCAACAGAAACTTGCAAGGATTTTACGTCTTTGATTTTTTTGCCATTAAACTCTAAAATAACATCACCAGCTTTAAGCCCTCCTTTTTCTGCAGGTTCACCAGGGTTAACCATTGAAATCAAAACACCTTCTTCATTCTTTAAACCTAAGCTTTTTGCAATATCAAGCGTTATTTCTTGTATTCTTACACCAAGCCACCCTCTTTGAGTTTTACCAAATTTTTTTAACTGTTGAATAATTGGTTGCGCAAGGTTTGACGGGATTGAAAAACCTATACCAACGCTACCGCCAGTTGGAGAAAAAATTGCGGTATTAATTCCTAAAACTTCTCCATCTAAATTAAAAAGCGGGCCACCAGAATTACCTCTATTAATTGAAGCGTCTGTTTGAATGAAACTGTCAAAAGGACCAGCATTAATATCCCTGTTGAAAGCTGATATAATTCCAGATGTAACCGTACCGCCTAAACCAAAAGGATTACCAATAGCGATTACAGAATGACCAACTCTTGCTTTATCAGAATCTGCGAATTTAACAAAAGCCAAAGGTTTTTTTGATTCTACTTTTAATAATGCAAGATCAGTCAGTTTATCTGTACCAATTAATTTAGCCTCTAATTCTGAATCATCCTGAAATTTAACTCTTATCTCATTAGCTTGTTCGATAACATGGTTGTTTGTTACTATATATCCAGAGGAGTCAATTACAAAGCCTGAACCCAGAGCTTGGGGTCTTTCTTGTTGTGGTTGTTGCTGCGGACCTGGTTGAGGTCCAAATGGAAAACCTGGTGGGAAGTTTTTAAAAAAGTCTCTAAATTGAGGTGGAATATTATCTAAAGGCATTTGATTTTCGTTATTTTTTTTTGGTTTTTGAACTGTGAAAACATTTACTACAGAAGGAGAAAGCTTATCTACCAAATTGGCAAAATCATCTGAAAGGGGGTGAGTATAAGGGTTTTCAAATGAGAAAAAGTAAATTGGAACAAAAAATATAAAAAATATGAATTTTTTTAAATATTTTTTCATTGATTTCTTAGTTTAAACCTTTGGAGTTGTTAAAAAATTCTAGAAATTCGCTGTCAGGAGACAAAATCATGGTAGTTCCTTCCTCACCCAAGACATTTCCATAAGCTTGCATTGATCTATAAAATGAATAGAAATCTGGATCTTTTTGAAATGCATTTGCATAAACATCAACAGCTTCAGATTCACCTTCTCCTCTCAGAATTTCACCTTTTTTTGTTGCTTCAGCTAGAATAACTGTTCTTTCTTTGTCAGCCTCTGCTCTTATTTTTTGCGCTGTTTCGGCGCCCTTTGCTCTAAATTCCTTTGCTTCCCTGACTCTTTCACTAATCATTCTTTCATAGATTGCTTGGCTATTCGCTTCAGGCAAGTCAGCCCTTCTAATTCTAACATCAACTATTTCTATTCCAAATCTCGAAGCTTCATTATTTACTTCAAGCTTGATGTCTTCCATAATTTTACTTCTTTCCTCTGATAAAAGTTCATCTAGTGTAACTCTACCAACGACTCTTCTTAATGATGAAATCACATTTGAATTTAACCTGTTTCTTACATTTGATTCAGTACCAACAGTTTTATAAAACTCTAATGGATCAGTTATTTTGAACCTAGTGAAAGAATCTAATAACATTCTTTTCTTATCAACGGCGATTACCTCTTCTATAGGAAGGTCATACTCTAAGATTCTTTTGTCATATTTAACTGTATTTTGAATAATTGGTAGCTTTACGTGTAGCCCAGAATCTTTAATTACTCTTTTAGGCTCTCCAAACTGGAGAACAAGACCTTGCTGTTTTTCACTCATTGTAAAAAGCGAATTAATTCCTAAAAAACCTAAGGCTACAATAATAACAATGAAAATAGTTGATTTACTCATTTAATTTTTCCTGATTAGTGTTTCTATCTTTTTTTTTTAACTCCGGTAGTGGAAGATAAGGAACAATTCCACTGCCCGCGTTTTTATCAACAATTATCTTATCAATTTTTCCAAGAGTTTTTTCTAAAGTTTCTAAATAAATTCTTTCCCTGGTAACGTCTTTAGAATTTTTATAGGAATCATAAACGGATATAAACCTTTGTGCTTCACCTTGTGCTTTTGCTACTACCTCTTGTTTGTAAGCCTCTGCCTCTTGAACTTTTCTTTCGGCATCACCACGAGCTTTTGGGATTATATCATTTCTGTAGGCTTCCGCCTCATTTCTCAATCTCTGTTCATCTGTTTTTGCTCTTTGAACATCTCTGTATGATTCAATAACCAATTCAGGGGGATCTGCTTTTTGAAGTTGTACTTGTGTTACAAGAATACCAGAGTTGTAATAATCCAATACACTTTGAACTTTATTTTTAACTTCCTCTTCAACTATAGACTTTCCTTCTGAGAGAATGGGGCCAATAGGAGTTTGACCTATTTTTTCCCTCATCACACTTTCTCCAATACTTTTAATGGTTGCTATTGGGTTTCTAACATTAAATAGAAAGTCTTTTGCATCATTAATAATCCAAAAAACTGTGAAATTTAAATCTACAATATTTTCATCACCTGTTAGCATTAAAGCTTCTTCCGGGACCTGTCGTGTTTGCTGATTTTGGCTAAATTGAGACTGAGAAGTTCTGAAACCAACCTCTATTCTATTCACACGTGTCACTTTTGGCTTATTCGCCGATTCAATTGGAAAAGGCAGGTGGTAGTGAAGCCCTGGCTCTGTTGTCCTGACATACTCACCGAATCTTGTTACTACTCCCTGTTCATCTGTACCTACTCGGTAAAAACCACTTAGAGTCCAAATTGAAACTAAGATTAGTAATATTAATGAAAAACTTGCGGGATTTTTTTTAGGGAAAAAATTCTTTAATCTATCCTGAAAATTATCAAAAAAATCGTCACTATTGTTTTTCCTTCCAGAACCATTGTAAGATGATTTAGAATTATCTTTTGAGTTTTTGCCCCATGGGCTATCATCATCGTTATTTGAAGACCAAGACATAATTTTAATAGTTAAAAGTACTATTTTTATATAAGAATTGTTTTGACTATGCAAAGAAATATTTTAGATATTAATATAAACTTATTAAATTGAATGTACTCATGATTAAAAATATTGTTGTTATTGGATCTGGTAAAGGTGGCGTTGGAAAATCAACAATTACAGTAAATTTAGCAATTTCTTTGGCCAAAAAAAAATTCAATGTAGGTTTACTTGATGCTGATATCTATGGACCATCAATACCCAGAATGCTTGGAATTAAAGAAAAACCAGAAGTCTCGAAAAAAAAAAAAATTATGCCATATTTTAAATATGGGATAAAGGCCATATCAATTGGTAACATGATACCCGATAATGGAGCTGTAATTTGGCGTGGAGCAATGGCAACCAGTGCAATTAAACAACTTTATAATGATGTGGACTGGGGAGACCTCGATTACCTCCTAATTGATCTCCCTCCTGGTACTGGTGATATTCAACTTTCCTTATGCCAAAGCATGTCATTAAAGGGTGCCGTAATAGTTTCTACACCTCAAGAGATTTCTTTAATTGATGTAAGAAAATCAATCAACATGTTTAAAAGAGTAAATGTTCCAATTCTCGGCATTGTCCAAAATATGAGTTATTTTGAAATTGGAGGTCAAAAAAATTATATTTTTGGAAAAAATGGAGTTACCTTAGAAGCAAAGGAACAAAATTTAGAATTGCTTGGGGATATACCGATTTTACCAAAAATTGCAGAATCAGGAGACATTGGAAAACCTCCAACCGACGATGATACAAGCGAAATATTTATGATTTATAATGAAATAGCTAAAAAAACAGTTAATGCATTAAATAAGGTAAAAATTAAAGACGTCGATATTTCATCTTAAAAGGTCTATAAGTCAAAAACTTCCTTTAAAGTTTGTAATTCTCTTCTACTAAGTTTTGAGTCAGATACTTTTTTTCTATTAAGTTTTTGTTTAATATACTCTATAGCATCAGCGGAGAGTGTTAGTGAACTTAATCTGTTTTTTACAAAGGCCTCATAAGTTAGGGGCACCCATTTTTTTAAAATTTTAATCATAACATCAGCATATACTCTTATTTCATACTGAGCATGAGGATCAAATCTAAGTGCTAAAAAATGCATTAAATTATGCAGATCTATTTTCCAATACCATTGTGTATAGGAATTTAATGGGAGAACCATCCTTGCTAATTCTCTGGCAATTCCTGACCTTTTTTCATCTAAAATTTCTCCCTCTTCATCTAAATTTAATAAATGGTGATATGATGAAAAGTTAATTTTTGCATTTTCTCTCATCAACGATAGGTAGTGTTTTCCTAGATTCTTATCAATCTCTCCAGATCTACCCTGATTATTTTGCTGTGATTGAGGTTTTACATCATCAATTTTGGGGATGTAAAACTCCTCATCAAGAATTGAATAACGAGCTGAATATTCATTTACATTTGCTGTTCTGTGTCTAATCCATTGTCTGGCTACAAATATAGGAAGTTTAATATGAAATTTTATCTCATTCATTTCAAAAGGAGTTGAATGTTTATGACTTAAAAGATAATTAATTAAACTCTTGTCTTGGTTTAATTTTTTAGTTCCTTTTCCATAAGAAACCCTTGCAGCTTGAACAATTGAAGAATCATCTCCCATGTAATCAATTACTCTTATAAAACCATGATCCAAAACTTTGTAGGGTTTGTAGAGAATTTTTTCTAATTTAGCAACTGTTGCTCTTTTGGTAGAAAACTTTAAATTACTAATTTCTTCCAGTTGCTTAATTGATTGTTTAGTATTTTTTTTCATCAAGTTTATAAATTATAGACAATGTAAAAAAAATTATACGTTTAATTTTTTTTTTTTTTATTTATTATTGAATTGCTTAATAAGCTATAGCAATAAACGTTTGAATTGTGAACCGAGACGGACCCGGGGGCGGTACCCGGCGCCTCCACCAAAAAAATATAACGGGGGCGAAATAGGATCGACGTGCGTGGAATTTTCAAAAACTTTGCTCGGAATGGTACCAACGTTATCGGACCAA
>NZFP01000039.1 GCA_002689325.1 Rickettsiales bacterium
GAAATGGCAATGATTGATTCAGGTATTAATGTAAAACCTGGAAGTGGTGTTGCTGCTGCTTCTGAATATTGGAGAAAGGCCTTAGAAAATGACGCAAAAGTTCAAAATATTAGTAACAAGGAAGTGGCCTAAAAAAGTTGAAGAAAGCCTGACAGCAACATTTGACACAACATTAAATGTTGAGGACAAACCACTTACTGAATCAGAGTTGATAGAGGCAATGAAGTCATATGATGCTTTGCTTCCTACAGTTACTGATCCAATTACAGATAAAATAATTTCAACTCCTGATAGGAAAGTTAAAATTATTGGGAATTTCGGTGTAGGATTCAACAATATTGATATTGATTCAGCAAAAAACAATAATATAGTTGTCACAAATACTCCTGAAGTCTTAACCGACTGCACGGCTGATATCGCTATGCTTCTCTTATTAGGTGTGGCCAGAAGAGGATCAGAAGGAGAATTTCACGTTAGAAAAAAAGAATGGGTAGGATGGAGACCCACTCACATGATGGGTACAAAAATTACAGATAAAACTCTTGGGTTATTTGGAATGGGTCGTATTGCTCAGGCAATGGCTCAAAAAGCGCATTTTGGTTTCAGGATGAAAATTATCTTTTATGATCCTTACTTTAATGATGAAGAAACAATTAAAAAATTTAATGCTTTAAGATGTGAAGACATTGATGAACTTTTTAGTAACTCAGATTTTGTTTCTCTTCATTGTCCTTCAACAAAAGAAACTAAAGGAATAGTTAATTATGAGACAATTTCAAAAATGAAAAAAACCTCTTACCTTATTAATACAGCCAGAGGAGATATTGTTGTTGAAGAAGATTTAGTTAAAGCACTTAATGAGGACCTAATAATGGGGGCTGGTCTTGATGTATATGAGGCTGAACCCAAAGTAAATGAAGGTTTATTAAAATTAAAAAATGTTTTTCTATTACCTCATCTTGGTAGTGCAACTACTGAGACCAGAGAAGCGATGGGCATGCGAGTATATGAAAATATAAAAGCTTTCTTTCAAGATGAAGAGCCTAGAGACAGAGTTGTCTAATAAAATAAATTCCATAGATCTGAGCAACAAAAAATCTAATTATAATCTTTTATTAGATCTTTTTAATCATGGCGTAGCATCAGTACAACCAAAAAATATCTTGGATAACTTCCTTTTTGTAAATAATAAAGAAATTACTATTAAAGAAAATCATAAAAAAAAGACATATAAAAAAGTCAAAGATATATATGTCATTTGCATTGGAAAAGCCTCCGTTGACATGGCACTTACTGCAAAATCAATATTTTTCAAAAAATCTCTAAAAATCAAAACTGGTATTGTAGTTGTCAACAAAGAAAACTTCAAAAATGTCAAAGGCTTTAAATGTTTTTCCTCAGGACATCCGATTCCAAATTCTAATGGTTTAAAGGCAGCAAAATTTATTAAAAATACTTTAAAAAACCTTACAAAAGATGATCTTGTTTTGATGCTCATTTCTGGTGGGGGATCGGCTTTATTACCCTTTCCTGTAAATGAAGTTAGTCTTAAAGATAAGATTTTGACAAACAAACTTTTACTTAGTTCTGGGGCAAATATCAAAGAAATTAATTCAGTAAGAAAACATCTATCTCAATTTAAGGGAGGAAATTTAATTAAATTGTGTTATCCAGCCAAAATACACGGACTAATTCTTTCTGATGTTATTGGAGATGATTTAGGTTCTATTTCAAGTGGTATGACAACCTTTGATGAAACTAGTTTCGCAGATGTCACATCAATTCTGAAAAAATACAAGTTATGGGGAAAGTTACCCATTAAAGTAAAAAATTATATTTCTAAAGGATTAAATGATAAAAAATTGGAAACTCCTAAAAAAAACAATAAAGTTTTTAGAGAAACAACTAATACACTAATTGGAAGTAATACAATATGCTTAAAAAATATTGATGATTATTGTAAAAAAAAGAAGCTTAATTCAAAAATAATTTTTAAAAATATTGATATGGATGTTAAAAAATTTTCTGAATATTTTGTTAAAAAAATAAAAACAATTAAAGTAGGTAAGCCATTAATACTTCTATCAGGAGGAGAAACCACGGTTAAGGTCAAAGGCAGTGGAAAAGGAGGAAGAAACCAAGAGTTTTCTCTACATTTCTTAAATGAAATAAGGAAAAAGAATCTAAAAAAAGAATTTTTTTTACTTTCTGCTGGAACTGATGGTAGAGACGGACCAACAAATGCAGCTGGAGGAATAGTTGATAAGGGTAGCATTGACGAAATCAAAAAGAAAAATATAAATTTAAATGAAGAGCTTAAAAAAAATAACTCCTATGATGTATTGAAAAAAATAAATTCACTAGTCATAATTAAGGGAACAAATACTAACGTTGCAGATATTCAAATACTCCTACTTTTATAATAATGAACGAATCTAATAAAAAGAAAATAGAATTTAAAAAGTCTATAAATTTTCCTTGCTCTTATCTTGCAGGAGAAACTGAAAAAAGACTTTATGTAAATTTAAACAAAGGGGAAAACAATAAACTGCTAATCTCAGAGTTAACAAAAAATGGTTTTAGAAGAAGTTATGAGCACATGTATATTCCTATTTGTGAAGCTTGTAACGCATGTATACCCTCGAGAATAAATATCAAAAAATTTAAATTTTCAAAAAGTAACGCAAGAGTTATCAATTTGAATTCTGATCTCAGTTTTATAAAAAATTTTAATAATAAAAGTGAGAAACACTATGAGTTATTTAAAAATTATTGTTTTGAAAGACATGAATCAAGTCAAATGACGGATATGAATATAAAAGAATTTAAAAACTTTTTTTTTGAATCCCAAAATATGAATCAGGTATTTGATCTAGTAGATTCGTCGCAGAATCTTTGGGGGTCGGTGTTAGTTGATATTTTGAATGATGGTTATTCAGCTGTTTACAGCTTCTTCGACCCATATGAAAGTAAAAGGAGTCTCGGCAAACTGTTGATTTTAAAGCTAATTAATGAATTAAAATTAATAAATAAACCTTTTTTATATCTTGGATATTGGATAAAAGATTCACAAAAAATGTTCTATAAAGCAAATTTTAATAATGTAGAATTTTTTTTTGAAGGAAATTGGAAAAATAAAAACGTTACAAAGTTTTAAGTTTATTTATTAAATGGCTTCTAAAAACAAATTTACTTAAGTCATAATCAAAACTTTTCCTTAAGAAGTATGATGTAATTTTTAGGGCATATAAATAATCCAAAAAGTTGTTTGATATAGCTTTATCTTTCAAACAATGTGGAAGTTTAAATAGTTTGTTCCTATATTTATGACCAACTGAATAAGTAACAGAGTTACCAGAGTTTGGAGATAGATAAAATATTTTTTCTTTTGACCCACTTACAGAACATTTATCTAAATTAATTCCATAACCAGTATTTTTTAAAAATAAGATTTCCCACCAAACATAATTAAAAATACTTATTTCAATTTTTTTATCTAAATTTTTTATCAATCTTTGTAAATCATTATAAATTTCAATATTTTGTTGCCACAAAGGCAAAAATTTTATGCATAGTTCACTTGCTGAAGACTTAATAAGAGAGCTTATGAAACTATCATTCTTTTTGCGGCAAGCCTCTAAGTCTAAGTTTATATAACCTAAACTATCTTTCTGTTTAGATTGCCAAGTAAAATTTACTTTATCCAAAATTGTAAAACTAAATCTTTGCTTTTTTGAAAACTTTGAAAAACTTTTTATAAGCCCATTATTCTTAGAAAAAACATAAACTATCATCGAATTTTCTCCATATTTTTTATTTCCTAAAAAAAAGCCAGAATCATTTATTTTCATGTTTTTTTAGATTGAAAAGAAACTTTTAAATCAAGAAAAACCTTAGCTTTTAGAAGCTTTTCCATTTCAAGTCTAGTATCAGTACCGATATGCTTTATTTTTTGCCCCGCCTTACCAATAATTATAGCTTTTTGAGATTTTTTTTTTACCAAAATTATCTGACTTACTTTCACAAGTTTATTCGAGTTTTCAAAAGTTGTATTTATCTTAACAGAATAAGGAACTTCTTTATTAACAAACTTAAATATTTTTTCTCTCGTAATTTCTGATAGTTGAAATTTTAAATCATCTGTAAGATCGTCTTCTTTAAATATCCAATCTTTTTTTGGAATATTTTTAATTATTTTTTGAAGCAAAATATCTATACCTATTTTTTTTTTTACTGAAATTGGAAAAGTTTCAGAAAAATTAATTTTTTTATTAATCTCACTTATTAGTTGAACAATTTTTTCATTTTGTATTAAGTCAATTTTGTTTAGAACTAAAAAATTTATTTTAAAATTTGATACCAAATTGCTAATTTTATTTAACACATTCTCATTAATTACTTTTGACGAATCCAAGATAAAAAGATTTAAATCACAGGTATCAAATTCTTCTAATAATGATCTTGACATTCTTTTATTAAAAAAACGTTTATTGGTGATAATTCCTGGTGTATCCACAAAGATCAATTGATTTGATTTAAAGTTTAAAATAGCTCTTATTTTTTGATTGGTTGTTTGAACTTTATGAGAAACAATTGAAACTTTTTTTTTAAAAAAAAAATTAATTAACGATGATTTTCCTGCATTTGAAAAACCTGATATTAATATTTTACCGCATTTTTTATTCACGAATTTTTTTTAGTAATTTATTTGCAGCTTTTATTTCAGCATCTTGTTTACTTTTTCCTTTAGCAAGGCTATGACAATTTTTATCTAAAATTACTTTAACAGTGAAAGTTGGACTATGATCTGGTCCTGATTTACTTATGGTTTCATAGATAGGAAGCTTTTTTTTATTTTTCAAGCTCCATTCTTGTAGTTTTGACTTAGGGTCAAAAGACGACAAATTAATATTTTCTAAAAAACTTTTCCATAATTTTAAAACTATCTTTGAAGCCTGATTAATATTTGAATCTAAATAAATAGCAGCTATCACGGCTTCTAATGTATTCGCAATAATTGAATCTAATGATTTATTTTTTAAACTTTGAGTACAATTTACAAATTCTCCCAATTTTATATTATTTGCAACTTTTTTTAATGTCGTTTTACATACTAAAAATGATTGTTGTTTTGCTAACTCACCCTCCGTACTTGATACATTTTTTTTAAAAATCTCACTTGAAATAATTAACCCAAGAACTCTGTCACCAAGAAATTCTAAACGTTCATTATTATTAATTTTGTTTTCCTTCGAAAAACTAGAATGTGTAAGCGCTGTTTTAATTAAAGATTTATCCCTAAAACTATATCCAATAATTTTCATTAATTTATTTATATCAGTCATCAAAAACTATTTATGAATCAGTCTTTGGTCGTAAGCTAACTAAAAATCTATCTTTTCTTAATGCAGGGAACCAAGTCCAGAATTTCAGAAAACTTCCTATTCCAGTATCAAAAGAAACAAACACAACCTCAGCTCTACCCACTAGGTTTTTTTTGGGTATAGGACCAATATATCTACTATCTTGGGAATTATCTCTATTATCACCTATAACAAAAAAACTATCCTCGGGAACAGTAATTTCGTCAAAATTATTCGTGTTGTAAACTGAAAAAGTTTTCTCAAACTCAAAAACTGAATAAGTTTTTTGATTGGGTAACGTTTCTTTAATTTTTTGGACATCAAAAGATTTATATTTTTCATTATTTATAAACTCGCTTTGAATTTTTTTTTCCATTAATAAAAATTTGATTTGATTGCATACTTATTTTATCTCCAGGGAGACCAATTAATCTCTTAATGTAATCAGTTCTATTATCCTCTGGAGTCTTAAAAACAACAATATCTCCCCTTTTCGGCTCTTTATAAAAAATTCTTCCTGGTATTAAGGGAATACCAAATGGTAAGGAGTTTCTTGAGAACCCATAAGAAAACTTTGATACAAATAAATAATCACCAACTTTTAAATTTGGATACATTGAACCTGATGGAATGCTAAAAGGTTCGTAAAGAAAACTTCTAATTACAAGAGCAGCAAGAATAGCGTAGAAAATTTGCCAAAAATTTTTTTTTATTTTACTATTTTTTTCATTCATTTTTTTTAAGATTTATCATTTAATGGCATCTAATCAAATAATGTCAATTCATTATTTTGATTTAGGATGATCAATAATTTTCATAAACTTTAAAATTGTATCTTTCAATCCAGTGTACAATGAATGGCTAACAAGGAAATGTCCTACATTTAATTCTAAAATTTCATCAATTTGTGAGATATCTCTAACATTTTCAAAATTAAGGCCGTGTCCTGCATGACAATCAAGCCCAATATCAAAACATAGCTTTGCGGCTTTATTTATTCTTGTCAATTCAGGATGTTGCTTGTTTTCTCTAAAAAGGTTTGAATATTTACCAGTATGAAGTTCAACGGCATGAACACCTAATTTTTTTGAAGCATAAATCTGATCAAAATCTGGATCAATAAAAAGTGAAACTTTTGTTTTTTTTAAAAGATCTGGAAGAAAAGTCCCAAGATAATCCATTTGATTTTTTACATCTAAGCCTCCTTCTGTTGTCAGTTCTTCTCTCCTTTCAGGAACAATACAGCATGATTCAGGAAGAACCTGTAAACATAAATCTTTCATTTCTTTTGTGGCTGCCATTTCTAAGTTTAGTGGTAAATAATTTTTTTTTTTAAGAGCTATTACATCTTGATCTTTTATATGTCTTCTATCTTCTCTAAGATGAACAGTAATACTGTCTACTTGAAGTTCTTTGAGAATCTTTGATACATCGAGAAGATTTGGAAAGTTTTCATTTCTTGCATTTCTCAATGTTGCAACATGATCTATATTAACGCCTAATCTTATTTTTTTCATTAATTCTGTTAATTAAAAAATTTTTACAAATAAAAAATGTTACAAACCACACAATTACGGCTATTGGAAAACTACCTAAAAGAGTCGGATAAAAAAGATCTTCAAAGTGTTCAACAAAAAAACTTATCTTAAATTCATAAAAATCAATTCTTTCTAAAAAGATTGTTGTTCCAAGTTTATAGTCAAGGTAAAAAATAAAAGGAAATGTCCATGGGTTTCCAATTATTGTTCCTACGGTGGCAGCTATTAAGTTACCTTTCATAAACCAAGTACCCAAATAACAAATTATTAAATGTAATCCTAAGAGTGGTGTAAATGAAATCGCTACACCCCATGCCATCCCGATTGCAACAGATTCAGGAAAATCTTTAATTTTTATGATCTTATATTTTTGAATTTTAATCATTCGTAAAAATTTTTTCATAATTTTTTTCTAGTTAAATTCTTGTAACATTTTCGATAAAATCAGATGTTCTAAGAGAAACAATTACTTTACTAAGATGATCTAAATCAATAACATCAATTTCGATCTCAATTTTAAAAAAATCGCTATTTCTTTCGGTTATACTCAAATTTCTTATATTACTCATACTTTTTCCAATAATCGATGAAAGTGAACCTAGGGATCCAATTTCATTTTTTATAACAACATTTATTTTTGCTACAAATTCGTCTTTACCTTTCACAAAGTCTTTCCACCTTACATTTATAATCTTGGATTTATTTACATTAATCTTTCTGAATTCTTTACATGTATCCATGTGGATAATTAGTCCTTTTCCTTGCGATATGTAAGCTAAAACTGGATCACCTGGTATTGGGTTGCAACAATTTGCATAATGAACACCCATTCCTGGTGTTAAATCTTTTAATAAAACTGATGAATCTCTTTTTTCTTTTATTTGATTAAGTAAAACAATATTATTATTTGATTTTATTACCTCTTTTTCAGGAAAAAGTGAAAGAATAATTTTGAATGGTGGTAACTCCCCTCTTCCAATTTTTAAAAAAAGGTCATCGAGTTTTTTTAATTTAAATGAATCCAAAATATGTTTTAATTTTCTTTCAGAAAATCTTATTTTTTCATTTTTAAATTGATTAGTTAAAATTTCTTTTCCAAGCTTTTTTAATTCATCATCTTCTTTGGCATGTAAAAACCTTTTTATGCAGGCTTGAGCCTTTCCTGTTATTGAAAGGTCGAACCATTTAGGTGAGATAATATTTTCTGAACCTGTCATAATTTCTACTTGATCACCATTTTTTAATTTAGTGTATAAAGGTTTAATTGAATTATTTATTTTTACACCTTCACAACTCAAACCTATGTCAGAGTGGACAGCAAAAGCAAAGTCTAGAGGCATTGCTCCTTTTGGTAATGAGATCAAATCACCATTTGGTGTAAAAACAAAAACTTGATCGCTATACATTTGAAGTTTTGTATGCTCCAAAAATTCCTCTGGTTCTCTAGATTGGTCTAAAATATCTAAAATCTGACTAATTCCTTTAAATTGTTTTCCATCTTTAAATTTAACTTTATCCTTATAAATCCAGTGTGCTGCTACTCCAAAATTAGCTAAATCATTCATCCTATTTGTACGTATTTGTATTTCAATTCTTTGATTCAATGGACCAATCAATGTTGTATGTAATGACTGATACCCATTAGCTTTGGGAGTAGAAATATAGTCTTTAAATCTACCTGGTACGTATCTGTATTCTTGATGAAGAAGACCTAGCACTTGATAACAATTTTTCAAATCATCTAGTAATATTGTAAATGCCATAATATCTGACAATTGCGAAAAATTTACAGATTTTACTTTCATTTTTTTCCAAATTGAATAAGGTTTTTTTTCTCTTCCAAAAATTTGCACTTTTACATTGTTTTTCATCATAAGTTCTTGTATTTTTTTTATTGTTTTTTCTAATAACTCTTCATCTTGTAATCTTAAAACTTTTAGTCTTTGAAGTATCGAACGTCTTAATTCCGGTTCAATTATTTTGAAGCTCAAATCATCAAGCTCAGCCCTAATTTCTTGCATACCTAACCTTTCAGCAAGAGGTGCAAAAATTTCCAAGGTCTCTAATGCAATTTTTTTTTTTTTAAAACTATCCTTTATGAATTCAATAGTTCGCATGTTATGAAGTCTATCAGCTAGTTTTACAAGTAGCACTCTAATATCTTTTGATGTTGCAAGTAATAATTTTCTAAAGTTTTCTGCCTGCTTGAATTCGTCGGTTCTTCCTTCTAATTTTGAAAGTTTAGTTACTCCATCAACTAAATAAGATATTTCATTTCCAAAGTTTTTTTTTATATCCTTTAGATTCCTCTCTGTATCCTCGACTACATCGTGTAAAAGTGCTGTGATGATGGTTTTAGAATCAAATTTATAGTCTGCTAGTATTCCAGCTACTTCAAGTGGGTGAGAAAAATAAGGGTCTCCAGAAGCTCTTTTCTGACTTCCATGAGCTCTCATCGAGTAAATATAAGCTTTATTTAAAAGTTCTTCCTCAGCAAAGGGATCGTAAGATTTTACTTTTTCAACTAGTTCAACTTGTCTAAGCACAATTTATATTAAATTATACATTTAATAAATTAAATAAGGATTATATTTTTTTTTATTTCTAAGTTAGTTCAAAAGTTTTATTTCTAATCTTTTTAAGCGATAGTTTAATTGTCTGTTTCGAGCTCTTCCTCACCAGAAACATTATCAACTAAATTATCTGAATCATTTTTTTCTGATTTTCTGTTATCAATCAATTTTTGGATCTCAGTCTCAGTCATATAGATTCTTTTTCTTTTTTTTTCAGAAGCGTTTTCTTTTTCGAAATTATCGAATGAAATGTGAGATGCATTCTCATTTAATTGCACTGCCTGATCATCATTAATATCAGCATCTTCTGCAGGTTGGTATTTTTGAGCATGAGATACAATGTTTTCCCAAATTTTAGTTAGATCAATTTTTTTATCAGCTATCTCTCTCAGTGCAATTACAGTTTGTTTGTCATTATCAATTGCCACATTAGCTTCATTGCCAGAGAGAAG
The DNA here is from genome assembly GCA_002689325.1 of Rickettsiales bacterium. Taxonomy (GTDB): domain Bacteria; phylum Pseudomonadota; class Alphaproteobacteria; order Methylaequorales; family Methylaequoraceae. The sequence continues at coordinate 9,927 of NZFP01000039.1, forward strand.
TTCTCTAGCCCTTCTACAGGAATATATTACAAGCTGGAATCTATTTGGAATAGATGTAGTACAATCTTCAGTCGTTACTCTTGCCATATTCAGAATTTATATTGAAAATTTTTTGATTTGCAAGACCTTTGAGTAAATTTATTGCTTTTTTCTTTAAGATAGGATGCTTCCATAATGGATTAATATCACAAATTGGCTTAATGACAAATTTTCTAATGTGAAGTCTAGGGTGGGGAATTATCAAATTACGATTATTAATTTTTACGTTTCCATAACAAAGAAGATCTAAATCAATAACCCTAGGCTCATTTTTTTTTTTCCTAATTCTTCCAAAATGATTTTCAATAAAAAGTAATTTTTCAATGATATCTTTTGGCTTCAAATTTGTTTTTATTTCAACAGCTGCGTTAACATACCAAGGTTGGTTAGATTTTGGAATAGGTTCTGTTCTATAAAAATTTGAAACATTAACAACAAAAAAGTATTTTCTTAGTATCTCAATAACTTGCAAACAATTATTTTCAGGCATTCCATACAATGAAGATTTTAAGTTAGAACCTAAAGCTATTAAAATCATAATTTCAATTTTTCTTTTTTCCAGTCCTGTTGTTTTTTATATTCTCTTAGATCTGCCTTCTTTCTACCTTTTGAAATTGATAACTCCACCTTTAGAAAGCCTTTGTTATTAAAATGAAGGTTTAGAGGAATCATAGTATAATTATTACTTCTAAGGCTGTTTGAAATTTTTTCTATCTGTTTTTTTTTTAATAATAGTTTTTTTGGTCTAACATTGTCAGAATTATCAAAACCTTTTTTATAACCTTTCAAATCAACATAAAGATTTAAAATCCATACCTCACCCTTTTTAAATACAGCATAGGAATTATCAAGAACGACTTTTCCGTCTCTTATTGACCTAATTTCATTGCCTAGTAGGACAATTCCTGTCTCAAATTTTTCAATGGTTTCATAGTTGAACTTCGCTTTTCTATTTTGAAATATTTTTATTTTTTTTTTTGACAAACTACTTAATTAAACTAAGTCCTTTTAGGACTTTGTCTATTTTAATTTTTGTGGTTTTTTCAATACTTACAAGCGGAAGTCTTAAAATATTTTTACATTTTTTCATTCTACTTAGAGCATATTTAACTGGACCTGGACTAGTTTCAGTAAAGAGAACATTGTTTAATTCATAAATTTTAAAATTAAGATTCATAGCATCATCAATTTTTCTAAGCCTCCACAACTCATAAATTTGTGAGCAAATATTTGGAACCACGTTAGCACTAACAGAAATACAACCGTCACCACCACTAATCAAAAAAGCCAAAAATGTAGCATCTTCTCCGCTAAGCTGTTGAAATTTTTTTCCACAACTTTTCCTAATATCCAATGGAGTTGTTAGGTCTGCTGTTGCATCTTTAACTCCAACAATGTTATTTATAGCTGATAATTTTTTCATAGTGGCAGACTCAATTCTGACAACTGATCTACCAGGGATATTATATAAATAAACAGGTAAGTTTTTACATGCTTCAGCAACTTTTTTAAAATGTTCGTAAAGACCAAGTTGTGTTGGTTTATTATAATATGGCGAAACCAAAAGACTTGCAGATGCACCTGATTTAAATGCATGTTTAACAAAATCTATTGACTCTTCAGTTGAGTTTGAGCCGCACCCAGCCATCACAGGTACCCTACCCTTTGCCTGATTAATGATATATTCTGTTACTTTCTTATGCTCATCATGATTTAGAGTTGGAGATTCACCAGTTGTCCCACAAGAAACAAGTCCATGAGATCCCTCCGTTATTAAAAATTCTATGTGGTTAGCAAGGTCATCATAATCAATTTGAGATTTTATATCAAAAGGAGTTATTACCGCAGGTATTGAACCTTTAAAGAGCATTGTCATATCCCCATGATAAAAAATAAATATTAATTATTTTGTTGCTATACATAAATTAAGAAATAAATATTATGTTTTTATGATAACAAATTTCTCATCAATCAAGTTTTTTTTTTTTTCTATTTATTTTCCTTTCAACTGATTCGATAGCATTAGACTTCCCTAAACCTATGGCAAAACCAGAAATTCCTAAAAAGGAATATGGTGATGTGTTTGAGCAAATTAAAAAACAAAACTGGGTGATGGCGTTAGCACTTGCCGAGGATTATGGTAATACAAATTTATCTTCTTATGTTAAATGGTTAGATATTACGAGGCCTGGTAGCAAACATTCATTTGCTTATTTAACAAATTTTTTCAAAAATCATTCTCACTGGCCTAAACATCGAGTTATTATTGAAAAGATCGAATCATCAATATCTAGCACCGATAAAAGTCAGAAAGTTTTAGAGTGGTTTAATAACAACCCTCCAGTTTCATCAAAGGGAGCAATTGATTTTTTTGAATTTAAATTAAAAAATGGAAAAATTTTAAATAGAAATGATGAAATCAAAAAAATTTGGATTGAAAAAAACCTTACCTTTAAACAACAAAGATACTTTATTAAAAAATACAGCAATTATTGGAACAATAACGATAACTGGAAAAGGTTTAATAGACTTTTAAATGAAGGAAAAAATGTATCAGCTAGGAGAACTCTTAATAGAATTTATGGTGATTTAAGAAAGCTTGGCGAGGCTAAATATGCGTTATCAAGAAGAGCCCCAAATGTTTCATCACTAATTAGTAAAGTACCAGAAAAATTAAGAAATGACCCTGGTCTTATTTACGAAAGAATGAGATGGAGAAGAAAAGCAAAGTTGCCAACAGCAGCTGATTTTTTATATGATCCTCCTGATAAAATTGAAAACATCAGAAATTGGTGGATTAATTCAAGAATAGTTGTCAGAAGACTTTTAAATAAAAATAAGTTTAATCAGGCCTATAATATCTTAAATAACCACAAACTACCTCTGAGCACTGATTCCGGACGAGAGGCAGAGTGGCTTGCTGGTTGGGTTGCTATAAATCATTTGAAAAAACCAACGAAGAGCATCGAACACTTTAAACAAGTCTATGAAAACACACCTAACGAAAGTATGAAAGCGAAGGCAGCTTATTGGATCTCTGAAGCTAGCGGTATGACTAATCAAAAAAACGAAGAGATAATATGGTTAAAAATTGCTTCGAAAAATAAATTTTCTTTTTACGGACAAAATGCCTCGATTAAACTTGGAAATTTTGATTTTAAAAAAGAAAAGAAAATTTTACTTAAACCTGACAATGTAGATGATCTTTTAGAGGTTATAAAGATTATTTTAAAAGCAGGGCAAGAACCAGAAAAAACCTTAGTTTTTTTTAAAAAACTTATGGATGTATCAAATAAATATGAAAACAAACTTTTTGTTTTAAACGAAGCACTAAAATTAGAAAATAAATACATTGTTACTTTAATATCTAAAAAGTTAAAAAATCCATCTATAAAGTATTCTTACCCTCTTATAGAAAATTATATTCCTCAAAAATTTAAAAATTCTTTATCAACTTTAGCACTTATTCACGCAATTTCCCATCAAGAGAGTAATTTCAGAATAAACGCATACAGTTCAGCAGGTGCAAGAGGAGTAATGCAATTAATGCCATATACTGCAAAAAAAGTAGCAAAAGACCTTAAAATTAGATATAGAAAAAAAGAATTAACAAGAAACCCTCAGTACAATGTTACTCTAGGAACCACATATATTTATGAAATGCTCAAAAGATATAAGAATAGTCTTCCTCTTGCTTTAGCTTCATATAATGCAGGACCAAACAGAGTAAAAATTTGGTTAAAAAGATACGGTGACCCAAGAAAAGGTCAAATAAGTTTTGTTAACTGGATAGAATCAATTCCTCTAGAAGAAACTAGATACTATGTAAAAAAAGTCTTAGCTAATCTTAGAGTTTATCAAACAAAATATAATATTAAGCTATACGAAGCCAAAAATAATAATGGAAAAAAAATTGTAATGACATATTGACATAATGTCAAATTGACATTATATGTTATATATGCACTGCCTATTTTTGGGGTGTATTAACAATTCTTGCTTATTGAAAGGAGAAAAATAATGCAAAATAATTTAACTACATTTGATAGAAATAAATTTATTCCCTACTCAATTGGGTTCGATAATCTCTTTGATAGACTTTTCGACATAGATTTAGAATCTTCAAATTCCTATCCACCTTACAATATTAGTAAAGTTGATGATAATAATTATGTTATCGAGATGGCTCTTGCCGGTTTTAATAAAGACGACATAGAAATAGAACTATCTGATGGTGAATTAACTGTTAGGTCGAAAAAAAGAGAGGACTCAAATAAAGATGTAAATTTAATACATCAGGGTATATCTCACAGATCATTTAATAGAAAGTTTACCTTATCAGAGGAAATTTTGGTTAAAAATGCAGAAATGAAAAATGGAATGCTAATAATAAAACTAGAAAAATTCATTCCAGAAAATAAAAAGCCAAAATTAATTAATATAAAATAATTTTAAAAAAGGATTGAGAATTTTTTCTCAATCCTTTTCTTTTACACATTGACACATGAACAATATAGTTATAACTAATAATAATAATTATCATTATCATGCGTGTTGTTTTTTTAACTTTTATATCCTTATTTTTTATAAGCTCTTCTTACAGCAGTGAACTAAATTTATTTACTTCTAGGCACTATCCCTCAGATTTAATTCTATTTAAAAAGTTCGAAGAAGAAACTGGCGTTAAAGTAAATGTCATAAACGCTAAATCAAAAGTTTTAGAAAAAAGGCTTTTAGACGAGGGGTCAAGGAGTAAGGGAGATGTTTTGTTTTTAGCTGATGCTGGTGCACTATACTCAGCTGAAAAGAAAAAACTCTTTGCAAAATATGATAAAACTAAATCTTTAAATCTAGTACCTATGTCACTTAAAAATGAATATTGGGTTGGGATTACTAAAAGAGCTAGAATAGTTTTTTATAATCCTAATTTAGTAGAGTACAATGAAATAAGAAATATATCTTATGAAGATCTAAGTAGCACAAAGTGGAGAGAGTCAATTGCAATCAGACAATCAAACAATATTTACAACCAATCACTAGTTGCATCAATGCTTGAGCATAGAGGAGAAGACTTTACGAAAAAATGGTTAGAGGAACTTGTAAAAAATTTTTCACGAAAACCTCAGGGAAATGATAGAGCCCAAATTCTTTCTGTTGCAGCAGGTGAATCAAAACTGGCTATAGCAAATACTTATTACTACGCCTTGATGTTATCAGGGAAAAAAGGTGAAGATCAAAAAAAAGCAGCTCAGAAGGTTAAACCAATATTTCCAAATCAAAATGATAGAGGAACTCACATAAATATTTCTGGAGCAGGTATTTTAAGATTTTCGCAAAACAAGAAAAATGCACAAAAATTTATAGAATTTTTACTTACTGAAGATGCACAAACAAAGCTTTGTATCAATTCATTTGAATTTCCCATTATTGAAAATGTTCCAACTAATAAACTAATAAATAACATAAAGAATTTTAAAGAAGATGTTGATATAGATGTTTCTACTTATGGAAAAAGACAAACACAGGCCTTTAAATTAATGAAAAAAGCTGGTTGGAATTAAGGTCAGACTTTGAATATAAATCTTAATCAAAAAGTTTCTGATAATTCAATTTTTTTTCTATCACTATTTATATTAATTATAATCTTAAGCCCAATATTGACTATTTTTTTTGAAAATATAAATCAAAAATCAGACTACTTAAATTTTTTTTCTAGCAGTGAATTTCATTCATATACTAAAAACTCTGCTATCATTCTTATTGCTGTTCTATTCTTAACTTTACTTTTAGGTGGTTTATCTGCTTACTTGGTTTCCTTTTACGAATTTGTTGGAGTTAATTTTTTTAAATATTCACTTCTTTTGTCATTTGCAATCCCACCATATATTTATGCATACACTTTATCAGCCTTTTTTGAAAATTTTGGAATGGCTTACTCTTTAATATCTTTTTTTTCAGAGGATTTATCAAGAAAATTAATCCCTAGAATTGAACCTCTTGTCGGTTCAATTTTGTCACTTAGCTTAACTTTATTTGGTTATGTTTTTATATTAGCGAGATCTACTTTTTTAAATCAATCAAGAGACTTGATTGAAGTTGGAAAAAGCCTAGGATTTAATAATGTTGATACTCTTTTTAAAATTATAATTCCTACTGCAAGGCCTGCAATTTTTATTGGACTCAGTCTAGTAGCCATGGAGACTCTTTCTGATTTTGGAACTGTGTCATTCTTTGGAGTTTCTACATTCACTACTGGCATATACAATTCTTGGTTTATTTTTGACGATTTAAAAACAGCTAATTTTTTATCATTATTTTTAGTATTTTTTATCCTATTTTTTTTTGGCTTAGAGAGTATTTCTAGAAAAAATATTAAATTTTTTAATTCTAATAAATCATTTAACAAAAAAAATAAAAAAACTTTACTTCTAGGATATAAAGGTTTTTTTGCATTTCTTTTTTGTTTATGTCTATTTACTGTAAGCTTTTTATTTCCCCTTATTTTAATGCTTAAATGGTCGTTAATGAATAATAGTTATTTGGATTTAAACCAAATTCTTCAATTGAACTATAATTCCGTCAAACTGATCCTTCTTTCATCTTTATTTATAATTTCTATATCATTAATAGTAACTTTCAGTGGAAGAGTATTAAAAAGTAAAACACTTTCTTTTTTTTCTAATTTATCCATTTCTGGTTATGCAATTCCAGGAATAGTTGTTTCAGTTTCAATAATAAGTTTGTTTTCGCTAATTGACAGGTTTATAGATATGGATCTAAGAGGGTATTTTATTGGTTCGATTTTTGGTTTAATTTTTGGGTATAGTGTAAGGTTTTATTCAATATCATTCAATACTATTAAAACAGTTTATCTAAAAATCAATAAATCTATTGATGAAAGTGCACTGCTTCTGGGATTTAATAAGCTAAGTATTTTAAAAAATGTACATTACCCTCTACTCAGGAAAAACCTAATTTTTTCCTTTATACTTATCTCAATTGAAATCATCAAAGAACTTCCAATAACTCTGATTCTTCGCCCTTTCAATTTTGACACTTTTTCTACAAGTGCATTTAACCTTGCATCTAATGATTTAGTTGAAGCAGCTGCAATTCCCTCACTTTTTATTGTTTTATGGTCTTCTTTTTTAATTTTTTTATCAATAAAATTCTTTTTAATAGATAAAAAATAAATTATAAGATTTCTATGAATACATTTTTTGAAGTCAAAAATGTCACATTTTCATCAAGCAAAGATCACAGACTTAGTGATGTCAATTTTTATATTGAAGAACAAGGACAAATTCTTTCTATTTTAGGTCCATCTGGAGTTGGTAAAACAACTATTTTGAGAGCAATTGCAGGATTGGACCCTATAATAAATGGTGAAATTTTTCTTAATAAAAAAATTATTTCTTCAAGTAAGATTTTCGTTGAACCTGAAAAAAGAGATATAGCTCTTTCGTTTCAAGAAAATAGTTTATTCCCTCATTTAAATGTTCTGGAGAACCTCAAGATAGGTCAGCTTAAAAGAACAAAAAAAAAAGTAAAGTTATCCTTAGAAGAATGTATCGAAGCATTTTATCTAAAATCAATTTTAAAAAAATATCCTCATGAAATTAGTGCCGGTGAAGCTCAACGCGCTTCACTAATTAGATCTCTTATATCCAAACCTTCCCTACTTCTTCTTGATGAACCATTTTCGAATGTAGACATTGGACTCAAGGAAAAACTTCAAGTTAATTTAAAAACTATCTTAAAAAGAAATAATATTAGTTCAATAATAGTTACCCATAATTATGAGGAAGCATTTTATTTTGGAGGAAAATGTTGCCTGTTTTCTAAAGGAAAATTAATTCAATTCGATAATTCTTATAACATTTATCACTTTCCCGCCTCTCAGGATGTAGCTAGTTTTTTTAATAAGGGAACTTTTATAATAGCCAAAGTAATTTCAAAAAATGAACTAAGTCATAAAATCTTGGGTAAAATTAAGGGGAATTTTGTACATCCACATGAAAAAGGAAATATTGTAAAGCTTCTAATACAACCAGAAGACTTAGTCCATAATGATAAAAGTCAACTTAAATTTAAAATTGTCGATAAAAGGTTTCAAGGAACAAATTTCATTTATTTCTTAAAAGTATCAGAAAAAGAAATTTTACCAGTTCTTGTTCACTCTCACCATAGGCATCAACATTCAATTAATGAATTCTTTGGAATCAAAACTCCCATAATCATTAAACATCTAGTTTGCTTTTAAAAAAAACAATAAGCTTTACAATTTAATATTGCTTTATTAGTTTAATATAATGAATGAAGAAAAGCTGAACATTTCCATAAGAAAATTCTTAAAAAACGTTGGCATTACATCTCAAAGGAAAATTGAGGAAAAAATTAGAGAAAGTAACCCAAATTCTTCAAAAAAAATTAAAATTAGCGTAAACTTAGTATCTGATGAACTAGACCTCAACGAAAAAATTGAGGGTGAAATTGACATAGAAATTTAACGTTGAACAAAGAAGTTCCTGACAATCAATCAAGTTTTGAGTTCTGCTCAAATGAAGTAAAATCCCTTAGAGAAAGCCTTATGTGTCAGCAAGACTCTCTTCATAAATCAATGATAGATAATCCTCTTGGTTTTATAATTTTTTACGTTTTTGCAATTATATTTATTGCTTTACTTTTTCAGCTTTCTAAAAAAGATTTTAGCTCTAAGAGGAAAAAAAAATAGTTTTTTTTGAGGAAAAATTTTTAACACTTATCTTAATTCATTTATTATTAGTTTTCTTAACAACTAAATTAATCAAAATTTTTAGTATTAAAAGCAAAGCTCTAAGATTGCTTTGTTCTAATAACTTAAAAAATCAATTAGTATTCACTTTATACTACATTAGTTTTTATATAATCTGCTCCCTCATCTTGAGTTACTTTTTGGGCTATGAAGGAATACAGATTTCTAATTTTATTTTCTCATTCTTTCTTTTTTTTGAAACATTAATCAAAATTGCTGATTCAAATATTTTTATTGAATGGATTGGAGAATCTTTAGAAAAAACATTTCGATATTTAATAATGTTTGTAATTTGTCTAAATTGCACCTATTTTTTTACTAGGATAACCTATCAAATAATAAAAAGTTCAGGACTATGAGTAAAAAGATTAAAGTTTTTTATGACGGTAAATGCAATGTTTGTAAAAAGGAAATAGATTTTTATTCCAAAATTGACAAAGAAAAGAGTTTTGATTGGGTCAACATTCATAAAAATAAAACTAAAATAAATAAAACTGGGCTATCTAAAGAGGAGCTACTTTCAATTCTTCATATACAAACTCAAGATGGATCAATAATTAAAGGAGTGGAAGCTTTTGGACTTATGTGGAGTAAATTTAGATATTTAAAATTTTTAAGCTTCGCACTAAAATTCAAGCCCATCAATATTTTTGCAAGCTTTTTGTATAAATTATGGTTAAGAACAAGATAGTTCACTCAAGGTTTTAAAAGCAGTCTTTTTACAATTTTTCCTTTAATTAAATGAGAATTAATAATCTCATCAACGTCCATTTTATCTTTATATTTATACCATACACCCTGAGGATATATAACCATAACAGGTCCAAATTCACATTTATCGAGACAACCTGATTGGTTAACTCTAATATCCTTTAGCTTTAAATCAAAAATTTTTTTTTTCATATAATTTCTCAACTCTAACGAATTTTTTTTCATACAACATTCTCTTACAGCAGAGTCAGGTCTCTCGTTAACACAACAAAAAATATGGGATTTAAAAAACATAGATTTATAAATAATTTCGATTCAAAAATGCTTTAACCTTAACATTTTTAGATTTTATTAATTTTTTATTAATTGATTTTGAAACCATACTACCACTATCCATGAGAATGATTTCATCTGCAAGTCTCTGTGCCTGAAACAAATCATGAGTAACTAAAATAATTTTTCTCTTTAATTTATGATTTATTAAATAATTTTCAATTTTATTTTTTAGACTAGCATCTAAGTTGGAAAATGGTTCATCTAAAATTAAAATGTCAGGCTCAGTCACAACTGATCTAACGAAAGAGACAAACTGAGCAAGTCCGCCAGACAGTTTCCTTGCAGAACTTTTCTTAAATTTATCAATATCGAATTTTTTTAAATACAAGTTTACTCTTTCAAAAATCTCATTTTTATTACAACCTTCCATGGTTAGAGGAAAAGCTATATTGTCAAAAACATTCCTCCTTAAAAGGATTGTTTTTTGTGGGGTATAACCAAACTTTATATTCTTTTTATTTACTATTTTAATTTCACCCTTATTAGTTTTTTGTAAGCCTAAAATAAGTTTTATTAAAATAGTCTTACCTGACCCATTTGGCCCAAGAATTACAGTTATTCCCTTGGAGGAAAAACTTAAAGAAAGGTTGTCAAATATTTTTTTATTTTTGATTTGAAGAAATATTTGATTAAGGATGATTATATTTTTTTGATTAGTCATAAGAATATTTAGAAGATAAACCATTAACTATAAGAGCTAATGAATTTAAAATTAAAGCAATAAATATTAAAATTATTCCTAATGACATTGCCAAAGTTAAATTCCCTCTTGATGTTTCTAATGCAATAGTAGTGGTCATAACTCTTGTATAATGAATTATATTACCACCGACAATAATAATAGCCCCAACTTCTGATAGAGCTCTTCCAAGACCTGCCA
>NZFP01000040.1 GCA_002689325.1 Rickettsiales bacterium
TGATAATAACAAAATTTTGTGCAATAACATTCTCATCAATATTTTTGTTGTTACTAGTCTCAAGTCTATTTTAATTTCCTCCAATAAAACCCTGATTTTTTCAGGGTTTTATTGTTTCCTGTATAACTGTAACCAATAATTTGAAAGAAGGACGTTTTCATTCAGATTTTTATCATGTTCCTGCAAAGAAAGATCTGAATTACTATAGTTATTTAAATTTTTTTTAAATGAATGGCTATGATCTTTACGAATTCTATCGAAGCGAATATTGTGGATTAAGCCTAACATATTATTTTTAAACGACATTACATGCATTTGTTTAGTTATTTTCTTAAATTACTTTTTCTAAACTCACACACTATTGTAAAAAAGGGGTCACCCTCTCTGGGCTCTGTCCTTAAAAGCCTTCTGTTGAGATCACAATACTCAGCTACAAATGAATTAAGCAAATGGCCTGCATTTTTGTAGGATGAATGTATAGCTAAGAAAAAATTATCTGAGTTTTTACATTTATTAATTTGTTTTTGAAGCTCACCAGGAAGGATATTTTGATTATAAATTGCCTTACACCATGATTTTGCATTAATCTGCTCTGAAAAAAATAGTAAAAGAAACAAGATAGAAATTTTTATCAGTACTTTCAAATAAATATCCTCCAGTAGGTAAGTTTAACAAATTGACCAAAACTTATCATTTTATCACCTTTATATTTATCCATCTTAATTTCATAATGTAATTTATACAATAAAATTGGTACCAATGAACCAAGGTAGGCACCAAATAAAATATCACTAGGAAAATGCATTGACATAAAAATCCTTGAAATACCCATAAGAGAGGCAATTGTAAAAATAATCCAATAATATTTATTCACATAAATTACCAAAAGTATTGCTAGTGTAAATGCAGCTTGCGTATGTCCTGAGGGAAAAGAGTTTGCTTTGTGCAAAGCATTGAAAAAATCAACTCTTTCAAATCCTTCAGAGAAAAAGTATTTAGGTCTGGCTACTCCAAATATATATTTAATTATATTACAAAGAATACCAGCTGTAGCTAATGACCAAATCCAATGTTTGCAAACAAGTAAATAGAAATCAAAAGTATCAATGATTTTTGTAAATTCTAATCCTGTTTTTTCCTGTAGGAGCTTTAACTTTATTTTATTTTGTAACAAGTACTTCACATTCAAATTTAAAAAAATTACTAGAGAACAGACTACAATTATATTGAATGGATCAAGAAAGTCAGATAAAGGATCAATAATCGTCGAGAAAAAAATAAAAAAAATTCCATGAAATGATTTAGTTATTTGAAAAATTAAAATATCTAAAAAGTTAAAAATAAAGGCAGTTACAGTTGCAATTATTATAAAGAACCTCAATGAAGAGATCTGATAAATAAATTTGATATTATGATTATTCATTGATTTTCAAAAAAATTGATTTCTACTTTTTTTCCTTGAGAATAATTAAAACCCTCAAAATTCTCAATTAATTTAAATTCATTAAAAGAATTCTCTTTAATAAAATTACTATGTTTATTAGTAACAATATACAGAATTTTTTCGTCTTTTTTTAAATCATAATCAGTGATATTTTTTTGTATAGCCTTGTGCGAAGTTAAAAAAATTAGACTTGGTTCGTTAAATCCATAAAGTAATACTTTATCAAAGTCTTTAATTTTACTGTCTATAAAGGAACTAATTTTCTCTGATATCCAAAGCATTTCAAGCTTAGGTATCAAATAATAAACTGCTGAAAAATAAACAATTGATTGGAATAAACACGCACTAACAATAAGTCTAAAAATATTTTTTTTATAAAAATTAATTATCAGTATTACTATTGCACAAATACCCAAAAAAGTTATTAACCAAAGGTTTCTGTCAATTTCTGAATACTCATGTACAACAAATATTTGAGTTACTAAAAAAAATATCGGATAAAAGCATAAAATAAAAAATGAAAACTTTTGAGTTATTCCATGAAAATTATTTTTTTCAGTAATTGAAGATAATAATATACTCAGTGCTGCATATGAAGGAAAAATATAATGTGGAAGTTTTGTAGGAATTAATTCATATAAAATTAGAGGTACAACAAACCAGAGAAATATGAAAATCTCATAGTCTTTTTTTAAAAAAGAAATTTTAAAATTTTTAAATATTTTTTTTAAAAGAATTGGAATAAAGATTACCCCTGGCCAAAACATTAACAACATTAAAATTGAATAGTATCCAGGTGGGAATCCATGTGACTCTTGACCAGACTTTACTTTGTTTAATAAATCATTTACGGCCGATTCATGCCAAAAAAGCCCATCAGATAAAATAGTAATTACAATAAACCATGGAATGCTTATTAAAATAAAAAGTAAGAAACCAGTTATAGTCCAAATGACTTTAAAATAATTTTTTTTTTTAAGTATACTCAAAACACATAATGGTAGGATTGTAAAAACAAAAATTATTGGTCCCTTGATCAGAACTCCGATAGCAGAAATACCCCAAAAAAATAATTTATTTGTAAGACTTAAAGAATTATTTTTTAAACCTTTTACTAAAATTAAATTACTCGTCACCACTGTTAAAAATAAAAAACCATCAGTCTTAGCCTGATGAACCTCAGAAATTGTTAAGATTGGTAAGATAAGAAAGAAAACACACAATATTGCATCTTTGTAGCCGTATTCTTTTCTTACAAAATTATAAATAAAAAAAATTGATAAAATAACTCCGATAATTGATGGTAATCTATATACCCAAATCTCGTCGTAGGGAGGTTCTCCAAAAAAATAATTTGAAATAGATTGCAACCAGTAAATTCCAACCGGCTTTTTATACCTAACCTCATCTTGCATTTTAATATCTATAAAATTTTTAGTCTCCATCATTGTTTTAGAAGCTGTAGCAAATCTTGCCTCATCTCTATCCATTACTGGGAGTTTCACTACGCCTTGTATAAAGAACAAGAAGGTGAAAAATAGAATAAAATAAATAGACTTTTCTTTTAAAAAATTCATTGTTTTTAAATTACACTAGTTTAGATTTAGGTTACCATAGCTTTTAATGATGAATAGGTTTACAATTATAATCCCAATTTTTAATGAAACTGAATCTATTTTTAAATTAATAGACGAGATTTTTAATGAATTTAAAAAAATTACCCCTGAAATAGTAATTATTGATGATGGAAGTACTGATGATTTTCAAAAAAATTTTAAAGTAAAAAATTTAAAAAAAGTTAAGGTCTATAAACATAAATATAATCTTGGAAAATGTAAAGCTATGAATACTGGTGTACAAAAAGCCTCAAATAATTTAATTTGTATAATTGACGGTGACGGGCAAAACCCTCCGTATGAAATAAAAAATTTAATAAATAAATGGAGAAAAATTCCACAAAACAATAAACGATTTGCTATTGTATGTGGCAACAGAAAAAATAGAGCTGATACAATTACAAAAAAAATAAGCTCAAAAATAGCAAATAAAATCCGAAGATTTATTTTAAATGATGACTGCAATGATACAGCTTGTGCTTTAAAAGTTTTTAGAAAAACAGATTACCTAAAAATTAAATATTTTAAAAATATGCATAGATTCCTCCCAGCTTTATTTAAAATGAATGGCGGAGAAATTTTTAATATACCAGTAAATGATAGAAAAAGGTTTGGGGGAGATTCTAAATTTAATTTTAATAATAGATTTTGGATTGGAATTATTGATCTTATTAAAGTAAGGATATTAATTAAAAAAAGGAGTAAAAAATGACACAAGAACAAATTTGGCTAATTATTGGCTTCATTGGACAAGCCGTGTTTGCATCTAGGTTTTTAATCCAATGGGTTGTGAGTGAAAGGGCATCGAAGAGTATAATACCAAATATTTTTTGGTGGATAAGTCTTGCTGGAAGTATGATTTTATTAAGTTATGCCATTCACAAAGTGGACCCAGTATTCATCGTTGGTCAGTCTTGCGGATTCCTTATTTATTCCAGAAATATTTATTTAATCAAGAAAGAAGGAAAAAATAAAAAAAATGACCCCTCAAAAATAATGAAGGTAAATTAGGTAATTATGAATTTTAAAAAAATTCACCAAGAAATTTTAAAGAGGAGCTCAAAATACAACATAATAAAAAATGAAATAAAGAAAAATGGTATAATAAAAATTCAAAAATCAAGACTTGATCTTTTCACATTTATAACAAAAACAATTATTTCCCAACAAATTTCAGATAAAGTTGCTCAATCTTTATGGAAAAAGTTCTGTTTGTCTTTTAAAACAGAATATCCAAGTAAGAATCACATAATAAATAAACACCAATTAAATAATGCACTTGAAAATTTAGGTATTTCTCAAAAAAAAAAAAGTTACATACAAGCTTTTTATGATAACTCAAAAGAGAACCTAATTAATTTGTTAGAGTCTCAAAATGAAGAAACTATAAGAAATTCGTTAATTAAATTTTCTGGAATAGGAAATTGGACTTGTGATATGGTTTTAATTTTTTATTTAAATAGGATAAATATTTTTCCAAATTCTGATTTAATAATAAAAAAAACATCCGAAAGGCTTTGTGCATTAGAAAATAAGAAAATAGATTTTGCAAATTCTTTCTCACCTTATCTTAGTATTCTTTCATTACATCTTTGGAAAATGTCTAAAAGGGTTCTCTAAAAAAAATTTTTTTCTTACAGAACTATCTGTTCTAGGCCATTTTAAAGAATTAACTGCGTCACACTCATTGCATACAAATCGCCACTGTTTGTATCTAGTTTTACAAGAAATGCAATACCACTCTGGTGAGGGATCAACCTCATTTAAGTCATTGGGTAGAGAAAGTTTCTCACTTTTTTTACAGATTTCTTCATATAGATTTTTAATTCTTTCATCCCAATTTTCTTTAGGAATATCATCTAAATACTTTTGACTTTCTCCCCATATTTTTGCTTGGTAGGCGGACATTGCTAGTGATAATTTAACTTCATCAGATGAATTTAAATGCTTTTTCATAACTTTTACAATCAGCTTATGTCTGTTTAATGAATCAGTATTATTTTTAAGATTATATTTAATAAAAGTTTCAATAATTTCTGGGCAATTAAATTTGAACCAGTTTCTTTCAATAAATTTTGCAGCCTTGCTTATTTCATTATTTTTTATAAATTGTTTAATAGCTTCAATTAAAACGTGAAATGAATTTTCAGAAATTTTTATAGAGTCAAAAATATTTTTTCCAGACAAAGCGTGAAGATTGGCCTGTAGACTACTTAATAATGTATTATTTGGAGCTTTTATTCTTTTAATTGACTCCCACCCTAACTCCCATTCTTTTTTCTGTGAATACAAAATAGCTAGTTTTTGAGAAATCCAGAGATCAGTATCGTACTTTTTTCTATATTCTGTAAGTAAAGATAACGCTTTATCAATATTTTTTTCCTTTAGAGCTATCATCACATCAGCTCTGACTGAAATATAGTTGGCTTTTGGAATAGATTTCAAAATTTTTAAATATTTTTGTGCATCATCTAAATTATTATTTGAAAGTGCTGTATTAAAAAGCATGACAGTTGAAAACATTTCATTCTTTAAATATTTTTTTATTTTTCTTGAATTTTTTTCCAAAGCTTCCTTGTCCCCCAAGAAGAGGTTTATAGCGAGATCGTCTAAAGATTCATTTCCCAGCGCTAGGTTTTTTTCTTTTTGCGAAAATGAAACTCTTTCAGGAATATTTTTTATTTTAGAAACTAGAACAAAAAATAAAATGACTCCTAAAATAATTAAAAGAAAGACTACAGATAAACCTATAACATTTGTTTCAATTAAATACTCTTGCCAAACTATCCGAACCTTTCCTGGTCTATTACTTAGCCAAACAGCAAAATAGGATAAAATAATCGTAATTAAAAAGAACTTAACAATTTTAAACAACTTTCTATTCCATTGAGTCTAAAATTTTAACTTTGAATTTATCAAAATAATAATCAGCTTCAACTAGACTTTTAGCTTTAACTAACCAAGATTTTATGTTTACATCGTCTATATTTGATTCTTCCAAAACTTTAATTGCTCGATTAATATTATTCAAATAAAGTAATTCTTTAACTAATAAAAGAGTCTTTTTAAAGGGTTCAAGATTTTCATAATCCTTTGTTTTTTGATTTTCATTAAATTTAGTAACCTTAAATGTTGAATTTAATACATCTTTTGCATAGTTAATAAATTCTTCTTTTGAACTAAATATATTACTAGTGGAAGAATAAGTTTTATTTTCAATATTAGTAAATAAATCATCAATGTCTTCTTCATAAACTAAAAGACTTTTATTGATTTTTTGTATAAGGTTTTCTTTAGTCTCTAAATTTTTAACATCTAGAGTTTTAAAAAAATTAAGAATACTTTTAATTTCATAATCTTCCAAAAATAAACTAAGTAATATTTCAATCTCATTTCCAAAATCTTTTCTATTTTTAAAGTTCTCTTGAAGTATCAAAAAATTAATTAAAACTTTATTTTTTTTATAATCTAAAAGATAGCCGTCATTAGGGTTAAACTGTTGAAAATTTTTAAAAGACTGACTTACATCATCAAGTTGAATAGATAATTCTTTATTCTTAGATTCGAGGTTGTTTATTTTTTCTTCATATAAATTTAGTTTGTCTGAAAAAATATTTTTCATTGTTTCGAGTTTAACCAAATATTCGTTTTTTAATTTCTCCTGATCTATTACTTCTACGGCCTCTTCTTTTAATTTATTAGTTTCATTAAATTTATAAAATAAATTTTCTTTTAAAGGCTTGTATGTAAAAAAACCAAAAGAAAAAAAAATTAAAAAGATTATCAAATATTTCAAAGTAATTTGAAAAAAACTAGTTTTTTTTTTAAAGTCACTTTTATCTAAATCAATAAATTCACCTTTTGGGGGAGATTCTTTTTTTTGATCAACCAATTTTTTTTCCTAAGGTAAAATTTTCTTTCATTAAGTCTATCATTTCTTTTTGATTTGGTTTTCTTGCGACATGGATTGATAACTTTCCTAGTTTGTTGATTTCTTCTTTAACTTTATTACTAATAACAACAAAGGATTTATCTTTGCAAAACTTTATTAAATTCATTTTTTGAATTTGTTTTACAAAGGACCTAGCGGTCAAAGGAGAATAAAAAGCAATCATACTTTTTTTTGTATTTTTCATAAATAATATTAGTTTGTCATTGTTTCTACAAATCATTTTTGAGGAATAACATTTAATAGCAAAATATTTACATCCAAGGCTTAAGAAAAAATTTCTAATTTTGAAGTTTAATTTCTTGTAAGTTGGATGAATAATAACATCTCCTTTTTTAAGTCTTTTTTTTGAGAGTTTTAAAAGTTTTTCTAAATTTTCATCAGCGTTTATTATATTTTGAAAACCTTTTTCTTGTAAAATCTTTTTTGTTTCACTTCCAACAGAAAAAACTGAGTTGTTTCTAAATTGTTTTTCAAATCTAAAAAAATTGGCGGCATTTTTGCTTGTAAACATAATATAGTCTGATTGCGAAATTCTTAATTCTTGATAATTTACTTTACCAATTTCTAAAAAAGGTATAATTAGTGTTTCAATCCCTATCTGACTCAAAATCTTTGAGGTTATTATTGAATCGTCAATTGGTCGAGTTAGAAGAATCTTCACGCTAGAGCATTTTCTTTATTTTTTGTCCTAAATCAAAACTCATCTTACAATAATTATCTATTTCAAAATAGGTTTTATCTTTAATAAACTTTTCTCCATCTTCTGATGCTACCATATAATGAAATAATATTTTTGATTTAGCCTTCACCTCCAAACGCGCTAAAGCACCTATGGGGGTTTTACATGATCCATCAAGAGCTGATAAAAAATTCCTTTCACACTCAGATTCAATTAATGTTTTTGTATCATTTAAATTTTCTAAGAAATTTAAGAGATTGTCATTTTCTCTGATAACAATAGCTATTACTCCTTGCCCTGGTGAAGGAATCATTTTTTTTATATCAATTTTTTCAAAATGCTCATTTATTTTAAGTCTTTTTAACCCTGCGTGTGCAAGAATTATTGCATCAAACTCTCCGTTTTTTAACTTATTAATTCTGGTTCCGACATTTCCACGAATTTCTTTTATTTCTACATCTGGTCTAAGTTTTTTTAGTTGCACTGTCCTTCGAATAGATGAAGTTCCTACAACTGCATTTTTTTTTAAATCTTTAAGTCTTACTTTCTCTCTAGTCATTATGAGATCATTTGGGGTATCTCTTTTTAAAACTGCTCCTATTATTAATCCTTGAGGTAACTTCGTAGGAAGATCCTTAAGTGAATGAACACCAATATCAATCTTAAAGTTTAATTGAGCTTCATCTATTTCTTTAGTAAATAAACCTTTATTACCTAAAGTGGAAATTTTTTTCTCAAGGAATTTATCTCCTGAAGTTTTAAAAAATTTTTGTTCCAATTTTTTAAAATATTTTTTACCTAATAAATTCTTCAATTTTTTAAAAAAAATATCGGCCTGGGCAACAGCTAAAGGGCTTTCTCTTGATCCAACAATAATTTTTTTTCTATAATCCATATATCTTTATATACTTAATTAGTATAAAAAATAATTTTAAATATTCTAATTTTAAAATAATGATTGTATTAGGGATTGAAACCAGCTGTGATGAAACATCTGTAGCAATAGTTAAAAAAAAAAATAGACGTCTAATGGGTGATGTTTTATCACAAACAACTTTATCTCAAATTGAAAAACATAAAAAGTATGGTGGAGTTGTACCTGAACTAGCTTCAAGAGAGCACAGTAATACCCTAGACTTTATTATAAAAAAAACCATAAAAAAATCAGG
Organism: Rickettsiales bacterium; assembly: GCA_002689325.1. Taxonomy (GTDB): domain Bacteria; phylum Pseudomonadota; class Alphaproteobacteria; order Methylaequorales; family Methylaequoraceae. Next base: position 8,861 of record NZFP01000040.1, read on the forward strand.
AGTAGCTCTAAGTGAGATTGATGCATTTGCTGCAACTGTTGGACCTGGTTTACTGGGAGGACTTATTGTTGGATCAAACTATGCAAAAACGTTAGCCTTAATCACGGATAAGCCATTTATAGCTATCAACCATCTACAAGGTCATATATTAGTGACTAGAATGAAACAAAAAGTCAACTTTCCTTTTCTTTGTTTGCTTGTTTCAGGAGGTCATACCCAGTTATTATTAGTAAGAAAATATAATAATTTTGAGTTAATCGGAGAAACCCTTGATGACGCTCTGGGTGAGGCCTTCGATAAAGTAGCAAAGCTAATGGGATATTCATACCCTGGTGGCCCAATTATTGAAAAACTTGCGTCCAAAGCAAATAGAGAAGTGAATTTTAATTTACCAGAGCCATTAATAAATACCAATAATTTTAACTTTTCTTTTTCTGGAATAAAAACAGCTGCTAGAAAAATTATTAATAACTCTTTTGAAAAAAAATTGACAAATGAGTTTGCTAAAAACTTTCAAGATTGTGTAACCAATTGTTTAATTTCAAAATGTTCAAAAGCCATTGACTCGTATAAAAAAAAAGAAAAAATTAATAGTTTTGTGCTAGCTGGCGGTGTCGCATCAAATAAATTCATAAGAAATAAATTTTCAAACCTTTGTTCTAAAAAATTGATACAATTGATAGTACCTGAGCAAGATCTATGTGTAGATAATGCAACTATGATTGCATGGGCTGCAATTGAAAGATTACAAATTAGTAAAAAAGGTGATATTTTAGATTTTGAACCAAAACCAAGATGGGCCCTTGAAAATTTATGATTAAAGTCGGAATTATTGGATCTGGTGCTTGGGCACTAGCACTAACAAAAATCTTAAAAGATGTAAAAATTATTATTAAGGCAAGGAAACTCAAAGGATTAAACAAGAAATTTAACGACAAGGACAAAGAAATATCTTTTACAACTAACTTTAAAGACTTGAACAACTGTAAGTTTTTATTTCTTGCAAACCCATCACAAACAGTAAGAGAAAATTTAAAAAAAATACCTAGAAAAATAGACTCTAAGTTCATAATTTGTTGTAAAGGTGTTGAAAAAGGTTCAAATAAGCTAATGCATCAAGTGCTACAAGATCTATTTCCAAAAAATGATTATGCTATACTCTCTGGGCCTAATTTTGCAGCAGAAGTAATAAAGGGATTGCCAACAGCAAGTGTTCTGTCTTCTAAATCTAACAAAACCTTAAACGACGTTTCGAGTATAATTTCTCACAAAAAGTTTAGAACATACTTTAATAATGATATTGTAGGCACACAAATTGGGGGAGCTATGAAAAATGTTATTGCTATTGCTTCAGGAGTAATTATGGGAAGTAATCTAGGTCATAATGCTGGCGCTGCTTTAATTACTAGGGGGTTATCAGAAATAATTGACCTAGGAATAAAAATGGGTGCAAAAAAGTCAACTTTTTATGGTTTGTCCGGAATTGGTGATCTTACCCTGACGTGCTCATCACTTAAATCCAGAAATACAAAGTTAGGTTATTTATTAGCTAAAGGAAAAAGTAAAACAAACCAGCTCTTTGAAGGTCAAGAATCATGCGAAAGTATCTGCAAATTGGGTAACAAGTTTTCTTTAGAATTGCCAATATGTAACGCTGTTAAAAAAATCTTAAATGGCTATGATATTAATAAGATTGTTACAGATCTTCTATCTAGACCTCTCCAGTTTGAAAAATGAAAACTTATATAATTACTTGTCTCGATAAGAAAAATTCACTCAAAAAAAGGTTAGCAAACAGAGAGCTACACCTAGAGTATTTGAAAAATTTAAAAAATAAGTTGATTTTAGCAGGTCCAATATTGAACAAGAATAACAAGCCGAAAGGAAGTGTTTTAATATTAAAGTTTCAAAATAGACTTCAGCTGAGTAGTTTTTTAAAAAATGACCCATATTCAAAGGTTGGTTTATTTGAGACTGTAAATATTGAAATATTTAAAAGGGTTTTTTAGTTTTTTTTTTTTAAACAAATTGATATATTTCCCTTCTGAGAGATGCTATGAGTTTTATAAAAAATCAAATAGATGGTTCGTCAATGAGTATGGATGAATACTGGACGGAATATGAAAAATCAGTAAAAGACCCTGATATTTTTTGGGCTGATAAAGCAAGCTCTCTCTCTTGGATTAAAAAGTTTACTAAAGTAAAAGAAAGTTCTTTCAATGATAAAGTTAGTATTAAATGGTTTGCGGATGGATATTTAAATGCATCTTTTAACTGTATTGATAGACACTTAAAAGATAATGGTGAAAAAACAGCAATTATATGGGAATCAGATGACCCTAATTTAAGCCAAAAAATATCTTTCAATCAGTTACATAAGTCAGTTTGTCAATTAGCCAATGGTCTGAAATCAATTGGAGTGAAAAAGGGAGATAGAGTAACAATTTATCTTCCCATGATTCCAGAAGCTGCCTACGCAATGCTAGCCTGCTCAAGGATTGGGGCTATACACTCGGTTGTATTTGGAGGTTTTGCCCCAGAATCACTGAGAGATAGAATAAAAGATTGTGAATCCTCAATAGTTATTACCGCTAATGAAGGTGTCAGAGGTGGAAAAAAAATTCCTCTTCTCTCAAACGTTAAAAAAGCTACAGAGAACCTAAAGATAATTAAGAAAGTTGTTGCTGTTAAAAGAACAGACTCGACAGATTTCTTTGATCCTAAGAGCGATATTTGGTACGACGATTTAATCAAAAATCAAAAAACTGAGTGTGAAATTTCTGAGCAAAACTCTGAGGATCCTCTTTTTATTCTATATACATCGGGTTCAACCGGAAAGCCGAAAGGAGTTATGCATACAACTGCTGGTTATCTACTTCATGCATCATTAACTCATAAGCAAGTATTCAACGTAAAACAAGACGACATCTACTGGTGTACTGCTGATGTAGGGTGGGTTACTGGACACTCCTATATTGTCTATGGACCTCTTTGCAATGGAATCACTACTTTAATGTTTGAGGGAGTTCCAACATTTCCGGATGTCTCAAGATTCTGGCAAGTTATTGACAAATTTAAAGTTAATATATTTTATACAGCTCCGACTGCAATAAGAGCATTAATGGGGTTAGGTGATGAACCAGTTAATAAATGTAACTTATCATCTCTTAGAATTTTAGGTAGTGTTGGAGAACCAATTAACCCTGAAGCTTGGAAATGGTATTATGAAGTTGTTGGGAAAAAAAAATGTCCAGTCATTGATACCTGGTGGCAAACTGAAACTGGAGGAATATTAATCTCGCCAATTAGTGGAACTACTCCTCTTAAACCCGGTTCAGCAACGCTTCCTTTTTTTGGTGTAACTCCATTGATAGTTGACAATGATGGAAATGAATTAAAGGGAGCCTGTGAGGGTAATCTATGTATTAAGACATCGTGGCCGGGAATGATGAGAACTGTTTATAGAGACCACAAAAGATTTAGAGATACTTATTTTTCTTCTTTTAAAGGAAAATATTTTACAGGTGATGGGTGTAAAAGAGATGAAGATGGTTACTATTGGATTACCGGGCGAGTGGACGATGTTATAAATGTATCAGGGCATCGGTTGGGTACCGCTGAAGTTGAAAGTGCTCTTGTATTACATAAAAATGTTTCTGAAGCGGCTGTCGTTGGTTTTCCTCATGAAATTAAAGGGCAAGGTATTTATGCATATGTAACTCTGATGACTGGGCAAGATTACAATGAAAATTTAAAAAAAGAGCTTATTGCGTGGGTTAAATCCGTAATCGGTCCAATAGCTGCACCCGATGTAATACAATGGGCGCCCAGCCTTCCCAAAACAAGGTCAGGAAAAATAATGAGAAGAATTCTCAGAAAGGTTGCCTGCAAAGAAGAAGAGTCTATAGGTGATACTTCGACTCTTAATGATCCAAGTGTTGTAAATGAATTAGTAGATAATAGAGGAAAAAACTAAAAGTCGTAACAAATCCCCTTTTTCTCCCAATCGCCATATCTAGTTGGCTCAGGCCCTTTAGGACCTCCAATCTCTTTTTCTTTAGAAGGTAACTTACTATTGCTCTTAATTGATTTTAATTTTTTTTTCATTTATGTTAATTTAATATTTGTAAACTAAAAATGCTATAAATTTTTGACTAATTCACGAGAAATTGCCTCACTAATATTATCTAATGTTTATCAAGGAAAAAATTTAGATTGGGCCCTAAATACAAGTAAAGGTCTTGCAAAACTAGACTCCAGAGACCGTGCTTTTGTAAGTCTATTAGTACTCACAGCCCTGAGAAGGCATGGACAAATTGATAAAATAATCTCTAAATTTATAAAAAAACCGCTTAAAGGTGGTTCTCAAGTAATTTATATTCTAAAGATAGCTTTAGCACAGATAATTTTCATGGATACACCAGATTACTCAGCGGTGAACACGGCTGTAGAAATCTCTAAAAAATATAATCTAGATAAGCTGGTTAATGGAGTCTTAAGAAGTGTATTAAGAGAAAAAGATACCATTAACGTCAACTCCACTGAAGAAAACATTCCAAACTGGCTTAGCAAAACTACAATCGATCATCTTGGTGAAGACACACTTTCTGCGATTTCAAAACAAATTGTTAAAGAACCACCTATTGATATTAAAGTTAAAAAACAAATATTTCAAAAATTTAACTGGGAAGAGGTTTTAGAAGGTAAAAATATTTTTAGAGAAACAATTAGAATAAATCATAAAGGTGACATCAGTAAACTACCTTTTTATAGAGAAGGCCATTGGTGGATTCAAGGCCTTGCAGCAACCTTACCTGTGATTCTAATTAATGAAATATTCAAGGATCAGAAAAAAAATGAAATATCTATTCTTGATGTTGGGGCAGCTCCTGGGGGAAAATCTTTTCAACTAATAGAATCAGGGTTTAAAATAAAGTCGATAGAAATTTCCAATGTTAGAATAAAGAAACTTTTAAAAAATCTAAATAGATTAAAATATGAAACAGAAATTATTAATGGAGATTTTATTACACATAAAATAGATGAAAAATTTGATTGTATTTTAATTGATGCTCCATGTTCTGCATCAGGCCTTATTCAAAAAAAACCTGAAATGCTTGTAATAAAAAAAAATATTAATGGTTTAAAAACAAAGCAAAAATTAATGTTGGAAAGAGCATCTAAATTATTAAGGGATGGTGGTTACATAATTTATTGTGTTTGCTCAATCATTTTCAGCGAAGGAGAAGAACAGATTCAAACCTTTCTTCAAAATTCTAAGAATTTTTCTCTTATTAATTGTTTTAACTCAATAAAATCATTTGGAATTGTAAATAATAATCCTCCTTACTTTTTTGTAACTCCGAACTTTGTAACGGAAAGTGGAAGCATAGACGGTTTTTTTATTGCTTGTCTTAAAAAAAATTATTAATAGTTTAAGATGTATCGATTTTTAAAAGCAATTAACTCAATTTTTAAATTTAGAAACCCATTTTATAATCTTTTTTTAGAAAAAAGTGCAAGCTCAGATATATTTTTTACTCCACAAAGTTTATGGACTGGAGATTCTGATAATGGAAGAAAAATAACAGATGGTTTTTTAAGCTTTCATAATGAAACAAGTCATTTTGATTTAAGTACATGGAAAAAAAATAATTCAAGCAAGCTATGGAACCAAAAATTACACAGTTTTCAATGGGTTGATGATGTAAAAGATTTAGGTACAAATAAAGCACGTATATTCTTAAGAAAAAATATTTTGCAGTGGATTGAACTTCATAATCGATGGGATCCACAAAATTGGGACATCATAATTTTATCCAAAAGAATTTGTAATCTTCTTGGCAATATTGCTTTTTTTTACGAAACAGCAGATGAAAGTTTTCAAAAAAATTTTGCAAAATCATTAAACAAACAAGCTATTCATCTTCTAACTTCTTTAGAAATAAAAAAAAAAACGATGACAAAATATTTATTCCAAAGGCAATCATCATCTCCTCATTATGCTTTACTAATATGAAGCCAAAATTAGAATTAGGTTTGGAAATTCTAAGTGAAATAATTAATGAAGAAATTCTTGATGATGGAATGCATTTTTCAAGATCTCCAAGTAAACATCTTTACTTTCTTAAAAGTTTAATCGACATTAAAAACTACTTGGGGTTGTCTGGACTTTCAGTCCCTAAAACACTCAATGAAGTGATAGCAAAAATGGGAATGATTCTAAAATTTTTCAAAATAAACAATTATGAATTAGCAATTTTTAACGAATTTAACCTTATTTACAGTTACCAACTTAATGAGATCATTAAAAGGTCGAATACAAGACTAAAAATACCAACAATACTCAATAATGCATGCTTCAAGAGAATATCCCAAAATAAACTGACTTTTATTATGGATTGTGGGAGTCCACCCAAAGAGAAAACACATGCAGGCTCACTATCCTTTGAATTCTCTTATTTTGGAGAAAAATTAGTAGTGAATAGTGGTTCTCCCTTTGTTAATGATAAAAAATGGATAGAAGCAATGAGATCGACAGCTGCTCACAGTACAGTAAGTGTTGATGATGTTAATTCTTCAGACATTTTTTATCAGAAGGACACTGACACTAGAATTGCAAAAGTCTGGTCAGAGCTACTTGTAGATAAAAATTGTTATTGGATTAATTCAGCACATTCTGGTTACAAAAAGATATTTGGGATTATTCATAATAGAAAAATTCACATAGATCCAGACAACCTAACAATAAGAGGCCAAGATTATATTTCAAAGCCCACAAAATATTTATCTAACATACCAAAAAAAATATTCATAAGGTTCCACATTCACCCTGATGTAAAGTTGAATGTAACAACAAGTAAAAAAAAAGTATTTTTACAACTTAAGAATAATATAGCCTGGGAGTTTATTTGCTCTGAAGCAAAAATTAAGCTTAAAGAAGGTATTTATTTGGGAGCAAAAAAAACTATACAAAAAAACAATCATATACTTATTTCGGAAAATTTAGTTCCAGAAAAAAAAATTAAATGGATGTTTAGATTAATAAAGTAAATTTTAAAGTGACCAATAGTTGGTTATTTTTTTGTTCCTAAATTTTCCTTTTATATCAAATAAAATTCCTTTATTTTTCAAAAGAGATAAAAAGTTTTTATTAAAGTTTAATAGTATTTTTTTGTGAGGAACTGACAAAACAATAGCATCGAACTTTATTTTTTTTAAGTTTTCATTCTTTACAACCTCAAAATCTTTCAATTCACTTACGAATGGATCATAAAGGGAAATTTGAAGATTTCTTTTTTCTAAGTAGCGAATTAATTCAAGGCTTTTTGAATTTCTCAAATCAGGAACATTTTCTTTAAAAGTAACTCCTAAAAAAAGACAGGATGAATTCGAAGGTAATCTTTTTGTTATTTCCTTTCCTATAAACTCAACCATATTATCATTAGTATTTCTACCTGATAATATTACTTCAGGACGTACATTCAATTTTTTTGCTTTTTCTGCTAAATAATATGGATCAACTCCAATACAATGGCCACCAACTAAACCTGGCTCAAAGTTTAAGAAATTCCACTTTGTTAATGATGCATCTAAAACATCGTAAGAACTAATATTTAGTTTTGTACATATTTTTGCTACTTCATTAATAAATGCAATATTTATATCTCTCTGGGAATTTTCGATTACTTTTGAAGCCTCTGCAACCTTTATACTTTTTGCTAAATAAACATCTCCACTAGTTAAGTTTGAATAAATTTCTAAAAGATCTTTTTCTACCTTCTTAGTTTGACCAGACACTACTTTATTTATCTTATCAATTGTATGCACTTTATCCCCTGGATTTACTCTTTCAGGTGAATAACCTAAAAAAAAATCCTTTCCAGCTTTGAGATTTTTTGAGCACTTCTCTAAAATCGGTCCACAAATTTCTTCGGTAGCTCCAGGATAAACTGTACTTTCAAAAACTACTGTATCTCCAGGTGATAAAAGCTTACCTATTGTTTCACATACCTTTTTTAAAGCAGAAAAATCTGGTTTATTTTTCATATCAATTGGTGTTGGAACTGTAGCAATGTAAAAGTTACAATTACGAATATCTTTGACATTGGTGGTAAAGAAAAGGTTATTATTTAGCTGTTTTTTGAGAAGCTCCTCTGATACCTCAAGTGTTTTATCTATACCTTTTCTAAGTTCTTTAATTCTGATATTATCTACATCATAACCTATTACATTATATGAAAGAGATAATTGTAAAGCCAATGGAAGTCCAACATAACCTAAACCTAAAATTGCAATTTTTTTTTCTTTCATAGGCAAACCTTAATCATTATTATTGGATTCGAATATGGTTAAAATAGTTATTCCGTTCATATTATATTTTTTTTGTTTTTCCGCATTAAAAAAAATCATACCTTTTCTAAAAAAGAATTCTATTTTAGATCACCCTTCGAGTAGAGGTAATCATGAAGAGTCGATGCCTAAAGGAGCGGGCATAATTCTTATGCCAGCAATAATCATATCAATTTCATTATATTTTTTCATTGAAAATTCTATTAATACAAAATGGTTAGTTTTTTTACTATCAATTTTTTTCCTTTTTCTTATTTCGCTTATCGATGATATTAAAAGTTTGCCTGCAACCTTAAGACTAATTGTACATTCTTTATGTGTTATAATTTCAGTTTATTGTATGAAGGACGATATCATATCTTTTTTAAATAATATGGATATCATTGCAAAACTTAATATAAGTCAATCATTGTTATTTTATATATTTGCTTTGCTTATTATTTTTTCTTGGCTTTGGTTAATTAACTTATTTAACTTCATGGATGGTATGGATGGCCTGACAGCATTACAAATGATTTTTTTAGCCTTAACTATAAATATTATTTCATTAATGGACCACTTTGACAATGATTTTCAATTTCTTAGTTTAATAATATTTTCAGTTTTTCTTGCATTTTTTAGATATAACAAGCCTCCTGCAAAAATATTTTTAGGAGACTCTGGTTCAATTCCATCTGGGTATATTGCAGGTTTTGTATTGATGGAATCTTTGTTAAAACAAGGCCCTTTTTTTTCAATATTAATTATTCTGATGTACTTTATTTTAGACTCAACTGTAACTTTAATAATTAGATCTATAAAAAATAATAATATTTTCTCTGCACATAGTGATCATTTTTATCAAAGAATGATTAGAAATGGTCATTCACATAAATATGTCTTAAGAAAAATTTTGTTTCTCCTAACATTTTTAATTCTTCTGTCATTTATTTCTCTAAAGTACCATTTAATTTCTTTTTCATTGGCATTAATTACTACAATTTTGTCTTTAATATATTTTGGAATTAGGTCTAAAAATGAGTAAAAAAATTTTTATAACTATACTTCACGATTTTCTAATCTTTTGTTTATCTTTTTTTATTGCTCTTCTGTTAAGACTAGACTGGAGTCAGTCCCTTGATTTTATGAATTCTCTTTGGAGCTTCTGTATTTTATATGCTGCTGCAAATATTTTTCTTTTACAGTATTTTGGATTATATCATGGAATTTGGAGATACGCCTCAATACACGAAATTATATCAATTTTCAAAAGCATCACTATCTCCACATTAATTATAGTTTTATCTTTTTTTTTAATTTTTAGGTTAGAAAATATACCACGTTCATTTCCTGTATTGCTTTTTATTGTTTCCCTTTTTGGAGTAACAGGGCCAAGAGTTTTTTATAGATTTTTAAAAGACAGAATTACAAAAGATATTATAAAACGAATTCCTGTTTTTATTGTTGGAGATAGTAATTCTTCTGAAGGCTTTATAAGACTTACTAAAAATCAAAAAAACTCTCCATACAAAGTTATTGGAATCATCACTGATAAACCCTCAAGTATTGGTAGAAGAATTCATAATGTTCCTATTTTAGCATCAATAGAAGACGTTGACTCATTGGAAAAAAAATTAGGGAAAAAAAATAAATTTGTTCCGCAAAAAATAATAATTACGGATCAATCAATTAAGTCTGAGTCAGTTGAAAAGTTATATGTGTTTGCAAAAAAAAATGGGTTAGCACTAGGAGTACTCCCTAAACTTTCTAATATAAATTCTAAAGACACTTTTTTTACAAATCCAATTGCCATTGAAGATGTGCTTGGTAGAAAACAAAAGGTGCATAATCCTGATCTGTTAAAAGAAATATCTGATAAAATAGTATTAGTAACTGGGGCTGGGGGCAGTATCGGAAGTGAAATATGCAGGCAAATTAATTTACTTAAACCTAAAAAGCTAATTCTCATTGAAGAAAATGAATTTGCTTTGTACAAGGTGCTTCAAAGTATTAAAGGTAACCTCTCACCAATTCTTGCCGATATTAGAGATTCTAGAAAAATAAATTCTATAATAAAAGATTATAAACCTGATATGGTTTTTCACGCTGCTGCTCTCAAACATATTACTTTTGTTGAGAATGATCCAATTGAAGCCCTAAAAACAAATTTTCTTGCCACTTTGAAACTTTGCGAAATCTGTAAATTCTATAATGTTGCTAAATTTGTTTTCATATCCACTGATAAAGCAGTCTACCCATCAAATATTATGGGAGCATCTAAAAGGCTTTGCGAGAAGTATATACAAAATTTTTCTTCATCATCTAATTCTACTAAATTTTCAATTGTAAGATTTGGAAACGTATTAGGTTCCACTGGATCTGTAGTACCTCTTTTTCAAAAACAGATTAAAGAAGGTGGGCCAATTACGATAACTGACCCAAAAGTTAGCCGTTATTTTATGACCATCAGAGAGGCTGTGGAATTGGTATTAATATCTTCTCAATTGGAAACAACAAATGGAGAAATATTTATACTAGAAATGGGGAAACCATTCTTTATCAAAGACTTAGCTAAAAGAATGATTAATCTTCTAGGAGAAAAAGAGAATGAAATAAAAATTATTTATACTGGATTAAGAAAAGGTGAGAAACTTTCCGAACATTTATTTTTTAATGAAGAAACAATTACTAACACAAATGTTGAGGGGATTATGTCCACTACAGATAAAATTTACAATGTAGACACATCAGACTACAATAGTTTAGTATCGTATATTCAAAAAAATGAAACTAAAAAAGCGATTGATAAGTTCAAGAAAATGCTTCCTGAGTACAAAGTAGATGTCAAAAATTAATATTAGGAAAGTAATTGTATCTGTATCAGATAAAAGTCTACTGGAAAAAATTGGAAACTATTTTTTAAAATATGACATAACCGTTTTATCTACAGGAGGTACTTTTAATTTTTTAAAAAAAAAGTTTCCCAAATTAAAGCTCCTGGAAATAGCCTCTTATACAGGTTTTAAGGAAATTCTTGATGGAAGGGTTAAAACTTTACATCCCCTTGTTCATGCTGGAATACTTTCAAAAAAAAATAATCCTTCACACATTAAACAATTAGATGAACTTGGAATTTCATCCATTGATCTTGTTGTCATCAATCTATATCCTTTTGAAAAATTTAGTAATGATAGTAAATCTACTGAATCTGAATGCATAGAAAACATTGATATTGGTGGACCGTCAATGATAAGGGCAGCTGCCAAAAATTTTGAGAGCTGCGTGGTACTTACATCTCCTGATCAGTATGATGGTTTTATTGAAGAAGCCGAGTCAAATAAAAATCATATTAGTCTAATAACAAGAAAAGAATTAGCAAAGTCAGCATTTCGTAAAACCGCCTATTACGATGGATTAATTGCGAACTGGTTTATGCAAAATGATGAATTATTAGAAACCAATCACTCATCCTTACCATTAAAAAGGATAAATAAACTTAGATATGGAGAAAACCCTCATCAAAAAGCAGCAGTATTCTCATTTGGAAAAAATAAAATCTCAAAAATTTCTGGTAAAGATTTATCCTACAATAACATTTATGATCTTGAGATAGCAATGGAATTAGCAGAACAATTTATAATGTCATCATGTGTTATCTTAAAACATGGAAATCCATGTGGCGTATCCTTGGGAAAAACACAATCAATAGCTTATAAACAAGCCTTACAATGCGATCCCGTAAGTGCCTTTGGTGGTATAGTTGCTTTTAATAAATCGTTGTCAAAAGAAACCGCTAAAGATGTTTCCAAACTATTTACGGAAGTTGTTGTGGCGCCAGATTTTGATAGAGAAGCCGTTGAATTTTTATCAAACAAAAAAAACCTTATTCTTGTTAGATATACTTCCTCTAAAGAAAAAACTCTTATATCGCTCAAATCTACTAGAAATTTCTTACTTGTTCAGGAAAAAGATTTATCGATAATTTCTAGAAAAAACATTGTTATTAAAACAAAAAAGAAAGTAACTAAAAAACAACTTGAGGACATGATTTTTGGTTTTATTGTAGCTAAATACGTTAATTCTAATGCAATTGTACTTAGTAAAAATCTAACAACTACTGGAATTGGGGTTGGGCAAACAAACAGATTAGCTTCTGCAAAGCAAGCAATCTCTCAGATGAAAAAAAATTTTAAAAATACTAATGCAATGCTTGCCTCAGATGGTTTTTTTCCATTTCCAGATATAGTCAAATTATGTTCTAAAAATAAAATATCCGGAATAATTCAACCCGGTGGGTCCTTAAAAGACGAATTAGTGGTAAAAGAAGCAGAAAAAAATAATATACCAATGGTCTTCACTGGGATAAGACACTTTAAACATTAATTTTTTTAAAAGGAACTAACGATAACAAAAAAAAAGTAGGGATTATCAGAAGGCCATATCTAATACTATCACTGTAATCTATTATTAGACTTACTAGAAAAGGACCAAGAATAGCACAAATATTTCCAAACATTGCATAACTACAAAAGGCCGACAGTTGATCGCTCGATTTAATTTTTTTAACTATTACGCTTCTACTTGCAGCTTGAATAGGACCTATAAAAAAGCCTATTAATAAGGCAAGCATCCAAAAAATCTCGTATTCTTTTGTAAAATATAAAAAACCTGTTGATAGAAGAAGACTGGATATGCAAATTAAAACTGTCTTTTCTGAGCCAATTTTATCTTCATATGCTCCTAGGACCAAACACCCAACGATTCCAGATAAATTAATAAAAACGCCAAGAAAAAGTATTTGGGATTCTGTGAACCCAAATAGGAATGAAGCAAACATACTCGCGAAAGCAAAAATACTGATTACGGCATTATTAAAGAAAAAATAGCTAATTAAAAAAGGTGTTATTTTACTCTTACTAACAACTTTTAAAAAATCGACAATATTTGGTATTACAAATTTTTCACCTACAAAGTTTTTAATGTGTGAATACCCAAAAATCATGGTCCACAGCGCTACGAAAGGGCCAATTAACAAAAATATAGATATACCAAAAAGCCTATAATCATATGATTTAGTCAATTCCAGTAAAAGAAAAATTATAGCTAAAGAACATAATCCACCAAAATAACCGAAAGCCCAACCAAGGTTTGAGATTTGTCCCTCTTTATGTTTTGGTGCTACTTTATGTAAGCTCAGGTTATAAAAAAGATTAATCATCTCAAAACAAATTAGAGATAACATGAGAACAATCAGTGGATAAAACTCATTCGAACTTTCGTCAAAAAAACATAAAGATGCAGTTGATAGAACTAAGATTAAAAAAAACCATCCAAAAAACCTTGTTTTAAGGCTTCCAAAAAAGACTTTTCCCTGAACTAATATTATTGAAAAAAGCAAAAAACTTAAAATACTAGCTATTGATATTGAAAAACCCCAGTTGCTTGTTCCAATTTCTGGAGAAACTGCAATTTTTTTTGCATAATAAGCTCCATAAAAAAAAGTAAGGATTAAGGTTGGATAACAAGAGATCCCAAAATCAAAAGAACACCAACCTCTTATTTTCTTATTTTTAAGCTGTTCAATCATTTTTTAATTATTATAAATACTATAAAATTCTTTGTTATTTATTTTATAATATATAATATTAGGGTATATACTATATAATAATACATTTTAAGGTATTAGCCTAATCACAAAAACCACTCTGAAGTACACAAGGATTTACTGACACTGACTCATCGGGAGTAGTCAATGATATTCTTTCAGCTACAGCAGGGACACTTCTATGAGATGTTTTTGATGGTAGTAACTTCCTATTATTTCCGTTGGTCATGTTATTAAGTGCCCGAATTACCCCTGCTCGTGAACGAAATGGAGGAAGAGGGTTTAGAATTGTAAATATAAACGAGCCTCCAGTAAAAGTATAGTTAGAGGTAGAACCTGATCCATTGGTCATTGATAACGTGAAAAGATTCAGTGTATGTGGGCCAATTCGCATTTGTGGGATTGTTCCTTGCCCAGAAAGTACCAAGCTTTCCGAAGAAACAAGGTTACTGAAACTTAATTCTGATGCTAGAACATTAATGGTCCCACCTATAAACCTTCTACCACTTAGATTAATTGGGCGCTTAGTAACAGTTAACGTTGCATTTCCAAGTATATAATTGGGGTGAGCTGACTGTAGTGAACCAATTGTTACACCCTTAGAACCTATCCCTGCACTTGCAATACTACCTGTGCCAGACAAAGTAATAGTATCTCCACCTACTGAGTTGCTGAATGTACTAAAAGCAGACGACCCTGCTATTGTAGTGCCATCGTAATGCCTGGTTCCAGAGGCATTTGTTGTTCTTGGATTAACATCTATAGTGTGCGTTCCGCCTACTAAAGTATAATTAGACGATTGAGCTCCAGAAAGACTTAATGTTCCAACTAACATTGGCTTTCCAATACTAACACTAGTGTTAGACATTGTTCCTGTTCCATTTAATGTTAGTGAATGCCCTAGAACCGTATTAGTTATGCCGTTAGTTTTTAAATCACCTGCTGAAGCATCGGTAGTTGCATCATATGTTTTTTCCAAATCTACATTAACCGGTCTTTGGGTTACTGTTAATGTTATCGTTCCCATAGAATAGTTTGAAGCATTTCCACTTGCACTAGCCAAAGCTAACGTTCCTGCTGTTACAGATTTATTACTTGCAACATTTGCATCAGCTATGCTACCCGTTCCGTTTACTGTAAGGACTTCACTACCAACACCTGTCGTAATAACAAGGTCTGAACCATTTACAGTTGTTGTGCCATCATAGATGCGCGAACCAGCAATATTTACTTGTCGAGAATTTATATCAAAGGTCCCGCTTGTTAATGAATAGTTTGAGGCTGAACCTGTTCCATCAGCTAATGTTAAAGTGCCTAACGCAACCGTTTTACTTGAACCAGTAATAGCAGTTGCAACTGTTCCTGAACCAGTTATTGATAATGTTTGTCCTCCTGCTCTGTTAGTAAATACACTGATGTCAGAGCTGTTTACGGTTGTCGTTGAATCATAAAATCTTGAACCACTAATTGTTACTGGTCTTTGAGTAACAGTCATTTGATAAGTTCCACCAACTAGTGAATAGTTAGTTGCTACCCCCGCGGTACCACCCGATCCGTTCCCCAGTGTCAAACCTGAAGTATTAATTGTCTTATTAGTTCCCACGTCAGCTCCTGCAGACAATGTTCCATTTCCCGTTAATGTAAGTGTTTGTCCACCCACTGTTCCAGAAATTGTAAGAGCACTCGATGCAGCTGTCGCAGATGCATCATAAACTTTAGATCCGCTTAAAGAAATAGGTTTAGCATTTATATCCAAGGTAGCAGATGTTAACGAATAGTTTGACGCCACTCCCGTATTGTCCGCTAATGATAATGTCCCTAAAGTAACTGATTGTTGACCTGAGGCTACATTTTCTGAGGATACAGAACCTAAACCTGACAGTGACAAAGTTTCAGAACCGGCTAAGTTATTAAATGTTACTGAAAGGTTCGTGGCATCAACGTTCTTGGTATTATCAAAAAGTCTACTTGTTGTTAATGTTACAGGACGGGCCGTTACATTAAAAGTTCCACTACTCAAGCTGTAATTACTTGCTACACCAGTTCCATTTCCTAATGTCAAACCAGAAACGTTTATTGTTTTACCAGAACCCACACTTTGGGATTCAAGAAATGAGGTATTACCAGAAACTGTGAGAGTTTGGCCTCCAGCTGTATTATTAAATGTTGTTATATTTGCTGCACTTACCGTTTGTACACCATCATAAACTTTGGTACCCGAGATTGTTACAGGTCTCTGTGTAATGGTATAAGTCCCTTCGTTGATAGTATAATTATTACTTAACCCTCCATTTGAACCATTCGTAAGAGCTATATTAGTCGACCCAGAGTTTAACTGATTAGCACTGGCTAGATATGTTCCAACATTGCTAGAGTTTGTAACTACGTCACCAGTTAGACCTAAGGTCTCTGAACCAACTAGGCCTGATGCAACTGATATGATTGAGTTATTTAGTGTAGTATTATTATCATAAACTTTCGTTCCATTTAGATTGACCTGCTTTTGAGTAATATTCATAGTTCCAGATGTCAATGAATAGTTTGAAGCTACTCCTGTATTATCAGCCAATGTTATAGTACCAAGGGTAATGTTTTGAGTTCCACCTGATACATCTTTGGACGCAACGGTCCCTGAACCAGACAAAACAAGGCTCTCGCCTGAAACTAAATTACTAAACGTATAACTCAAACCAGAAGTGTTTGTCGTTGTTGTTCCATCATAATTTCTGGATGAGGAAAATGTTAGTGGCCTTGCCGTCACATTAAGTGTATGGGTTCCTCCCGAAAGTGTGTAGTTGCTATCAGACCCTGATCCTGTCGAGTCAAGTTCTAAAGTTCCAATTGATATTGTTTTTCCATTACCTGTTGCAGCAGAGATTATAGAACCTGAACCTTTGAGATCCAGACTTTGTCCGCTAACACCAGTCGTAACTGTTAAACTAGCATTTGGAACTGTTGTAAGGCCATTATAAACTTTTGTTCCTGTCAAATTGATAACTTTCGGTAAAATTTCAAAACTTGTTGTGTAGCTATTTAAAGTGTAGTTACCTGCATTTGCACCTGTAAGAGCCAGATTTACAGAGGTTACCGTTTTGTTAGCTCCAACATCAGCAGAAACTACTGTTCCTTGTCCTGATAAACTCACAGTTTCACCTGTTAATAGGTTTGTTAATAATAAGTCAGAACTATCAATTACATTTGTTCCGTTATACTGTCTGCTCCCAGTTACGTTTACAGAAACAGGTGAAATATCAAAAGTGTGAGTTCCTCCTGTCAAAGTATAATTGCTTGCTAAGCCTGAACCATTTCCTAATGACAATGAACCAATAGTAATTGCTTTATTCATCGCTACAGAATTAGTTCCCACTGAACCTGTTCCAGTGATTGTTAAAGTTTCACCTGAAACGATGTTTCCAAATGTATTTATATCTGAACTAAGAACATTAGTTGTAGCATCATAAGCTCTGATACCATCAAGATTAATCACTCTTTGTGTTATATTCATGGTCGCTGAGTTTAGTGTGTAGTTGCTTGGATTACCTGAACCAGCAGCAAGGGCTATTGTTCCCAAAGTTACTGCTTTTGAACTTCCTACATTAGAAGTTGAAACAGAACCTGTTCCCGATAGTGCAAGCGTTTCACCTCCCTGAAGGCTATCAAATGTTGGCGTTAATGAGGCACCAGAAACAGAAGTTGTTCCATCATATTCTCTGGATAATGTAACATTTAAAGTTCTTGGAATTATAGTTACATTTATTGTAGCTCCGCTTAAGGTATAA
>NZFP01000041.1 GCA_002689325.1 Rickettsiales bacterium
ATTCAACTGAACTTTTGATGAAAGATTATTTTAAACAAATTAAGCAAATAAAAACACTCGCCCAAGTTTTATCAGAATCAGTTAATAATCAGATTAGAACTAAAAAAGTTAATAGTGCTTCCATAGTAAAAAATTTCCAAATGAATCTTTTTAAAAATATCTTTGAAAATAATTTCTCAGTTGAAGACCAACGATTTGTTCTAAACAATTTAAAAAAAATTAATAGAGAGGAATTATTCTCAAATATTAATTTAAAATTTTTTAAAAAAATATTTTTTTCAAAGTTAAATAACAAACTTTTATTTTTAAATGACATTGGGTTATTGGAAAAAATGATTCCAGAGTTTTCAAAGATAGATACACTTCCACAATTTGATAGATTTCATTCTTTGAGTGTTGGGCAACATACATTGAAAGCATTAAGTACTTTAAAAAACTTACATGATAACGGCGACGAATCTTATAAATTTGCAAACCAAGTTTTAAAGAAAGTAAAAAACAAAAACTCACTTTTTTACGCCGTACTTCTTCATGACATTGGCAAAGGTCTTGGGGGGGAACATAATTTGAAAGGAGCAAAAAAAGCAAAAAAAATAATTCTTAGTTTGAATGAAAATATAGATACTTCGAAAGAAACAGTTTGGTTAATAGAAAATCATATGTTGCTAAGTGAGTTTGCTTTTAAAAAAGATATTGAGGACGACTCAGTTATAAAGAAGATTTGTGAAAATATAGATACTATTGATAGATTAAAAAACCTTTACCTTCTCACCGTCTCAGATATTTCAGCCGTAGACCATGGAATCTGGAATGATTGGAAAGCGAGACTTCTAAAAACTTTGTATACTAAAATTCAAAGTGAAATTTTAAAACCAGCCAAAAATAAAAGCTTAAATCACAAGATTACAAAAATAAAAGAAACAGTTCTTCTATCCTCGAAAAAAATTAAAAAAACTGAAATTGAAAATTTTTCAAAGATTACCTATCCAAACTATTGGTTACTGCAAAGTCATGATGCAATAAAATTTCAAATTGAAAACTTTTTTTTAGGAAAGAAAGAAAAATTAAGATTTGATTATGTAATTAAAAAAATAAGCAGACAAAATTTTTTAGAAGTTACTGTTGTAACAAACGATAGATCGTCTTTATTTTTAGATTTTATATCAGTATTTTTGTCCGAAAATTTATCTGTTCATGAGGCGAGAATATTCACATTTGAGGATGGAACAGTAATAGATAGATTTGTAATTTCATCAAATGTTGATTTTAAATTTATAAAAAATGGTTCAAAAGGTAAAATCAGTTCAATAGATAATAAATTAACAGAACTGAAAAAAAATAAACCCGTAAAAATTTTACAAAGCAAAACAGCTCAGAAAAAAAGACTCTTAGAAAGAACTGAAGTAAAATTTGATAATAGCTCATCTGCAACTTACACCGTTTTGGAAGTAACAACTAATGACAGGCCAGCACTTCTTTATGATATTTCAAGAATCTTACTAAATAAAAGATTGGTTATATCTATGGCAAAAATATCAACTAACGGTGACTTTGTTGAGGATAGTTTTCATTTAAGAAACCAATTCGGGATGAAAATTGACAATAAAAAAGAAATGTTAGAATTACAAAAAGAAATAATTAGAACTTTAAAAGAAGGACTTAACAATGTTTCTTAAAATAATTTCAATTCTGGGATCACTCACATTTTTAAGTAGGATTTTAGGTTATTTAAGAGATCTTTTAATTGCAAAAATAATAGGTGCCGGCTTGGTATCAGATGCATTCTTCATTTCTTTCAAACTACCTAATCTCTTTAGAAGACTTTTTGGTGAAGGTGCTATGAACTCAGCATTCATTCCCGTGATCTCAGGGATTAAAAGTAAATTTGGAAAAAATAAGTCAGATGAGTTTTTCTCCTTAATTTTTTCGTCATTACTAATTTTTCTTTTAATTTTATTAATTATTGTGGAAATTTTTATGCCCTTAATTGTTAAGCTGATTGCCCCTGGTT
Organism: Rickettsiales bacterium; assembly: GCA_002689325.1. GTDB lineage: Bacteria > Pseudomonadota > Alphaproteobacteria > Methylaequorales > Methylaequoraceae. The sequence continues at coordinate 2,012 of NZFP01000041.1, forward strand.
TTACAGATGATCCTGATAAATTTATTCTTACTGTTGACCTATCACGGTTAACTTTTCCTTTTGTTTTTTTCATTTGTTTAACTTCATTAGCAGGGGCATATCTAAATACTTTAGGTCGATTTGCTGCAATGGCATTAACTCCAATTATTCTCAATTTAACAATAATCTTTTGTTTATTAATTTTTTTAAGAAGCAATGACAAAGTAATTGTTTCTAATTATTTAAGTCTATCTATTTCTGTGGCAGGTCTAATACAGTTGTTATGGATAATTTTTAGTTTAAAAAGAAGCAGCATCAACCTCAAATTTTTATCATTTCAAAATTCTGCTTTTAAAAACAGAAAAAAAGAAATCAAAAATTTTTTAATTTTGTTATCACCAGCAATTATAGGTAATGGAGCTTATCAAATTAACCTTCTAATAGATATGATATTAGCCTCAACCTTGCCCGATGGTTCTATTTCATACCTATACTTTGCTGACAGAGTAAATCAACTTCCTTTAGGAGTTTTAGGAATTGCGATAAGTACTGCTTTACTTCCTATACTTTCTCAGCACGTAAAAGAGCGCAATGTAATTGAAGCAAATGCAAGTATATCAGAATCGATAAAATTCGGGATCTATTTTTCTGTTCCTGCACTAGTCGGAATTTTTTTGTTATCTAATCAAATAATTAGCTTTTTGTTCTTAAGAGGTGAGTTTTCATTAGAAGATTCCAAACTTACATCATTTGCATTGACAGCTCTTTGTTTTGGATTACCAGCTTTTATTTTAATAAAAATTTTAGTTGTTCCTTTTTTTGCGAATGAAGATACAAAGACTCCAATTAAAGTTTCTGTTTTTTCAATGTCGCTTAACCTCATTCTAAATTTAATATTAATAAAGGAGTTTCTGCATGTTGGATTAGCAATTGCAACTTCAGTCTCAGCTTGGGTAAATGCCTTGATTCTATTTTATATACTAATCAAAAAACTTGGTTACAAGTTAGATAAGTCGATAATAGATGATACCTTAAAAATTTTATTTTCAGCATTTATTATGGCAAGTTCGTTATTTTTAATGAAGTATCTTGAGACAATAGATTTTGCTGTTTTTAATTTTTCTGGTAGAAATAATTTATTGTTAATCATTAAAATTCTAATTGGGGGTATAATTTACCTCTTTGTTAGTCATTTAATTGGTATCAGGTATATCGACTTTAAAAAATGGTGGAAAAAAAATTAGATAAAGGTTTGGTTTTTTCTGGAGTTCAGCCTACTGGTAATCTTCATCTTGGAAATTATTTAGGGGCAATAAAGAACTGGGTTAATTTACAGAAAGAAAAACCCTGCATTTTTTGTATCGTAGATTTACATGCTATCACGGTAGCAGAGAACAGGTCTAAGTTAAAAGAAAATACATTAGAAGTAGCTGCTGCCTATATTTCTTCTGGTATTGATCCGAAGAAAAGTAAGATTTTTATTCAATCTAATGTCTCTGGTCACTCCGAATTAGCCTGGATATTAAGTTGTCATACACCAATTGGATGGTTAAACAGAATGACTCAATTTAAAGATAAAGCTGGTAAAAATAAGGAAAAAGCACCTTTAGGTTTGTATTCATACCCAGTTTTAATGGCTGCTGATATTTTATTATATAAATCTGGATATGTACCTGTGGGTGAAGATCAAAAACAACACCTAGAGCTATCAAGAGATATTGCACAAAGTTTTAATAGATTTCATGACAATGATTTTTTTCCTATTCCAGAACCGTTGATAATGGGATTAGCTACAAGAGTAATGAGTCTTAAAGATGGAACAAAAAAGATGAGTAAATCTGACCCGTCTGATTACTCTAGAATTAATATGACAGATAAGACGGATGAAATTAGAAAAAAAATTCAAAAAGCAAAAACAGACTCTCTTCCCTTTCCTGATAACAGCGAAAACTTAGAATCAAGACCAGAGATAAACAATCTTTTAAATATTTTCTGTTCTATGAGTGAAATGAATATGGATAAAATTATTAAGGAATACTCAGGTAAGGATTTCAAAAAATTTAAAGAAGATTTGTTTGAGATCATTAACAATGAAATCTCAAAAGTTTCAGTAGAAATGCAAAAACTATTATCTGATAAAGGTTATTTAGAAGATTTATTGAAAGTAGGAGCTGAAGAAGCAAGAGAAATTGCTGAAAATAATATTCGAGAAATAAAAAAAATAATTAACTTTTATAATCTATGACATTTTACTTACCCATTGCTGAGATAGAAATCAATTTACTAATAATATTATTTTTTGGGTTTATTGTTGGTTTTATGTCAGGCCTTTTTGGGGTTGGAGGCGGGTTTTTAATGACTCCCTTACTTATCTTTATGGGCATTCCTCCTTCAACTGCTGTTGGAACAGAATCAGTTCAAATCCTTGGTTCTTCTGTTTCTGGAGCGATTGCTCATGGAAGAAAGAAAAATATTGATTATGAGATAGGAAGCTTCTTGTTAATAGGAGGAATATTTGGTTCTACTTTTGGAATCATGATTTTTAATTTTCTTAAAGAGTCTGGAAATATAGATTTAATTATTAATATTTTATATGTAATTTTTTTACTTATAATCGGTATTTTGATGCTCATTGAGAGTGTTTTCTCGTTATTTAAAAAACCAACGGTTCTAAAAAAAACACAGAAAAAAAAAAGAAATTTTTTAGATTATCTTCCTTTCAAATTAAGATTCAGACAATCAGGAATATATATGTCAGTCTTATTACCTGTAATTGTGGGCTCGTTTACTGGTTTCTTGGCTTCGTTAATGGGGGTTGGTGGAGGCTTTGTGATGGTTCCAGCAATGATTTATTTATTCAGAATGGGTACAGTTTCTGCTATCGGAACATCGTTGTTTCAGATTGTTTTTGTAACATTAAATGTTTCAATTCTTCAAGCTACATATAATTTGTCAGTAGATTTAATACTTGCGGTTTTTTTATTAGTTGGAGGAGTTATTGGTGCTCAGTATGGATCAAAATACACATCGAGATTTAAAGGAGAGCAAATAAGAGTATTTTTAGCTATAATTGTGATTATTGTTTGTGTAAAGATGGGATTAGAATTAATTAATGAGCCTCCAATGAACTCTAAAATAATTATTCAAGATGCATTTTAGTTTTATAAAAATTATTTTTATATCCTTTTCCTTTCTTCATCCCTTTGAAATTAATTCTAATATTTTAATTTTTGATGTCTCACAAAAAAAAATTTCAGTGTCTAGTGATTTAGATGACACTCATTTTACAATTTATGGATTTTCAGATTCACCGAAAAACCTTGTTTTAAAAATTACAGGACCAAATCAAAAGGTAGTTTTACAAAAAAAGAAAAAAGTTTTTGGAATGTGGACCTGGAATAAAACAGGTGAATTTAGTTATCCTAGTCTATTTCATTACTACACAAATATTAAAGATAATGATATCGACTTTAATGTTAAAAAGGATTTGGTTGATAATATAAAATTAATTGGAAAAGATGATGATAATTTAAAAAAAGAATTAATAGATAAAAAAATGTCAATTGGCTTATTTTCAATAAAAAATCAATCATTCAAACTGTTAAGTGATAGTACACCTCTCTTTTTTAAGATCCCAGTTAAGTTACCAAAGAACTCACCAGCTGGAAAATATTTGGTTTCAATGAATCTTATGGACCAAGGAAGTAAATTTGAAACAAAAAAAATTCAGATCTTTGTGGAAAAACCTGGAATTAGTTCATTTATATTTGAATTTGCTCATAGATTCTCATTTCTATATGGTATTTTTTCTGCTATTATTGCAATTGGTTTAGGTATAACAGCAGGTTTTATTTTTAAAAAAAATTAGCATTATGAGTAAGGAACTAACTTTTTTAGTAATTTTAGATGATACTCCTGAAATGTTTATTGCATTAAGATATGCTGCACAAAGGAGTGCGAGGAGTAATGGAAGAGTTGCGATTTTATATACATTTGATACTTTAGAATTTAGTCATTGGAAAGCAGTTGAGGATATAGCAGAAGCTGAGTCAAGAGAAGAGGCAGAGTCAAAGATAAAAGAATATGAAAATTTTATTCTTAAATTCACGGACAAAAAACCAAAAAAGTTTTTAATGAAAGGCGATAGAGTAGAATGCATAATAAACTTTTTATCTGATAACAAATTTATTTCAAACTTTGTTTTAGCTTCAAGTAACTCTGGTTCAGATTCATTGATTAGTGCATTTACTGGAAAACAGAGATCAAAACTAAAGGTACCATTAACCATCATACCACCAAGTTTAAAAGAAGAAGAAATTGACAAATTATCATGAATTAATTATTTGTAGTATATGTTTATTCAAACTGAAGAAACCCCAAACCCATCAACACTAAAATTTATTCCCGGAAGGGTACTGCTTGAAAGTGGTACCCAAGAGTTTAAATCAAGACAGGCTGCAAAATCAAATAGCTTGGCAAGTACGTTATTTGAAGATGAAAACGTGGACGGTGTTTTTATTGGCAAAGATTTTATAACTATCACAAAATCAAATGAAGTAAATTGGGAGTCCCTCAAACCGTCTATTCTTTCAAAGATTCATGATTTTTTGTCATCAGGAAAAAAAGTAGAAAGCGAAAATAAAAATAATAAAAAAACTAAAGAAAATTATAACAAAAAAGATTTAGAAATTGTTAACCAAATAAAAGATCTTTTAGAAGAAAGAATAAACCCTGCCGTTGCACAAGATGGGGGCGATATAAGTTTTGTAAAATTTGATAACGGAGTGGTATACCTAGAGTTGAGAGGTGCCTGTGCAGGGTGTCCAAGTTCCACAATAACGCTAAAATCTGGAATAGAAAATATGCTTAAGTATTACATACCAGAAATTGTATCAGTTGAAGCAGTAAATCAAAGTTAATGCAAGAAAATAATTTAACTTACAAAAACTTAGGGATTTTTTTAATCTCATTAATATTGATTAATATAGCTGTTGGTTTTTACAATGGCTTTAATAAAAAAAAAGATTTTAATGGCCAATCTGTCAATTACACAATAACAAATACAAAACTTTTTGAAACATCCCCCTCTGATGTAACAGTGGATTACATCTCTCAGTCTAGTGAGATGATTGAGATATTTAAAAAATACCAATTCTCTGTCGATAATCTTTTAAATAATCAATCAGCAAATTTAATTATTTTCTCCTCACTGCCTAGAGACTTTATGGAAATACAACCAACTATAGAAAGAAAAAGACTTTTTATAAATACACTTATTCCTATTATTTATTCTGAGAACTTACAGATTCTGAATGATAGAAAAAAAATACTTGATTGGTGGAGAGAGTCAGATGGTGAAAATTTTTCACGAGACTTTTGGCCACAGTGGTTATTTGAACTAAGCGAAAGGTATGGGTCAAGTGATTCTAATTTGGGAAATCTTTTGGTACGTGTTGATATAATACCTATATCTCTAGCCTTAGCACAAGCAGCAATTGAAAGTGGGTGGGGCACCTCTCGTTATTCTAGAGAAGGAAATGCTATTTTTGGTCAATATACCTTTGATGAATCTAAAGGTCTGAAACCGAGAGACAGAAATAAAGATGATCAATTTTTCATCAAAAAATTCCCTAATTTATCAGAGTCAGTAAGGTCCTACTTAAAAAATATTAATACCCATTTAGCCTATGTTGATTTTAGAGAAGAAAGAAAAAAACTCAGAATGAGTGGAGAAAATCTCTCTGGTTATAAACTAGCAAACTTTTTAAAAGATTATTCTGAAAGAAAAGAATTCTATATTAAAGATGTCAAAGAAATAATGACTTCAAACAACTTCCAAAAATTTGATAAGGGTTACTCACTAAATTAACAAATAATTTTTTTGAAATTAAAATATTATAGATTGTTGTGTAGTTTTAATCATCATTCCATACCAAAATAAAGCCCTTTGTTCATCAAAATAAGTACAATTCAGTCTATATCTTTGGTTTTTTTTGAGATTAGTGATCATTAGATTAACAATTTTCTCGTCTATTATTCTTTTTTTTAATATCGCATTATTATTAATGTAACAATTAATTTTGTTTTCAATTTTATTGGTACTAAATGATATTTCTAATTCTTTTAAATTTAAATCATCTTTTAAGACTTTTAAATCAGACAGTATCAACGCCTTTGAGTTCACTATTTGAATAAATCTTTTAATATCCCCAAATTCATCATTTATTGCAAATCGAGGAAGCGCAAGTTTATTTTCATTTATATGAATTGGACTTGAATGTTGAGAAAAACCAATATTATAGCCCATTTTTTTTAATAATTTCTGAATTTGGGGGGTTGATTCTCCATAAGGATAAGAAACAACTTTTTGAAGTCTTCCAATCTTTGATTTAATTTTTTTTTCAGCCAATTTAAATTCTTTTTGTACTTCATGAATTTGTAGTTCTAAAAGTTTTGGATGACTATCAGTATGATTAAGAATTTCTCCTTTATTTTTAGAAAGTTCTTCTATCATTTTCCAGTTCATAAAATCACTTTTTTCTTGGTTTGAAACGAACTTAGTAGAAAGGAAAAGGGAAAATGGAACTTTTTGTTCTTTTAAAATTGGAAAGGCATGCTCATAAAAACTTTTATATCCATCATCGATTGTAATAAAAACTGATTTCTCAGGAATATCATAATTTTCATTTAAGAAAAGCACCAAGTCTGAAATTGGAAGAATGTTAAATTTATTTTCTTTAAGATATTTTATTTGTTCATGAAAATTTTTCACTGAAATACTTGTAGATGGAAATCTTTGATCTTCAAACCTGTGGTACATCAATACTATTACTGATTTCTGGTTAGCAAAAATTGTATTAAAAAAGAGTAAGGTAAGTAAAAAAATAGTAATTTTCATGATTCAATATCATCAACGATTTTATAATCTTTAGAGTTAAAAAGCTGATAATGCCACCATTCATTCCTATAAAAATCCCAACCGGAGTCTGTCATTATCCCAAGTAAAATTAATCGGTTCTGGTAGGCCGCTTTAGAAATATCTAGACTTCCATGATGAGAAAGTTTACTAAACTCGTCAAATTCAGTTCCCATATCAAGTTCCTTTCCGTTTTCAATTAAGGTTAAGTCAATTGCGACTCCTCTTGAATGAGGTGAACCCTTTTGAGGTGGAGCAATGAAGTTTGGATCTGGTAGAGTTTCCCACAATTTTTTTTGAACATATGTTGGGCGGTACGCGTCAAAGATTTTTATCTTGAACCCAGTTTTTTTTGCAATATCAACAGCTTTACAAAGATGTTCAAAAGCTATTTTATGAAGAAAACATGACTTGGAAAGGTAGATTTTATCTCCAGTAAAATTATTTTTAGAAGCGTATCTTAGGTCAATATCCACGTCTAATTGATTTTGATTTACTTTTATAAAGTTTTGATTCATTTTATAGATTAGATCATGTTAGCATTATCAATTTTTTGTTCAAGCCATAGAATTTCAGTTGCTTTATCTGAGGGAAAAAAACTTCAAATCTATCATGAAAAAAAAATCAAAAATGGAAAAGTTGAAGGGCTGTTTACCATTTTAACTAAATTTCAAAAATGTAATGCCCTTAACAATCTCAAATATGTTTTATTTGCCAACGGACCTGGCAGCTTTACAGGGATAAGATCAATTAAATCAATCTGTCAGGCACTCACATTATCCAATAATGCAAAGATACACTCCATATCAACATTCTTTCCATATTTAATTAAAGAAATAAATAATGATTGTGAAGTGGTTGTAACATATAGATCATCCGGAACAAATTTCTTCTTTAAGCATTTTCAGATAAAAAAAAGAAAAATAATAGAAAAATCAAAATTATTTGTTGCTGACATTAAAAATATTGAATCTTTTTTTGAAAAAAAAAAAAAAAATTAACAATAAAATCTTTCTTGTCACTGATGATCAGGACATTAAAAAATTTTTTAAAAATGCTGTTAAGTTGTATTCGGTAAATGCAAAAGACCTACTTGAATGTTTTCTGAATGGCTATTCAAATTATAATCAGGATATCTTTTACCACAACACATACTATGAATGAGTTTGTTTTAAAAAAAATAAATAAAAATTATTGTTCTTCTTTATATTTATTTCAAAAAAAATTTAAAGAATTGGAAGATAATATTTGGGAAATTGATGAGCTTAATAATTTAATTAGTAAGGAAAGTTTTTTTGGTAAATTATGTTTAAAGAATAAATCAATTGTTGGGTTTTGCATAGGAAGCCAAGTTTTTGATATATTTGAGATTCACTCAATTTTTGTGCATCCTTTTTACAGAAGAAATGGTATTGCAAAAAAAATTTTGGAGAAATGTATAATCTTTTGCCAAGAAAAAAAAGTTAAAAAAATAATTTTGGAGGTAAATGTAGAAAATGATGCTGCAAAAAAACTTTATACCTTAAATAAATTTAAAAATTGTGGCTTAAGAAAGGATTATTATTTTAGTGAATCAGGAAGAAAGGATGCGCAGCTCATGGAATTAAAAATTACTGAATAAGTTTGAGCGCGAAGATATCTTTTTCTATTTTTTTTGATGAGGTGCGAAAGTTTTTTTTTAGAGAGTTTTCTAGCTTTTGAAGGTTGTCCTTTCCTTTAATAATGATAATTTTTTTATCATTAGCATTACTTTTTATAAATTCTTTAGCTTTAATGAAAGTCATTGGGCAGTCAAAACTTGTTATATCTAGAACTTTTTTTTTCATATTGTTTTTAGTTTGTGTTATATTAGTAATGAAGATTATATAATTAATCGATTGAAAAGAAAATATAAACATTGTAACAAAACTTTAATATAAACTTAATATTTATTTAAAACTATGACTTCATTATTAGATAAATGTAACAAGCTTGGTCTGAAAATGACTGAGCAAAGAAAAGTAATAGTCCAAGTGTTAACTAATTCAAAAGATCACCCTGACGTTGAGTTGGTCTTCCAAAGAGCGTCTGAAATAGATAAAAATATTGGAATTGCAACAGTTTATAGGACAATCCGACTTTTTGAGGAAAATAATATTATTGAAAAGCATGAGTTTAAAGATGGAAGATTTAGGTATGAGGAAGTTCCCGATGAGCATCATGATCATCTTATAGATGTTAGGAATGGAAAAGTAATTGAGTTTCAGAATGATGACATTGAGGAACTTCAAAAAAGAGTAGCAAAAGAATTGGGCTATGAATTAGTTGATCATAGATTAGAATTGTATGGTATTCCAATTAAAGATAAAAAATAAATTTGCTAAGAATACTACTAGTAAAAATGTAGGTAAATTTAAATCAATTTTATCTAAAGTTAAATATGTTGCAAAAAATGTTATTTATTTAAAGAAATGGTCTAAACACCCTGAGAAAGAAAAACCTAAAGAAATAGAATATAGTTCTAATGATTTAAAAAAATCAATAAGCTCCAAAGAATTAGATTTTTCATTCAAAAAATACCAGATAAAAATTATCAGATATCCAGATCCTTTATTAATAAAAGCTAAACAATTAAGGCAAAAAAGTTTTTTTGAAAACTCTAACAAAAAAATTGATTCAGATGAGTTTGATCAGTTTTGCGACCATCTTGTCGTTATTGATAAATCAGTTGCAAGTGATTTTGTCGTGGGTACATACAGGTTGCTCCTTAAAGAAAAAAACGAGAACTATAAAAAATTTTATAGCGAATCTGAGTTTAATATTTCAAATCTTTTTAAAAAAAATGTTTCAATGTTAGAAGCCGGGAGATCTTGTGTTGATAAAAACTATAGAGATGGAAAGATAATAAAACTTCTCTGGAGAGGACTTGCTTTTTACATCATCCAAAAAAAAGTTGATTTGATTTTTGGTTGCGCAAGTTTTCCATCATCAAATTATTCTGAATTTAAAACCCAACTTTCATATTTAAATCATTTCCATAAACCTCCACAAAGATTTTCGACTTGTCCAAAAGATAAATTTAAGGCAGATATAGATATTTTATCATCAAAAAACATTAACAAAGATGAAGAGTTTAGATTCCTTCCACCATTAATTAAGGCATATATAAGGGCAGGGGCATGGGTTGGCAAAGGAGCTGTTGTTGATAAAAAATTTAATACAACCGATGTATTAATAATCTTAAAATCCGAAAATATCATAAAAAAATATTCCAATTTATCTTTTAAATAATGCTTTATTCTCCAATTCTTTCTTGCTTAAGAGTCTTACCTTTTTTAGTTTGGACAGTCATTTGTGCTTTTCTCCAGTCATTTTACCATTTTTTGTTAAGAAGAAATTTTTTTATATTCTACAAAATTTTTTTTAAAGGACTTGTTAAAATCTTTGGTATTAAAGTAAACATAAAAGGTAAGCAATCAAAAAAAAACGTCTTATTTGTATCAAACCATACTTCATACCTTGATATATTTGTTTTAGGTTCAAATGTTGATGGATTGTTTGTAGCAAAATCAGAAATAGATTCTTGGCCATTTATTAATAAGATATGCGCGCTTGGAAGGACAATTTTTGTTAACAGAAATGATATAATAAAAGTCAAAGGACAAATGAATCAAATTACAAACACTTTAAAGAGTGGATATAGTGTGATATTGTTTCCTGAAGGAACCTCTAGTGACGGTTCTAAAGTTTTACCTTTTAAGTCCTCCCTTTTAGGTGTTATTGAAGATAACGTTTCGGAAGAATTTTATCTTCAACCAATCTCTATTTCTTACAGTAAGCTTGATGGGATACCTCTAGAAATAAAGTTCAGGCCTTTTTTTGCTTGGTTTGGAAATATGGACCTTGTTTCGCATGCCTGGAAATTTCTTGGACTTGGTTTTAGTGAAGTTAACGTAAATTTCCACGAGCCAAAAAAATTTTCCCACTTTAAAGATAGAAAGCATGCTGCTAAATATTGTCATGAAAAAATTTCTTTACAAATAAGTTGTGATTTCCAAAACTTAGAGGTAGAAAAAAAAATTAGACTTTATGAATTAATGTTATTGTAATAAGTAAAAAATTCTTTAATTATTTAGGTTATGGATCAATCCTTTTTTGTAAAAACATATGGTTGCCAGATGAATCAGTATGACTCTGAAAAAATTGATGAGTTGCTTGTTCTTAATGGATTTAAAAAAGCTAAAAATCTAGAGATGTCAGATGTTGCAATACTAAACACTTGTCATATAAGAGAGAAAGCAAGTGAAAAATTCTATTCTGATTTAGGAAGGTTGTCAGTTTTTAAAAAAAATAAAGAAAAGCTTGGAGAAAAAATGCAGATTGTTGTGATGGGATGTGTTGCCCAAGCAGAGGGTCAGGAGGTTATAAAAAGAAATACTCTAGTCGATTATGTTGTTGGTCCACAAAATATTCAGTCAATTCCCAGACTACTGAAGAAAAAATCAGATGAAAAAGTTCATACAAACTTTTTATGTGAACAAAAATTTAGCTCATTTCCGAAATCTTATCTTGCGGGAGCTTCTAGGCAAATAACAATTCAAGAAGGGTGTGATAAATTTTGCTCTTTTTGTGTAGTCCCATACACCAGAGGGAATGAATATTCAAGGTCAGTAGAGGAAATTTATGCTGAAGCAAAAAATTTAGTTGAAAAAGGTGCTTTGGAAATAAATCTTCTTGGCCAGAATGTAAGCTCATATAATTCGTACATCTTTGAGAAATCAGAAAAAAAAATGATAGATTTATCCAATTTATGTAATATTTTGTCATCTTTACCTGAATTAAAGAGAATACGATATATAACATCTCACCCCTCCGATATTAATGATAAGCTAATTTTTGAACATAAAAATAATAAAAAACTAATGCCATTTCTCCACCTTCCAGTTCAATCAGGTTCAAACAAAATTTTAAAAAAAATGAACAGAAAGTATACAAAGGAAAATTACATTGATCTAATCAATAAAATTAAGCTTGAAGTAAAAAATATGGCTTTTTCATCCGACTTTATTGTAGGTTACCCCGGAGAAACAGATAATGACTTTCAAGATACGTTAGAATTAATTGACAAAGTAATCTATGCAAGTTCTTATTCATTTAAATATTCACCTAGGATTGGAACACCTGCTTCATTAATTAAAGATCAAATTGATGATTCAGTCTTAAATAAAAGATTAAATAAAATTCAAAAAGTCCTCAACGAGCAGCAAAAAATATTTAACGAGACTTTTTTAGATAAAGAGGTTGATGTATTATTTACAAGCTTTGGTAAAAAAAGTAATCAATATGTTGGAAGAACACCTTTTTTGCAACCAGTTCATGTTTTTTCAACAAGAAATTTAATAGGAAAAATTCTTAAAATTAAAATAGAAAGATTGACCTCTTTCTCATTTCATGGAAGAATTTTAAGTTCGTAAAAGATTTGAGAAAAAAAATAAAAAAAAATGAACTTTTTTCAAGAATTGTCTCCTTTGAAGATAATTTAATCTTACCTGATTTTTTTGGAAGCAATGATGAAAATTTAAAAAGGCTAGAAAATGCCTTTAATGTTAGTATTTTTCCAAGAGGTAATTATTTAAAGATAGAGGGTTTGCAAGAAAATGTTGATCATACAGATGTTGTTTTAAAAAAAATTTATGAAGGAGTAAAAAAAAACAATTTTTTAAGTTCATCTGATTTTGATACCATTATTAAGATTTTTAAGAACCAAAATTATAAAAAGCCAATAAAAGAATATGAAGTGATTGAATCTTCAAATATAGTAGCCGGAAGAAAAATAATTAAACCAAGGTCTAAGAAACAATTGGAATATTTTAATTTGGTGAAAAAGAAACAAATGGTTTTTTGTTGCGGTCCTGCTGGTACTGGAAAAACATATTTAGCAGTAGCTTATGCTGTATCCATGTTAAAGTCGGGTGAAATTGAAAAGATTATTTTAACAAGGCCTGCTGTTGAGGCAGGGGAAAGATTGGGATTTCTTCCAGGCGATATAAAAGAAAAGATTGATCCGTACTTAAGACCAATTTATGATGCTTTAAACGATATGCTTTCATTTTCTGAAGTTATAAAAAAAATAGAATCTGGATTCATAGAAATTGCTCCCCTTGCATTTATGAGAGGAAGAACATTATCTAATGCATTCATTATTTTAGATGAATCACAAAATACAACTGCTGTTCAGATGAAAATGTTTCTTACAAGATTAGGCGAAAATTCAAAAATGATTATTACTGGAGATTTGTCTCAGGTTGATTTACCATCAGGAACGAAGTCAGGTTTGAGAGAATCTATCAATATCTTAAAAAATGTTGAAGAGATCGGCTTTCTTGAGTTCTCGGATAATGATGTCGTAAGAAACCCTTTGGTATCAAAAATTGTAAAACAATACGAAAGGTTTGAGAAAGACAAAGGCGTTGGAAAAGAATATGAATAGCCTTTAGAATGATTGAATTTAATTTTGAGTACTTAGGTTCTTTCAGTGAGAACGAGATTAGAATGATTGTTAAAAAGGCAATATCTGAGGTTTTAAAAGAGATGGATTTTAAAAAAAAATACTACTTATCAGTTTTATTAACCAATGATAATAGAATTAAAGAAATTAATAAAAAATATAGAAAAATTAATAAATCAACTAATGTTTTATCTTTTCCTCAAAATGATGAGAGATTTGTAACTAAAAAAACGTCGAAAATTATTCTTGGGGATATAGTAATATCCCTGGAAAAGATAATAAACGAATCCAAGTTGCAAAATAAAAACCTTTCAGATCATTTAACCCACATGGTAATACATAGTCTCTTACATTTGTTAGGCTTAAACCATGAAAAGTTAAAAGATTTTAAGATAATGAAAAAAAAAGAAATAATGATTCTATCCAAATTGTCAATTTCGTCACCTTACGCAGTTAATGATTAAAAAATTTTTTTATAAATTAAAGGGTTTAGTTAAATTTTCTGAAAAAGAGAATATTAAAGAAGTTTTAGAGGATTTAATTGAAGAAGATGTTAATGGCTCAAATGGTATTGACGCGGGTACGCGTAATATTTTTAAAAACGTAATTAACTTAAGTGATAAGTGTATTGAGGATATAATGATACCAAGAGCAGATATTGATGCCGTTTCTATTGATACGACTTACAATGAGCTAGTAATTTTTATAGATAAAACAAAGCACTCAAGAATTCCAGTCTTTGATAGTAATCTAGATAAAATTTTGGGAATGATACATATTAGAGATCTTTTTGAAAAAGTACATAATAGTAGTATTCAAAAAAAGAAGTTAAAAATTTCAAAAAAAATAGTGAGAAAAATTTTATTTTCCTCACCTACAATGAAAATTTTGGATCTACTTTTAAAAATGCGATCCGAACAAATTCATATGTCAATAGTTATAGATGAATTTGGAGGTACCAATGGCCTTGTTACAATTGAAGATTTAGTAGAAGAAATAGTTGGTGAAATTAAAGATGAACATGATTTTGAGGAACCTGAAGAAATAAAAAAAGTTTCAAAAAAAAACTTTGAGCTTCCAGCAAGAGTATCTTTAGAAGAGTTTGAAAAACAGATTGGGGTAAAACTTAAAATTGAAAAAAATGATGAAATTGACACTATAGGAGGATTTATCTTTTTTCTAATTGGAAGGATCCCTGGAAGAGGTGAAGTTGTAAATTATAACAAAGAATTAGAATTTACCATTATTGAGGCTGATACTAGAAGAATAAAAAAGATTTTAGTTACTTTAAAAAAATGAACAAAAAGGAATTATGGATTTTTATAACTCTTGGAATTTTTCTCGGAGTGTCTCAGTCCTTTTTTTTTCTGACACCAATAGTAATATTAACGTATTTCATATTTGTTAAAAAAGTTCTTCTAAAAGAAAATCTTAAAGATTCTTTTTTTGGTGGATGGGTTTTTGGTATTGGTTTTTATATTGGCTCAATGCATTGGATAGTTTCTCCTTTTTTAATTTATGAAAAGCATTTTTTATTATCCCCTATTTCAGTTTTTTTTCCCTTACTAATGGGCTTGTTTTTCTCCCTTCCCTGCATTCTAATAACAATTATTAAAAACTTTATTTTTTTTGGTAGAATTTCTAATATTACGAAAGCCTTTATCATAGCGTCTTTCTTTTTTTTAGCAGAGATTGTTAAATCACACATATTTGGAGGTTTACCATTGAATTTAACAGCCCATTTATGGGCATTTAATCACGAATTTATTCAAGTTTCTAAATTCGTAGGAGTTATGGGGTTAAGTTTCCTTACTCTTTTTTGGATAAGTTGTATTTCAATTTTTTTAATTGAAAAAAAAAAATTATATGGTTTTTTAACTTTTATCTTTTTTCCAATTTTTTTATTTAGCTTCAAATTATTTACAGATTTTAATAAACTAGATATTGCCACGAATCAAGTAAATTTCAGGATAATTCAACCTAATATTCCTCAGATAGAAAAATGGGATAAATTATATTTTGAAAAAAATTTAAATAAAATGTTAGAACTTACAACTGAACAAAATATTAAAGAAAAAGAGAAGATTGTAGTTTGGCCTGAAGTGGCTTTAACCTATTTTTTAACTGAAGAACCAGATGTAGTTGAATATTTAAAAAACAAAATACCTAAAAATATTACACTTATAACAGGTGGGTTAAGAAGAGAATTTGATAATAAAAGCTTTAAGCTTTTCAATTCGTTGTATGTAGTAAATAACGAAACTTTTGATTTTTACGATAAAAAAAAGCTAGTTCCATTTGGAGAGTTTGTTCCATTTAGAGGAATCTTAAAATCTTTTAAATTAGCGCCGGGTACATCAGATTTTAGTCAAGGGTATAAGTCAAATCAAATGAGAATTGAATTAGAAAAAGAGGAAATTTTTTTCGAACCTTCAATTTGTTATGAAGCAATTTTTCAAACTTTAGCTGAAAATAAATCTTCAGTATTTGTAAATATAACTAATGATGCATGGTTTGGTAAAACGATTGGTCCAAGACAACACTTGGCATCACAGATTTTTAGATCAGTAGAGAAGTCTGTTTTTTTTTTAAGATCTGCTAACTCTGGTATTTCAGTTGTTGTAAACAGCAAAGGGGAAATTCTAAAAAAAATTAAACTTAATTCAACTGGATATATTGATATACAAACATCTCTTTCGTCTGAAGAGACTTTTTTTGAAAAACACGGAAATATGTCTGTTTTTTTAATAATTCTTTTTCTTGGTTTATTATTTTACTTGATTGAATTTTTAATTTCTTTAAAAAGATATAAATAAATCCTAATTAAATGAAAAATATTCAAGAAGATTTTGAATTCACCAGTGAATCTGTTTCAGAAGGTCATCCCGATAAAGTTTGCGACCAAATATCTGATACTATTCTTGATCTTTTCATGGAAAAAGATAATAGTTCAAGGGTAGCGTGTGAAACTTTAGCAACCACCAATAAGATTGTTCTTGCTGGAGAAATAAATCTTAAAAAAAATAAAAATGAAATTAGTGAAAGCTTAATTGATGAGGTTGTTAGAAAAAAAATAAAGGAAATTGGATATGAGCAAGATGGTTTTCATTGGAAAAATTTAAAAATAGAGAATTTACTCCACGATCAATCAACGGATATATCACAAGGAGTGGATAGAGATGAATCGAACGAACTATATGGTGCCGGTGATCAAGGTATAATGTTTGGCTATGCATGTGATGAAACAGAAAACTTCATGCCTGCGCCTATAGATTACAGTCATAAGATATTAAAAACACTTGCTAATTATAGACATAACAATGATTCTTTTTTTGGCCCTGATTCTAAAAGTCAAGTTAGTATGCTTTACAAAAATAACAGACCAAAAGAAATCAGCTCTATTGTTGTATCAAGTCAGCACTCAGAGTCGGCCGATAATAATGAAATTAGAAAAAAAATTTTGGAGATAATTGAAGAGGCAATCCCTAATTTAATAATTCCCTCAGAGAAAAAGATTTTAATTAACCCGACTGGAAGATTTGTTATAGGTGGTCCTGATGGTGATGCTGGTTTGACAGGAAGAAAAATTATTGTTGATACGTATGGTGGTGCTGCGCCTCATGGTGGTGGAGCATTTTCAGGAAAAGATTATACAAAAGTTGATAGATCAGCAGCTTACATGGCAAGATACTTAGCAAAAAATATTGTTGCTAGTGGGGTTTCAAGCAAATGTCTAATTCAACTTTCATATGCGATAGGTGTTTCAGAGCCGATTTCAATTTTTGTTCAAATTGATAAAGAAAAAAACTCTAAAGCTCAAAAGTTAATTGACATTATTAGAGGTAATTTTGATTTATCACCCTTTGGTATTAAGTCTTTTTTACAACTTGACAGACCAATTTACGCAGAGACTGCATCATATGGCCACTTTGGTAGGAAGTATGATGTATCTAAAGGAACTTTCACTTGGGAATCATTGTCTAGTTCAGACTTATTTAAAAATAATTTTTAATGCTTAATTTCTATGGAAGAAAATTTCCAAGAAAGATTAAAAATGATCAGCTTAAAAGTCTTAATGATTTCGAGTTTTTTCTAGATAAAAATAAAATAAAAAGATTTAATGCTAAAATAAAAAAGTTTAAATCATTTAACTTAGAGATTGGCTTTGGAGGAGGAGAAAATTTATTTGCTCAGTCCCAAAAAAATAATAGCCATTTTTTTCTTGGTTGCGATCCATATTTAAGTGGTTCATTGAACCTAGAAAAACTTATAAAAGAATACGGTTTAAAAAACCTTTTTTTTACGAATCTAGATTTTTTAGAGCTATTTAAATCTTTAAAGTGTATTACCTTTAAAAAAATAATAATATTATTCCCTGACCCATGGCCAAAAAAAAGGCATAAGAAACGACGACTAATCAACTCTAATTTTGTTGATCTGCTAGAATCAATAACTTGTGATGAAACTAAAATTATAGTTGCAACTGATCATGAAGATTACTTGAATCAAATACTCTATGTTTTTTATAAAAGTAAATCTTTTATACTTTCAACAAAATTCATTGAATATGAAGTTTTTTTTTTTTTTGATATTTCTTTAACTAAGTACTATAAGAAAGCAAAAAAAAATAAAAAAAAAATATATTTTTTACTTTTTGAAAAAAAAAATCTTAAAAAATTTTTTTAAAATCATTTAAGTTTCTGTAAAGTATTGGTATGAATTAACTTTGATTATTAGTAATAGCTTGTTTGTTTAAAATAATGGAAGAAAAATTGGAAAAAAATGAAACAATAATTGGTAAAAACCTCGAAATTCTCGATGTTGTAAAAACTATTGCAAAAGATAAGGGGATAAGTTCAGAAGAAGTCTTAGATGCTATGGAGGCTGCAATAGCAAAAGCTGGGAGAACTAAGTATGGATTTGAATTAGATATTAGGGCTAAGATTGATAAAGAATCAGGTTATATCGGTTTATATAGATTCAGAGAGGTGGTTGAAAGTTTAGAAGAATTCGAATCAGAAGAAGAGAACAACAAAATATTATTAACCGATTTACCCAAAGACAAAAGTAAACTCAAGATTGGCGAGTTTCTGGTCGAAGAGCTCCCCCCTTTGGACTTTGGGCGTATTGCTGTTCAAACTGCAAAACATGTGATCTTTCAAAAAGTAAAAGAGGCAGAGCGAGTGGTTCAGTTTAATGAATTTAAAGATAAAGTTGGTGAAATAGTTAATGGGGTAGTAAAAAGAGTGGAATTCGGGAACTTGATTATAGATTTAGGTAAGGGTGAGGCAGTTTTGAAAAAAGATGAGCTTCTAAATAGAGAAATCTTTAGGAGATCAGATAGAATTCGAGCTTATATTACTGAGGTAAAATTTGATCTTAAAGGGCCCCAAATTTTTTTATCTAGAGCACATAATAATTTTCTTGTTAAACTTTTTGAACAGGAGGTTCCCGAAATTTATGACGGAATAATTGAGGTGAAGTCTGTAGCTCGTGACCCAGGAAGCAGAGCAAAAATAGCTGTTTTTACAAAAGAAAAAAGTATTGATCCTGTTGGAGCTTGTGTCGGTATGAGAGGTAGCAGGGGTCAAGCTGTTGTTAATGAGTTGCAGGGTGAAAAAATTGACATAGTTTTATGGGCAGAAGATATTGCAACCTTTATTGTGAATGCATTGGGACCTGCAGAGGTAGAAAAAGTTGTGATAGAGGAAGATATAAAAAAAATTGATGTAATCGTTCCTGACGAACAACTAAGTCTTGCGATTGGAAGAAAAGGACAAAATGTGCGTTTAGCCAGTTCTCTGTCCGGGTGGAGTATCGATATTCTGACAACCTCTCAAGAGTCAGAAAAAAGAAGTGAAGAGTTTAAAAGTTTGTCTCAGGGTTTTATAAATAATTTAGATGTTGATGAAGTAATCGCCCACCTTTTGGTTACTGAGGGTTTTTCTTCAATTGACGAGGTGTCCATGGTATCAACAGATGAACTTGCTTCAATCGAAGGTTTTGATGAAGAGCTAGCTAAAGAGCTTATTAATAGGGCAAATAGTTATATAGAAAAAATAAAAAAAGAAAATTTAGAAGCTTTAAAATCAGCAGGTGTTGAAGATTATTTATTAAATCATAACATACTGACAACTAATCAACTCATGAGGTTAAAAGAAAATGAAATTATTACTAGAGATCAACTTGCTGACTTATCAAGCCATGAATTAATTGATATTTTAACTGACTTAGAAAGTAATAAAGCAGATCAAATAATTTTAGGATCAAGGGAGCACTGGTTTAAAGATTAAAATGGAAGAGAATAAAGATAAAAAAACAGAAAATTCAGGTAAACTCCAACTAAAAAAAACATTCAACGTTGGACAAATTAAGCAAAGTTTTTCTCACGGAAGAACTAGGTCCGTCTCTGTTGAGGTTAAGAAAAAAAGAGTACTTCGAGGTTTAGAAGATAAAACTGATTTATCAAAAAAAATCTTTAAAGAAAATGATGACTTCCAAAGCTTGAGTAAAAACCAAAGTTTAGATGATCAAAAAGATCTTAAAAAAAATAATATAAATGATCAAAAGGATACAGCTGAAAAATCAAATGACTATGCGAAAAAAGAAAAGCTTAATCAACCAGATAAAAAAGATTCAAAAAAATTTTCCAACAGCCAAACTGAAAGACCAAATTTCCCAAACCCTCAAAATGAAAAAGAAGAAAAGTTTAAATCTCAAAAATTTGCCAAAGTTCCAAAAAGTTTTGAAAACAGAAGACAAGGAAAGTTAACTATTTCCGAGGCGCTCAGTGATGAGAATGAAAAAGTAAGGTCTTTAGCAGCTGTAAGACGAGCAAGAGAAAAGGCAAAATTAAGGACTCTAAATAATTTGGAAAATAAAGAAGTTTTAGAAAATAAAGAAAGAAAGAAAAAAGAAATTATAATTCCTGACGTAATAGCCGTTGGTGAGCTAGCATCAAGAATGGCTGAGAAGTCATCAACTCTCATAAAAATGCTAATGAAATTAGGAGTGATGAGTACAATAAATGAGACTATTGATGGTGACACCGCAGAGCTATTGGTTATTGAATTAGGCCATACTCCAAAAAGAGTTAGTGAGTCTGATGTGGAGTTAGGACTGGATGGGAAAAAGGATACGGATGAAGACCTAGTATTTAGACCTCCAGTAGTAACTATTATGGGTCATGTGGATCACGGAAAAACATCAATACTAGACGCAATCCGACAGAAAAAAGTTGCGTCAACAGAAGCTGGTGGAATTACGCAACATATTGGTTCTTACATTGTAGAGAGTAAAGGAAAAAAAATTACTTTTATTGATACACCTGGTCATGCAGCTTTCAGTCAAATGCGAGCAAGAGGCTCAAATATTACTGATATTATAATATTGGTAGTTGCAGGTGATGATAGTGTTAATGAACAAACAATAGAAGCAATAAGCCATGCAAAAGCATCAAAGTGTCCCATAATAGTTGCAATAAATAAAATTGATCTTGAAACATCGAACCCTCAAAAAGTCGAGAATGATTTGATGAAGCATGAGATCATTAGTGAAAAAATGGGTGGAGAGAATGTTTTTGTTAATGTTTCTGCTAAAACCAAGAAAGGATTGGATGAACTTTTAGATTCAATACAGCTACAAGCTGAAATCATGGAGTTAAAAGCAAATCCTAATAGGTCAGCAGAAGGATCGGTTATTGAATCGAAAATTGAAAAAGGGAAGGGCACAGTTGTTTCTATTCTTATAGAAAAGGGTACCTTGAATGTTGGAGATGTTGTTGTTGTAGGTAAAGAATGGGGAAAGGTAAAAGCTTTGTATGATGATGAAGGAAAGCTACTACCAAAGGCTTTACCGAGCTATCCAGTCGAAGTCGTGGGTTTGTCTGGTGCACCAGAATCAGGTGAAAAATTAGTCGTTGTTGAGAGTGAGTCGAGAGCTAGAGAGGTTACTCATTATAGGTCAAGAATGAAAAGAATTGAAGAAAATTCATCAATGAAAAGGGTATCTATTGACCAAATTCTCCAAGATAGCTCAGGAGAAAAAAAAGTTCTAATTTCAGTAATTATAAAAACAGATGTTCATGGATCTAAAGAAGCAATTGAACAAAGTTTGAAAAAGATGAATTCTGACAAAATTGAAATTAAAATTGTTCATTCTGGAGTTGGTGAGATCAACGAATCAGATGTCACTCTTGCAACAGCTTCTGCTGCAAGAATTTTTGGTTTTAGTGTTAAAGCAAATGTTCAGGCAAAAAATTTGGCTAAAAGAGAAAAAATATCGATAAAATATTTCAGTATAATCTACGAAGTTATTGATGAGGCTAATAAAATTATTGATGGAATGTTTGAGGAGGATTTTAAAGAGGAATTGGCAGGCAAGGGGACAATTAAAAAAGTTTTTGAAATGTCAGATTCATCAAAAGTTGCAGGATGTTTAATTGAGGAAGGCAGGGTAACAACAAAATCGACTGTCAAAATTTTTAGAGAAGAAAAGTTAGTTAATGAGGTTGACATACAAAGTCTAAGGAGAGAAAAAAATCAAGTTAAAGAAGTTTTGTCAGGATTAGAGTGTGGAATAGGGTTTTATAAATTTAATGAAATTCAAGAAAACGATAAATTAGAGTTTTATTTAAGAGTAAGTAATGATAAAGCAAAATGATTTTAAGCTGTTTAAAATTCCAAAAAAAAACTCTAGGATTGAAAAATTAACTCAGCTTATAAAAAAAACGTTAGGTGAGATTTTTTTAAATCAAGACTTCAGAGACGTTGATGGAAGTAACCTTCTAATTTTTATAGACGAAGTTATACTTTCAAAAGATGGAAAAATAGCAACGATTTTTTTAACTAATTTTTCTAAAAAAAATAATTTAAATGAAAAGGAATCTTTAAAATTAATAGGTGATAATTTAATTAAGGTTAAAAAAGAATTTTCAGAAAAAATTGCTTTGAGATATACTCCTAAATTAAAATTTCGTTTTGATTTTTTAAGAAAACAACCCCTTGAAATTGATAAACTCATAGATGGATTATCAAGTAACTAAGAAACTTTATGAAAGAAAGTGACATCAATGGATGGATTTTTTTAGATAAGCCAATTGGGGTTTCTTCTAATAGAGTATTACAAAAAGTAAGAAAAATTTTCAATCATTGTAAGGCAGGATATGTTGGTACTCTTGATCCACTTGCATCCGGATTTCTTCCAATCGCTCTAGGCAAGTCGACAAAAACAATAAAATATTTGTCTAATTCCTATAAAGAGTATGTTTTTGAAGTTACTTGGGGTATTCATTCATCTACAGGTGATCTTGAAGGAGAAATTATAAAAATTGATAAAAAATATCCCACATTAAAGAAAATTAAAAATATCTACGTAAATTTTGTCGGAGACTACTATCAGGTTCCACACAAATTTTCATCTAAAAAAGTTAATGGAAAGAAAGCTTATGAATTAGCTAGAAAAAAACTACAAGTTGATTTAAAAAAAGAAAAAAAAGAAATTCTAGATCTTAAAATTATTAATCAGATTTCGAAGTCTAAAACATTGTTCTACATTAAATGTAGCTCTGGAACTTACATAAGAAGTTTAGCAGAGGACATGGCTGAAGCTTTAAATACATTAGGTGTAGTTTCGTCACTTAGACGTGTAGGGTTTGGTAATTTAGATAAAAAACTTATTTCACTAGATTATTTGTTGAGTTTAGTGCATATTGAGGGTCATTTGAGTATATTAAGACCTATTGAAGAGGTTTTTAACGAATTTAACCAGATTCATTTGGATATGAAAGAAGTCGCTCTTATATTAAATGGAAGGCCAATAGAGATGAATGAAATTAGAAATAAAATTAATGATTTTTGCGGACAACTTGCATTGGCAAAGTTTAAAAATAAATTAGTTGCAGTAGGCTATCTTAAAGATGGTAATTTTTATCCAAAGAATTTATTGAGTAATTTTTTTGTTTGAAAGGATTAGGCATTGTGGCAAAAAAAGATGAAAAGATAAACAAAAATGTTGGTGGCAGTGAATTTCAAATCACTTTATTCACTAATAGAATTAAAAAATTAACTGAGCATCTTAAGCTTAACAAAAAAGATGAAAATACTAGAAGAGGTTTAATGAAATTAGTTGGGAAGCGAAAAAGACTTTTGAGCTATGTTAAAAGAAAAAGTAACGATAATTATGAGTCGCTTATTAAAT
>NZFP01000042.1 GCA_002689325.1 Rickettsiales bacterium
TGCCTCTTAATAAAATTAAAGATGCATTATTCAAAATAAGAAATGGAGATAAAAAAAAGTTAGAAGCAAAATATCCTTTAGAAGTTCAACCACTTGCAACTGAAATTAATGACTTGCTGGAGCATAATGAAAAAATTGTTGAAAGAGCTAGAACCCATGTTGGTAACTTGGCTCATGTTCTTAAGACACCTTTAGCAGTAATAACAAACGAAATAGATAAAGAGAATAAATTATTAGGTAATCAAATTGTTTTAATGAAAAATCATATTGATAGATATTTAAAAAAAGCTCATCTAGAGTCTGTTGGAAAAAATATAAAATCAAAGATTGCATTCCTAGAATTTCTAAACAAGATGGTTATTATTTTTCAAAAATTATATCCAGATAAAGAGATAGAATTACAGAGAGAATTCAAGGAGTTTTTTATTTATGGAAGTTTAGAAGATATGGAAGAACTAATAGGAAATTTAATAGAAAATGCTTGTAAATGGGGAAGAGAAAAAGTCAAAATTAGTTTTGAGAGGCGTGGTAAAAACGAGATGAAAATTTTAATTGAAGATGATGGGCCAGGTCTTAGGCAAGAACAAAAAAACAAAGTATTTGCAAGAGGATTTAGGGTTGATGAGCAAACTCCCGGGAGTGGTTTAGGATTAAATATAGTTAAAGATATTTTAGAAATTTATAAAGGAGAAATTTGGTTAGAAAAATCTTCTTTACTAAAAGGTTTAAAAGTTAACGTAGTCCTTCCAGTCTCATTAATCTAATATTTTTGATAAAAAACTTTTTCTGTGAAGCTGGGAAACTCCAAATTTCTTAATCGCATTAACATGTTTTTTTGTTCCATAACCCTTATTCTTTTCCCATTCGTAAAAGGGATGAATAACAGCTAGTTTTTTTATAACCTTATCTCTGTAACATTTAGCGACAATTGATGCTGCTGCAATGGTTACTGATTTTTGGTCTCCTTTTTTTACAAAAAAAGTTTTTTCATTTAGATTAAAGATCTTTGATCCGTCTATTTTAATTGTATTCGTTGAGATGCTTAGTTTTTTTAGGGCTCGTTTCATTGAAAGTATAGTTGCATTTAGAATATTTAATCTATCAATTTCAATATTTGAGGCTATCCCGATGGAAAAAACAGAATTTTGTTTTATAAACTCAGATAAGATTATTCTTTTTTTCTCACTCAACTTTTTTGAGTCATTAATTTCTTTGTATAGAGCATCATCCTTTATTTTTTTATGAAGTAAAATAGCACAAGAAACAACTGGTCCGACAAGTGCCCCTCTTCCGACTTCATCAACACCTATCGTTTCATTATCAATATCTTTAAAAAAATTATTTTCCAACATTCAGGATTTTTTTTTTTCAAATATTCTTGGTATCAGTTCTACTAAATTACAAGGTTTCGTCCTTGAATCTAATTGAAATTTTAAAATATCATCCCAAGCATCTTTGCAGGCACTGGGAGAGCCCGGTAATGCAAAAATAAATTTATCCTCAGCTAATCCTGCAATTGCTCTTGATTGTAGAGATGATGTTCCAATTTTTTTAAAACTTATATATCTAAAAATTTCTCCAAAACCTGGTATTTCTTTGTCTAAAATTTTTTTTACTGCTTCAGGCGTTGAATCACGACCAGTTAAGCCTGTTCCACCAGTTAAAAGAATTACATTAACGTTTTCTTTTTTTACAGATTTTTTAAGATTTTTAAATATAAGTTTCTCTTCGTCTTCAATAAATATTTTTTCAACTAGTTTATGACCTGATTCCTCAATTCTTTCCTCAAGAATTTTACCAGACTTATCTGACCTCTCATTACGACTATCAGAAATTATAAAAATTGAGATGTTAAGACTTAAAAATTTTTCCATTTAAATAATATTATTAGTTAAAATAAACTCATCTATGTCAAGCAAATCACTCCACATTGTTTTTTTTTCGATAGGATTTCTTAAAAGGTAAGCAGGGTGAAAAATTGTTTTTACTGGTATTTTTAAACCTAAACCTTTGTCAATAAAATAATTTTCTTTCTTTCTTAAAACATTTATTCCTTCCTTTGACGATAAAAGTGATTGTGATGCAACATTTCCAAGAAGAATTAAAAGTTTAGGATTTATAATGCTTATGTGTTTCTTTGTAAGTGGAAGACAAGTTGAAATTTCTTGTTTGTTTGGGGTTCTATTACCTGGTGGCCTCCAAAAAACTAAATTAGTTATGTAAAAGTTTTTTTTTCTGGTAAGGTTTATGCTATCAAACATTTTATCCAGAAGCTGACCAGCTTGACCAACAAAAGGTTTTCCAATTCTATCCTCTTCGGCCCCTGGTGCTTCTCCTATTAACATGATTTTAGAGTCATTAAGACCATCAGAAAAGACAGTGTTAGTTGCTACATCTTTTAGGTCACATTTACTAGTTTTTATTTCTTTAATTAATTCTTTTAGTTTTTCATCTTTATTTTTATTAGTAAGATTTATTTCTTCCAATTGCGTTGATTTTTTCATGATCAGTTCTCTTTTATCCTTTTTATCTAAAGATCTTTGAAAAGGTGCTATACATGTAGAAATTTCAAGTGATTTATAAAAATCAATAAAAGACTTTATGTTTTTAACATTCATTAATATATATTATAAAGTTAATCTAATAATTAAAGTTTAAACAATGATAGATCTTAATATAAAAAGAGAAAAAATGGAATACGACCTTGTGATAGTTGGTGCTGGTCCTGCCGGTCTATCTGCTGCAATAAATTTTAAAAAGCTATGTCAATCAGCAGGAAAAAATTTTTCAGTCTGTGTTGTTGAAAAAGGCTCAGAAGTAGGAGCTCATATTCTCTCAGGCGCAATTCTTCAGCCAACAGCTCTAGATGAACTTATAGATGGGTGGAGAAGCGATGAAAATTGTCCTGTTAAAACATTAGTTAAAAGTGAAGAACTAAAATATTTAAGTGAATCAAAATCTTATAATCTTCCAAAGTTTTTTATTCCAAAAGTAATGCATAATGATAATAACTTCATTATTTCACTAGGGTCTTTATGTAAATGGCTTGGGACTAAAGCTGAGGCAATGGGGGTTGAAATATACCCTGGCTTTGCTGCTTCAGACATTATTTTATCAGAGGACAAGCTTGCAGGAATTATTACAAGTGACTTAGGTCTTGAAAAAGACGGTAAACCTGGATCAAATTTTCAACCTGGTATTGAAATTCATTCCAAATATACTCTTTTTGCAGAGGGTTGCAGAGGTCATTTAGGAAAAAGGCTTATTGAGCAATTTAATTTAAGAGAAAGCTCTCAACACCAGACCTATGGTATAGGATTAAAGGAGTTGTGGGAAGTCAATCCAACTAATTCAGACCCTGGTCATGTAATGCATACTATTGGTTGGCCATTAGATACAGAAACTTATGGTGGATCCTTCCTATACCACTTATCCAAAAACCTAGTTTCAGTTGGCTTTGTAATAGGCTTAGATTATAAAAACCCGTACATGTCGCCTTATGAAGAATTCCAAAGATTTAAAACCCACCCCTTTGTTAAAGAGATATTTAATGGAGGTAGAAGAATTTCTTATGGTGCAAGGGCGCTGAATGAAGGTGGATGGCAATCTTTACCCAAACTTACATTTCCTGGAGGTGCATTGGTTGGATGTGATGCAGGAACACTTAATACTCCAAAGATTAAAGGCACTCATACAGCAATGAAGTCGGGTATGATTGCTTCATCAGAGGTCTTTGATGAATTAAGTCTTGGTAAAAAAAATTCAGAAATAATTCATTATCAGAAAAAATTTGTTAAATCTTGGGCTGGAATTGAATTAAAAAAGGCTAGAAATGTTCGTCCATCATTTAAATATGGGATGAAAATGGGAATGGTATTAACTGGAATTGATCAAATTTTGTTCAAGGGAAATGCACCATGGACTCTCAAACATGGAGAACCTGATCATTTATCACTTAAAGAAAAAAAATATTTCAAACCAATACTGTATCCCAAGCCAGATGGAAAGATTACTTTTGATAAACTAACAAATGTTTCCTTCTCATCAACCTATCATGAAGAGAATCAGCCCTGTCATTTAAAAATTATTGACGAGAAAATACCTATTTCTAATAATTATGAATTATATGATTCTCCAGAACAAAGATATTGTCCTGCAGGAGTATATGAGATTTTAAGTGATAATGGTAAATCTAGTCTTCAGATTAATTCGCAAAATTGTATTCATTGTAAAACTTGTGATATTAAAGACCCCTTGCAGAACATCAATTGGGTTTCACCTGAAGGAGGGGGTGGTCCAAATTATACGAACATGTAAAAGTTCAATGATTAGAATCAGTATTGCTCTGGTCCTCCTTCTTTTAATTCATAAAAATCTATTTGCCAGTCAATATGGTAAATACTTATCCTGGAGCTATGCTAGACAATCAGGAGACATAACTAACTTAAAAAACCTTTTTCCGTTCATAGATATAAATCAGATAGATAAGAGTATGTTAGAGGAGGCTTTGTTTCAATCCGTAATTTTTGAAGATTGGAAAAAAGCAGGTAAAATTTCTTCAAAGATATTAATTAACGATAAAAACAACATATCAGCTATATTTTTATCTTTAACAAATAGTGTCGTTGAAAAACAACCAATAAAAAATTATTTAAAAGAATCCCATTCTCAATATTTAGACATCAATTTTCTTAAGGCAATTTTTCTATGGACAGAGTTTCAAGAGTCTAATATTGATCAGATAAACGTTGAAAATTGTGTTCCTTTATTATGTTTACATAAGGGTATAAGATCATTAATTGAGGGCAAAAAAAAAGAGGCTGAAACTTATTTGACAAAGGTCGATAAACAAAATTTTTCTTCAACAAGAATAAAAGAATTATTATTTTATTCTTTTCTAAAGCTTAATCAAAAGAGTAGGGCTGAAAAAGTTTTTGACGATTTATATTTGAAAGATTTAAATCTTAGACCTTACAGAATGAATTATTTTTTAAATAATGAATACTTACTTAACCCTGTTAAAACACAGAAAGATGGACTTGCAGAGACCCTATATAATATATCAAGCTGGTACTACCAAAAAAATTTATTTAAATACTCAATTTTTTTTGGAAAATTGTCTTTAAGGTTAAGACCAAACTTTAATGCTATGAAATTATTGGTGGTTAATGCCTTGGAGGAAATTGGATATAAAAAGTTAGCAGTCAATTTAATTTCAAACGTTAACAGGAGAAATCTTTATTTTATGAAATTCATAAAATTAAAACACTCTCTGCAAGAAAATTCTTTTTCTGAAAAAAAAATATTAGCTGACCTTCAAGATCTTTCAAAAACATTTCCAAACAATTGGCAAATCAAGTTGCTATTAGCAGATAAGCTGAGATCAAAAAAAAAATATAAAGAATCTATAGAACTTTATTCTAGTGCAATTGAAAATGAATTAGTAGAAAATAAGTTTGCTATCTTATATTCTAGAGGGATTGCATATGAAAGATTGAATGAATGGAATAAAGCTGAGAGAGATCTTATTGATGCTTTAGAAATTAACCCGAATGATCCTTATGTTTTGAATTATCTTGCTTATAGTTGGTTAGACAGAAATTTAAATTTAGATAAAGCACTTAATTTGTTAAAAAAAGCTGTAGAGCTTGAACCTAATGATGGATATATAATTGATTCACTCGGTTGGGCGTTTTATTTAACGGGAGTGTTTGATAAATCTATTTTCTACCTTGAAAAGGCTGTTTCTATTATGCCCAATGATGCTACTCTCAACGATCATCTTGGAGATGCATATTGGAGGTCTGGAAGAAAGCAAGAAGCTAATTCTCAGTGGAAAAGGGTGTTAATAATTGATCCAAATTTTAAAAATAAAGAAAAAATTTTAGAAAAGTTAGAAGTAGGAATTAAATAGTGAATGACAATATCACTAAGTTATCACCATTAAAAATAAATCTTTATCTAGAGGTTTTAGAAAAAACACCAAGTGGGTTTCATAACATTGAAAGTTTAATGACCTTTTGTGACTTTGGAGATATCATTAATATTAAAAAAGAAAAGTCTTTTAGGTTGACAATTGATGGCCCATTTTCAGAAAAACTCTCATTGAATGATAATATTATTCATAAGTCAGTGACATTTATTGAGAAACTAATAAATAAAAATTTAACTGTTCACATTAATTTAACAAAAAATTTACCAATTGCATCAGGTATGGGTGGAGGTTCATCAAATGCAGCAACGGTTATTTTATGCCTGATTGAAATGTTTAATATAGATTGTGAAAAAGACTTTCATAAATCTCTCTTTTCACTAGGGGCAGATATACCTTTTTGTTTTTGTAGAAAGTCAGCAATAGTGACTGGAAAAGGTGAAAATATTTTAAAAATAGAAAATAACTATAAGAATTTTTTTGTTCTATTAGTTAACCCAATGATTGAAGTTTCAACGAAAAAAATATTTGAAAAACTTACTATTCCAACAAGAGAAGGTTTTACTATTTTTGATGAGAAATTTCTTAGTAATAATCAAATAATTGATTTTTTAAATTCCAGAACTAACGACCTTGAAAAGCCAGCAATTTTACAGTGCGAAGAAATTAAAAATATTCTTGATGTTTTTAAGAATGAAACCAACTCTCTTTTGTCAAGAATGACTGGATCAGGATCAACATGTTTTGCTTTATTTAAAAACAAAAAAGATTTAGGGAATGCAGAAAGAATTTTCAGAAATAAATTTAAAAAATTTTGGGTAAAAAAAACTAAAATAGTTAATTCTTTCGATACATTATAAACTTGTATATTCTATTAAAAATGATTATGTTTCAATAAATCTTGGGGTGTAGCCAAGTGGTAAGGCACCTGTTTTTGGTACAGGCATTCGTAGGTTCGAATCCTACCACCCCAGCCATTTCTAATGACCAACGAAGTTTATTTCTCATTAAATGATTGTAGCTTGAGCTACGGAAAAAAAAAAATTTTTGAAAAGATTTCATTCAGTCTTCATGGGAACGATAAAATTGCTTTAATTGGGAAAAATGGAGTTGGAAAATCTTCACTACTTAATATAATTGCAGGAAACCTATCCATAGATTCTGGGGAATTGTGGTTAAGTCAGAGGATTAAAATTGGTTTTCTAAACCAGTCCCTTTCTGATAAAAATGATTTAAAAATTAATGATGCTCTCGTGAATTTAATTAAATCAAAAGAACAAGAATATTTCATTGACCAGGTTTGTGATGAACTAAAAATTGACAAGACTCGCAATATTAAAGAATTGTCTGGTGGTATGCATAGAAAGTTTAATCTTGCATCTATTATCATAACAAACCCTGACCTTCTTTTACTAGATGAGCCAACCAACCACTTAGATATTGAATCAATTAAATGGCTTGAAAATTATTTGAAATTTACTTTTAAAGG
Organism: Rickettsiales bacterium; assembly: GCA_002689325.1. Classification (GTDB taxonomy): domain Bacteria; phylum Pseudomonadota; class Alphaproteobacteria; order Methylaequorales; family Methylaequoraceae. Next base: position 7,422 of record NZFP01000042.1, read on the forward strand.
ATCTTTTTTAGTTATAAGCCACAATAGAAGTTTTCTAAAAAAGACCACAAATAAAGTTTTCTGGGTTGGTAGAAAAAAAATAAGAATTTCCCCAAAAGGTTTCTCACATTTTGAAGAATGGAGTAATAGTCTTGTTGAACAAGAAAGAAGAGAGCTTCAAAATAAAAAAAAAATTTTAAATGAAGAAATGGAATGGATGTCAAAAGGAGTAACTGCAAGAAGAAAGCGAAATGTAAGAAGGAAAAATAATATTCTAATCTTTAAAAATGATTATGAGAACCAAAGAAGTGAATTTTTAAAGTCAATTACAAAGACAAATATTAATATATCTGAAAGAGATCACTTTGGTCCTAATATTCTAGTTAATTGTTACAAGGTTAATAAAGGTTTTATTTCGGATGGGTCACAAAAAACTATTATAAGTGACTTTTCTTACAGATTTGTCAGGGGTGAAAAAGTTGGAATTATTGGAAAAAATGGTTCTGGAAAGTCAACATTTTTAAAAATGGTAAATGATCCAACACTAGTTGATGAAGGCTCAATAAAAATAAAAAAGAATATAGAAATAAATTATTTTGATCAATCAGGAATTCAATTAGATAACGTCAAAAGTATTAGAGAAAATATGATTCCAGGTGGGGGTGATTATATAAATGTTGGAGAAAAAAAGGTTCATATTTGCGGTTATTTAAAAAACTTTTTATTTGATCCTAAAGGTTTGGATCAACAGGTAGGAATGTTGTCAGGCGGTGAAAGGAATAGGCTAGTGTTAGCTAAAATTTTAGCAGACCCTAAAGATTTATTACTTCTAGATGAACCTACTAATGATCTAGATATTGAAACAATTGATATTCTTGTTGATTTTATTAATGAATTCAAAGGTTGTGTAATCGTTACTTCACATGACCTTGATTTTTTGAATAAAACTGCAGATAAATTTTTGTTGTTAGATGGGAAAGGGAACATTTCAAAAACACTTAATTGTGAGGATGTTTTTTTAAAAAATGTTGAGAATAAAACATCAAACCCAAAAATATTGGAAAATTTAAAAACTAAAGGTGCAAAGCCTGAAAGTCTTGAAAAAAAAATTAAAAAAATTTTAAAAAAAATTGAAATTAAAGAACAACATATTTTAAACTTATCAATACAGCTTGAGAAAAAAAGTAAATATAATAATTTTGATTACAAAGATAACCAAGAAATAATAAATGAAATAAAATTAGCACAAGATGATCTTCACACTTTAGAAAATGAATGGCAGAATTTAGAGGAAGAAAAATTAACTAAAGGTTTATAGTCATGAAAATAAATATTAAATTTTTCATATTAGGAATATTTTTTGGCTTAATTCCCGAAATTTTTAACTTAAATCATGGTCTTGAATATAATTCTAAGGTTGTGTTAGGTATGACATTAACCATGGTTTTTTTTTGGTTAACAGAGGCTATACCAACCTCAATAACTGCATTAATACCTATAATATTATCTCCAATTTTCATTGACATAAGCCTAAAAGATATTTTATCAAAATACGCAAGTCCTGTTGTCTTTTTGTTATTAGGTGGATTCCTACTAGCTATAGGGTTTGAAAAAAGTAATTTACATCAGAGATTAGCATTAAAATCAATTATCAGCTTTGGTTCAACTAAAAAGAAGTTATTACTGTCTACAATTTTTTCTACAGCTTTTTTTAGTATGTGGTTGTCGAATACAGCAACTTGTTTATTAATGATTCCAATAATAAAGTTTATTGTTGATACAACCTTTAATAAAAGAGAGGATGAATATTTTTCAAAGATGCTTATTTTAGCTGTTGCGTATTCAGCATCTGTAGGAGGGATGATAACTCCTATTGGAACAATACCAAATGCAATTCTTGTTGCTTTTTTAAATGAAAATTATAATCATCAAATAGATTTTATAGACTGGTTACTTTTTACATTACCATTAGCAACCCTTATTCTGATTTCTCTCTGGCTTTATTTTTCTTTGAATATAAAAGACGACACAAAAAAGTTAGAACTTAATTTTATTTTAAAAAGATTTAAAAAACTTGGAGATTTATCAAATGCTGAAAAAGTGAGTGGATTTGTGATAATGCTGACTGGTCTTTTGTGGATTTTTAAATCAAAACTTAACACTCTTTTTGGAATCAATTTGACTGATTCTGGAATTGCAATAACCTGCGCATTTCTTTTTTTTATTATACCCTATGATAAGAAGTACAATGTTTTGTTAGGTTGGGATTGGTTTAAAAAAATACCTTGGGATATTCTTATATTATTTGGAGGTGGCCTTTCAATGGCTTCTTTGGTTGTAAGCACTGGTCTAGCCAAAGACCTTTCTGAGAATTTAAATTATATTAAAAACTATGAGATTGTGGTGATTATTTTTGTAGTTTCACTTTTTACCTCATTGATAACTGAATTTACGAGTAATACAGCGACAACTTTTTTATTCCTACCAATTTTTGCCTCGTTCGCAGCAGAAACTAATATTAATATTATTCTCATAACACTTCCAATGGTTTTAGCTGCTAGTTGTGCCTTTATGATGCCAATATCAACACCACCAAACGCAATTGCTTACTCATCTAAAAAGTTTACGATTAAATTCATGGTTAAAACAGGAATATATTTGAACATAATTTCAATAATTATAATTACTTTTTATATTAATTATTTTCAAACAGCTATTTTTAAGATTTAGGATGAAAAGAATTGCAATTTTAATTGATTTAGAATTATCCAATAAGTCAGGAGGGCATGTAAAATTTTGGGAAAAAATATGTGAATCTTTGATGGAAGATAATTTGGAAATAAAAATAGACATTTTTTTTTTAGGTAAAGTAAAGAAAAAAAGAAAATTTAACAACTTCATAAATTTTAAAATTAAAAAACCAATTCTTTCATCAAAAATACTAAGAATAGTTGGAATAGATGCTGATTATACAGATCTTTTCCCTTTTAATATTTTTCTTTTTTTTGAACTCAAAAAATATGATTTAATACACACAACTGATCAACTTTTTTCCATGTCAAAGACAGCAAAGTTAGCTTCTTTTATTTGGAAAATTCCTTTAACAACTTCTTATCATACTGATACATCATCATATACTAAATATTATATTCTTAAGGTTTTTTCTTATTTACCTTCACCCTTAAGCTCATTTTTTATTAAAAAAATTAAATTACATCAAAAAATATCAGAAAACCAAAAAATAAAAATTCAAAAATATTTTAATTTTTGCAACAAAGTAATGATAAATTTTAAGAGCCTGTCTGAAGATTTTTCAAAAATAAAAAGAAATAAAAAAATTGTTAATCTAGAAAGGGGTATTAATAAAGAAGTTTTTAAAAAGATCAAAATAAACAAAGTTAATTTTTATAAAAAATTTAATATACCACTTGAAAATAAGATACTTTTTTTTTGTGGTAGGGTTCATGAGCTTAAAGGTGCTAATTTTTTAGCTAAAATTCATAAAAATTTAATTGAAAAGGGATTGCCAGTCACAACCATTCTCACGGGAGAAAATATACATGGTGACGAGTGTAAAAAAATTGGAGGCCAAGACTTAATTATAACAAATTATTTGAATCAGAATGAAGTTGCAAATTTAATGAATATTTGTGATTTATTTGTTTTTCCCTCTCTTTATGAAACTGGTCCACAGGTAGTAATGGAGGCAAAGTCTTGTGGAGCTTTATGTGTAGTTTCTCCAAAGGGAGGAGGTAGAAAGATTAGTCATAATTTTGATGGTATAATTATTAATAAATATCTTGTAAATGAATGGGTAAAGGTAATTTATAGTTTACTTAAAGAAAAGAAAAAGATTTCAAAAATTAAAAATAATTTACAAAAATATAATACAAGTCCATCATGGAGAGATATTTTTTTTAATGTATTTTATAAAAACTGGAAAGAAGTCTTGAATTCTTAATGAAGAATATTCTATTTATTGCTCCGCACCCTGATGATGAATTAGTTGGTGCTACATTTATAATTAAGAAGATTTTATTAAAAAAAAATCTTATTATTTTTTTTCCAACAAATGGTGTTCTCTCAAAAGACGAAATGTGGTTTTGGGATAAAAAAAAATACCACAAAAAAAAAAAAATAAGAAATGAAGAGATGAAAAAATCATTAAATATTTTAGGTGTAAAAAAATTTTTCAAACAAGATATTCCAACCAGAAAACTTAAAGAAAACATAGAAAAAACGTTTAAAAAAATCAATTTTCTAGTTAAAGATCATAAAATAGATACTATATTTTGCCCAGCATATGAGGGAGGGCACCAAGATCATGATGTTACTAATTTTATTTGCTCAAGATTACGAAAGTGCTCTAAAATATATGAATATGCTGAATATAATTTTTCAAAAGGTCAGATTAATTGTAATGAGTTTGTTAATCCTACAAAAAATGAGATCACGATAAAGCTTTCAGAAAAAGAAAAAAAAGAAAAAATTAAACTATTAGAAATATATAACTCTGAAAAAGGAAACTTAAACTATCTTAAATTAAAAAAGGAATGTTACAGAAAACTTTATGCTTATGATTACTCTAAACCGCCTCATTTTGGAAAACTATTTTATAGAAGGTTTTCATTTTTTTCATGGCATCCAAGGGTAGACTCAGATACTCCTGAAAATGTTACAAAAAAAATTGTTAATTCAGAAATTTTTTAAATGTTAAAAGTAAAAAATATAAAATTTATAATTTTTTTATTTCTTGGAATCTTCTTGTTTCAATGGGTTTATGATTTTTTTGGAGGAACCGAGGCAGTAGATTTAATTAATAAAAAAAGAAATAAGTTATATTTATTAGTCTTAGCACATATTCCTACCTTATATTTTGATTCACTGACATGGTTTGTTTTATTAAAAAAAAGGTCTATTTCTTTTTGGTGGTCATTTATTATTACATGGATAGCTCAAACCTCTGGTAAATTCTTTCCAACAGGAAATGTTACAGGAGAGTTTGTTCGCATTTATTTGGGAATCAAAAAAGGGTTGTCACCTCACGAAGCTTCTTCAACTGTTTTTGCTGATTTAATTTTAGCTACATTCTCGCTTTTTATAATTGGGTTATTTAGTTTTTTTTTGGTTATTTTTAAAGATTCATCTTTGATAGATTCAAATTATAGTCATTATATATATTTCTCATTAATTTTGATCTTCTTTGGATGTATTTTTTTCTATTTTTTAATAAGAAGGAGATTATTAAGGCACTTTATCAGGAAATATAATTCAATCTTTAATGTAAAATTAAATAAAAAAACAATTTTATTTTTTATTAAATTGGATATTTCTTTGTATTACCTGACTAAGAGAAAAGTTGTTGTCACAAAAGCACTTTTTTTTAGATTAATTGGCTGGCTAGCTGGAGCATTTGAGATTTATATTTTTCTGTTAATCATGGATGTAAATGTTTCTATTTTAGACGTAATTCTTATTGAATCTTTTACGGGAATAATAAGAGCAATTGCTTTTTTTGTTCCTGCTGGAATTGGTGTTCAAGAATTAGCATTTGTTGCAATAGGAAGTTATGTTGGTTTAAGCCCGTCTGTTTCTTTTTCAATTGCAATAGGAAGAAGGGTTAGAGAGTTTTTAGTTGGAGTGCCAGCAATAGTTGCTTGGTTGGGAATTTTTGGTAAACATTTAAAAAGTTAAAAAGGGTCTAGTAATCTAGACCCTTTTTATATGGGGAGCTTATTTAGTTTTTGTAAAGTCAGGGTACGACATAGTTCCTAACTCGCTCATATCTAATCCGTATTCTTCGTCATCTTTATTGGCTCTTATACCAATTACCATTTTAATGACAAACCAAATTATTAGACTTGTTACAAATGCAAATACACCGTAAGAAATAACCCCTACTAGCTGAACATAGAAAGAAGTATCTGGATTGGTCCACGCAACAACAAGTGTTCCCCAAATTCCAGCGAACAAGTGCGCAGGTATTGCCATAACTACATCATCTATTTTTAAGATGTCCATAAGTTTCATACCATACATACAGATTATTCCACCAACGGCACCAATAATTATAGCTTGACCCATACTTGGTGTAAGTGGTTCCGCAGTTATTGCAACTAGACCAGCAATTGCACCGTTTAGTGTTGCAGCAATGTTGGTATGACTATTAGTCAGTTTGCTAACGATCATACACGCAACAACACCTCCCGCTGCAGCTAGATTTGTGTTAACAAATATGTCGGCTACTGCAGTGGCATCTGCTCCGCTTCCTAACGCTAATTGCGAACCACCATTAAATCCAAACCAACCTAACCAAAGTATGAATACACCTAAAGTAGTCATTGGAAGTGAGCAACCTGGAATAGTTTGGACAGAACCATCAGGTAAAAATTTTCCCTCTCTAGCTCCAAGCATTATCGCACCAGCTAAAGCAGCCCAGCCACCTACAGAGTGAACAAGAGTTGATCCTGCGAAATCAGAGAATCCCATTTCACTTAACCAACCGCCACCCCATTGCCATGAACCAGCAATCGGATATACAAAACCAGTTAAAAGGGCAACAAACAAAAAGAAAGGCCAGATCAAAATTCTTTCTGCAAGTGCTCCAGATACTATTGAGGCTGCGGTTGCAACAAAGACCATTTGGAAAAACCAATCTGAAGCTGCAGCATAGCCTGTTTCAAGGTCGACATCAGAACTTCTATCAAAAAGTGAAAAAGAACCTAAATATCCACCATCAACACCGTCATACATTAAATTGTAACCTACGAGGTAATACATTAAACCAGCGATAGAAAACAAACCTATATTCTTAAGACATATGACTGCTGTATTTTTACTTCTAACTTGTCCCGCCTCCAGCATACAAAAGCCAGCAGCCATAAACATAACTAAAAAACCACAAACTAGAAATAGAAACGTATTTAAAATATAAGCAACTTCACCTGATACAGCTGATGTTGCTTCTTCTTGTGCAAAAGCATTAAATGAAAAGGCTAAGACGATTGAAAATACAGAAAGTCCTAAAAATTTTTTACTTAATGCTGGAAGCAAAGAATAAATTTTTTTATTTAACATATAATTTTCTCCCTTAAAATAGTAAATAAAGATTAATATTAATATAGAAGCACTAAACATGCCAAAATTATGGTAATACTTTTAAGTAATTGAATTAATTGATTAATATTTTTTAAA
>NZFP01000043.1 GCA_002689325.1 Rickettsiales bacterium
CATTATATCCTATTAAAGAAATGTGCGCCCGTAGCTCAGCTGGTAGAGCACTCCCCTTTTAAGGGAGTTGTCATGAGTTCGAACCTCATCGGGCGTGCCATTTATAATTAATGTATGTTTGCCAAGATCAAAAATTATTTTTTAACTGGAGTTTTAGTCTCTGCTCCAGTTTTTATAACATTTTGGATTGTTTTTTCTCTTGTTAAATTTTTTGATCAGCTAATAACACCACTTATCCCTTATTACATAAACCCAAATTACTATTTACCTAGAGATGTTCCAGGCTTAGGGCTTATTATACTGGTCACCCTTCTAGTTTTTGTTGGATTTATAACAGCAAGTTTTTTTGGTTCTCTTATATTAAAAAAAACAGAATCTTTAATTAGTAAGATCCCTTTAATTAAAATTTTTTATAAAACAATTAAACAAATAATAGAAACAATTTTTAAAAACAATTCTAATGCATTTAGAGACGTAGTTTTATTAGAATACCCCAGAAAAGGTGTTTGGGTTTTGGGTTTCACAACTGGTGAAGTTAAGGGTGTTGTTGAAAAAAAAAATAAATCAGCAGTTAATAAATGTTTTTGTCCCAACAACACCTAACCCAACTTCTGGTTTTCTGTTAATGGTTCCTAAAAACCAAATTAAATATTTAAACACAAAGGTTGATGATGCGATAAAAACAATTGTTTCAGCAGGTATTATTGATTTAAAGTCTAAGCAGAAAAGAAATTAAGAAACTCTTTCTCGCCATAAAAAGTATTAATTAGAAAATCAATTTTTGGTTTATTCGCCATTATATCATTAAGTAGTATCTTGCAGTCATTTTTTACATTATGAAGAAAATGAATATCCTCGTATGGTAAAAAGAATTTCCATTTTGGAAGTCCTGATTGATTTGTTCCAAAAAAATCACCTGACCCTCTTAAAAACATATCTTTTTCTGATATCTCAAAACCATCATCGTTATTTCTTAAAATTAAAAGTTTTTTTAATGATATTTCAGATAGGTTTTGATTATGCATAAGAACACAATTTGATTGTTTGTTACTTCTTGAAATCCTACCTCTTAATTGATGAAGTTGAGCTAAACCAAATTTGTTAGCTTCTTCAATTACCATAAGTGTGGCACTGGGTATATTAATACCAACTTCTACCATTGTGGTAGATATAAGAATCATTTTTTTCCCATTTTTAAAATCTTCCATATTTTTAATAATTTTTTCATCTGTCATTTTTCCATGAATCAAACTTACTTTATCTTTAAAAATATTTTTAAGGTAATTAAATCTCGATAAAACTGTTTCATTTTCATTTTCCTCCAGTTCTTCTTCACTTCCAATATGAGGTAAAATCCAAAAAACTTGTTCATTTTTTTTTATTTTTCTTTCTATACCTTTTATCAAGTTATTAACATTTTTTTTACTTATTATTGAGGTTATCACTTTTTTTCTATTTTTTGGTTTTGATTTAATGATTGAGACATCAATCTCTCCATAAAGTGCAATTGATAGGCTTCTAGGAATTGGAGTTGCAGACATTATTAACATATGACAATTTTTTGATTTTTCTAAAAGTTTTATTCTTTGATTTACTCCAAATTTATGTTGTTCATCAATAACCACTAATCCTAAGTTTTTAAAATTAAGTGATTTATTATAAACAGAATGTGTTCCAATCAATAATTGGATCTTATTCTCACTAACCTTCTCAATTATACTTTTTCTTTTTTTTGATTTACTGGTTAATAGTTCAGTGTGAATTTTATATTTATCAAAAATTTCTTTGAAATAATTAAAATGTTGTTTTGCTAGAAGTTCGGTAGGAGCCATTAATACACACTGATAACCAGAATTAATTACATCAGCAATTACTAGTAAAGAAACAATTGTTTTTCCAGAACCAACATCTCCTTGAATTAATCTATATATTTGTTTTTGATTAAGAAGTTCATCTTTAATTTCATTAACAGTACTTTGTTGATCTTTAGTTAATTCAAATTCTAGAGATTTGATTATTTTTTGAGATAATGAACGGTCTTCAACATAAAAATTACATCTTTTTTTTTTATTTTTCTTCAATTTATCAAAAATTAAAAAGTTTGATAAAAGTTCATCATAGGCTAATCTTTCTCTGTAAATTCTAAAATCATTAGACTTTTTGATTGGAGTATGAATATTTATTAAAGAATTTTTAAAATCTTCCCATTTATTTTTCTTAATTATTTTTTTGTTTATCCATTCGGTAGGTAAAGAAATATTCTTAAACATCTTTAAACTTTCTAAAATTACTTTTCTAAAATATTTTTTATTAATTTTTTTTCTTGCTAAATTATACTGTGGTTCAAGCTCCTCGAAAATATTTAAATTTTTTTCATTGATTACTTCATACGGATGAATGAATTGAAATGTATTAGAAAAGAAATATAGCTTTCCTGATATTCTGTAAGATGAACCAATATTAAATTTATTGTACATAAATCTTCTAAAATTCCCAAAATAGAGAATATTAACTTTTTGATTTAATGTATTTGTTGCAATAACTTTATAAGGAGATTTACTATTGAATGGTTTGATATGCTTTATGATTTTTAAGTCAAGGGTAATTATATTATTTACGTCTATAAGTTCTAATTGATTTTTGAGATTTTTTTTTTATTATTTTGAATGGTCTCTGAGTTAGTATATCAATGTTTCTGTTTCCAAAGTTATTTTTAATATTTGTTATTTGCAAACTTTTTCCTTTGATTTCATGAAAAATATTTTGTTTTATAAAATCCATTAAATATACTAGTTTATTAATTTATTTTTATCACTAATGAAAAAAAATCTCTTTAAAAAAAAAATTTTACATAGAGCTAAATATAGAGGAATAAAAGAACTTGATATAATTTTTAACAATTTTTTACTGGAGTATGAAAATATAATAACTAATGATGAATTATATGAACTTGAAGAAATTTTAAATCTTCCTGATAGCGAATTATTGGAAATAATATATAAAAAAACTAATATACCATCTAATCTTAAAGACGGTATTTTAAAGAAGATCTTAAAAAATTGTTATGCTAAAGATTAACATTAATGAAAATAAAAAAATTAATCTTTGCGACGATTCTATTCAAATCTTTTTATCGTTAATATCACATAATAAAAAAGTTGCCTTTTTTGAATCCAGTCATGAAGAAGCAATTAAACTTAAAAATAAAATAAAATTATTTGACCCTCTGGTTAAAGTGCTAATTTTTCCCGATTTTGATTGTACTTTTTTTTCGAATATTTCTCCAACAAAACCAATATTATTAGAACGAATAAAAACTTTAATAAAATTACTCACAAAACATAAAGATAGAATTATATTTATCGGTACAATTAATTCATTAGTAACTAAAACTATTTTAAAGGAAAAATTAAATTTTTTTGATGTATTTAATCAATCTAAGAATAGATATCTGAAATTAAGCCAGTATTTAAAAAAAAATAACTATGAATTTGTTGATACTGTAAGAAATAAATGTGAATGTTCTATAAGAGGTCAAATTATTGATATTTTTTCACCGATTGAAAATAAACCTATTAGGATTTTATATAATCTTGATGAAGTTGAGTCTGTCAACTTTTTTGACACGCATACCCAGAGCAATTCTGGGATTGTAAAAAATTACTTAATCTCACCTACATCAGAGATTGTTTTTAGTAATGATTCTATTAAATATTTTAGAGAATCATTTAGAAAACTTAAAATTAAGGATAAAGACGATTTTTACAAATCAATTTCAAATAAAGATATAATCCCAGGCTCAGAACAATTTTATCCAATATTATATGAAAAATATGATTCAATAATTAATTATTTAGATGGTTTTGATTTTTTTTTTAGAGAGAATTCCAATATTGATTTTGAAGAAAAATTAAAACAAGTAGTATCTGAAATTCCAAGTTATGTAAAAGAGGTTATAAATGAATCTGAATTCTACGAAAATAAAAATATAATTAAAGATCATTTTCTTAAAAAAAATACATCTTTATTCACAAAGATTTCTAATAATTCTGAAACTTTTATTTTCTCGGAAAAGCTACTTTTAAACTCCAAAAAAAATGAAAATTTAAAAAATATTAATAAGTTTTTTTCCTCTTTAGAATTTAATAAATTTTTTTTTTGCTACGATGGTATTATCAATAAAAAAAAAATAGAAAAACTTTTTGAAAACTTAAATATATCCTATGAAAAGTTATCTTCAATTAATTCTACGTCTAAGAAGTTTAACACAATCAATATTTCAAGTAACTCTAGTTTTATATTAACCTTAGAAAATAAAAAATTCTTATTTTTGTCAGATTATGATTTTTTTAAAAAAATAATTAAAAGAAATACAACTCATCAAATACATGAGGATAACATCATAAGTGAATTTAATCAGTTAAATTTTGGTGATTTAGTTGTTCATATTGATCATGGTGTTGGAAAATTTAATCGTCTTACAAAAAAAAAAATAAATGATTTTGAACAGGAGTTTATTGAACTTCTTTATTATAATAATGATAAACTTTTAATACCAATTGAAAATTTAGAGTTGATTTCCAAATATGGATTTAGTAATGAAAATGTTAGACTTGATAAATTAGGATTACAAAACTGGCAGTTTAAAAAGGCAACTTTAAAAAAAAAAATAAAACAAATTGCTTCTGATCTAATTGATACGGCTGCAAAAAGAGAATTAACAAAATCCCTAGAAATTAAACCCAATAGAATTGAATATGAAAAGTTTTCTTCATTATTTGAATTCACCGAAACCTCAGATCAAATGAAAGCTATTGAGCAGATTGAAAAAGATTTTGATTCTTCTAAAGCCATGGATAGACTGATTTGTGGTGATGTTGGGTTTGGGAAAACAGAGATTGCAATGAGAGCTGCCTTTTTAGTTTTATCTTCAGGTTATCAGGTGGCAGTAATTTGCCCAAAAGTTTTGTTAGCAAATCAACATTTTAAAACTTTTACAAAAAGATTTTCTGGTTTTGATTATACAATTGAAAAAATATCTAGGTTTGAGAAAGTAAGTAAAAAAAAAAAAATTAGAGAAAAACTTAATCTTGGTTTAATTGATTTAATTATAGGAACCCATTCAATATTGTCTGAAAATATTAGTTTTAATAATTTAGGACTCATAATAATTGATGAAGAACAAAGTTTTGGTGTCGAGCAAAAAGAAAGATTAAAAAAAAAACAACCTAATTCGCATATTTTAACATTAACTGCAACACCGATACCTAGAACACTTCAGGCTTCTCTTCTTAAAATGCGTGATATTAGTCTTATAAAAACTCCACCTCTGGATAGACAAAATGTAAAAACATTTTTAATGTTCTATGAGGATAACTTATTGAAAAACATCATTAATAAAGAACTTAAAAGAAATGGACAAATATTTTTTGTAACTCCAAGAATAAAAGAAATTGAAGATTTAGAAAAAAAAATAAAGAAAACCTTTCCATTAATTAATTACTCCATAATTCATGGTAAGTTAAACACTGTTGAGATAGAAAATATTTATAGTAATTTTTTTGAAAAAAAAATTGATCTTCTGTTATCAACAGCAATGATTGAATCTGGTCTAGATATTTCTAATGTAAATACTATTATAATTAACAAACCCTATTTATTTGGGTTATCTCAACTTTATCAACTTAGAGGAAGGGTAGGGAGATCATCAATACAAGCCTATGCTTATTTATTGTTAGAGAAAAACACACCCTTAAGTGAAGAAAGACTAAGGAGATTACAACTTATTTCAAAAATAGATAGTCTAGGTGCTGGATTTTCTATTGCTGCAAACGATTTAGATATTAGAGGCGCTGGAAATATTGTCGGTTCGGAACAGTCAGGACATATCAAAGAAGTCGGAATTGAATTATATTATAAAATGTTAAATGAAGCTATTAGTGAACTAAAAAATGAAAAAGTTTCATCAAATAATTGGTCACCAGTTATTAATTTAGGATTTTCTTATAATATTCCTGACGATTATATATTGAATCTAGACCTAAGAATGCAAATTTACAGAAAAATATCAGATATTAATGAAATATTAGAATTAAAAAAAATAATTAGCAATTTAGAGGATAGATTTGGAAAATTCCCAGAGTTGTTCAATAATTTATTTAAGATTATAGAAATAAAAATATTATGCAAAAAGCTAAATATTGAAAAAATAGATATTTCTCCTGAAGGTTTTGTTTTTAAGTTGAGAAATATTGAAATGAGTTATGTTGATAATTTAATAAGTCTTGCTACAAATAATACAAAAAGAATTAAACTTTTACCAAATTCAAAGTTAATTTACATTAGTAAAAAATATGATAATTTTGAGAAAGTGCTTGAATTGAAAAATTTTTTAGAATCTTTAATTAAATATGTTGAACAAAAATAAAACATCTTTTTTCCAGTTGAATAGATTTAGCTTCATTCCCTTTATTGAAGGTTTAGATATTTTTTTAAATTTTTCAATAGTTACTTTTTTGTCAATCTTTTTTTTAGCTGAATATGATGATAAGTATTCATTGCCTCTTATTATATTCATAATTTGTCTTTCTTTCTTTTCTAGGATTTTTTTTCTTCCTCTTTTGAAAAGATTCTCTCACTTTACAAAAAACAAAAAAATTAATTATTTATATTTTTTAAGTATTATCTATTTAGTCCCTGCTTTTCTTCCAAGTAATTTTATATTTTTCTCTCTTTTGATTTTTATTTTTTGTAGATTAAGCCTTGGATTTCTATTTACATCTATAAATTTTAGTTTCTTGAATTCTGATTTAGGGAAAAATGAAGATTCATATTTTTTAAAATACTTACTTTTAATAATAATAGGTATGGTTATAGGTAGTTTTTTGTATCTATTCGTAGATGATTTTTTTTCAAATAATCAACTTAACGAATGGGCCTGGAAATTAATTTACATTATACTTTTTTTGATAACAGCTTTAATAAGTACAATTTTAAAATTTAATAATAAATCTATATTCATTGATTTAAACGCAATTGATATTTTTGACGAGCAACTTTCTCTAGGAAGAGTAAAAAAATTCTTTTTCACAAATATTTATATTTTAATTCCTTTGCTATCATTCATTTTTTTCTCATCTAATAGATGGTTACCTAAATTTTCAAACCCAGAGAATATGCAGTTTCTTGAGTTTGATATTGTTTTTGTAATAATTATTTTTTTAATATCAATTTTTATTTTTCCTCTTATTAAATTAGTGGGTAGAAAAAGATTGAGCAATTATTTAGGTTTCAGTATAATAATAATTTGTTTTATTTCTTTTTTCTTTGAGTATTCATCTAGTTATAGTATTGATTTACTAAAGTTTTTTATTGCTATTGTATCAAGTTTTTCAATGTGTATTTTCTTTGTGAATCCGAAAAATCTCAAAGATTTTGGAATTATTAATGTTAATATTATTCAAAATTTATATTTTTTACTGTTATCAATAATTTCACCTTTGTTATTTTATTATTTCATTAACAATTCAATAAGCTATAATATTATATATTTAGTTATAGGTTTGTTTTTTGTTTTAAGCTTATTCTTTAATTTTTATGTCAAAGAAAAATAAAATTTCTGCATCACATATTCTTTTAATGCACAAGGAGTCTCAGAATTCTAGGTCAGAGTTAACCTCAGATGAAGCTAAAAAAAAAATTGATGATATATATGAAGATATTAAGGGTGGAAAAGTTAAATTTGCAGATGCAGCTGTTCAATTCTCGAACTGTCCATCTGGTCAATCTGGAGGTAGCCTAGGTGAATTTACTAAAGGCATGATGGTTAAAGCATTTGAGGATGTAGCTTTTTCCTTGGATGTTGAACAGATAAGTGAGCCTTTTGAGTCTGAATTTGGGTTCCATATTGTAAAAAGAGACAACTAATCAATCGTAATTAATGGTAATCAATTATTTTGAAAGAAAAGGGGAGAAAATAATTCATTTCTTTTTCTCATTTTCTGCTTTATGCGTTAATGTAAATTAAAGACTCTCCTAATTTTAGATCAAATTTTTTAAATATTATTTGCAATACTATTTTTTAAAAATTGTCAGTAATTAAACTTAACCATTCTTTAATAAATAAAATTTATCTCAGAAAATTATTGTAATTTGTTTTTTTTAAGTAAATATAAACTATTTACATCTTGCTTATGAAAACTTACACGAACATACTTATTTTATTTGTGTTATGCATCTTGTTATTTGATCTGTTTCAAATGCACAACATAAAAAAACATATCAAAGAGAATTTAGAGCTTATAAGTGCGCAAATTGAAGACCTAGATGAGGATATTCATGCATTGGAGGATTTAATCATTGATAATAAAGATTAACAGATCATGAATAAAGTAATCAGAATTGATTAAGAATATTGTTATAGATTAGTTTCAATTTTTATTAATTTTTTTAAGGAGTAGACAATGGCTTGGACAAAACCAATGATTTCTGAAATCTCTGTTGGTCTTGAAATCAATTCTTACGCTTGCGCTGAGAAGTAGATTCTAACAGATTTTTAATCGTTAATTCGAAAGCCCGGCTAATTAGTTGGGCTTTTTTTTTGTAAAATAAATGAAATATAAAATTATAAGAAAAAAATTAATTCTTGTTGTTTCCCATAGTTCTTGGTGGAAGAAAAAGAAATACAGAAAAGAAACTTTTAATATTTTAAAAAAATATAAAGATGAAGGTTACAAATTAATAAAAACAAAAAGATTTGAACATAACCCACTAACCATTGATTCTAGAGTTTTTAAGCAATACTCTTTATCAAAATAGTTTTTATTTTAAACCTTATGTACGAATTTTTAGCTAAAATAGTACTGTTAGTTCACTTATTCTTTATTTTTTTTGTAGTAATTGGTGCATTTTCTTGCCTCATTAAACCTAAATTTCTCTATTTACATTTATTATCGCTTGGTTGGGGAGTATATATTGAATTTACAAGCTCAATTTGTCCATTGACCTATTTAGAAAATTGGTTGTTAATTAAAGGTAAGGCTAGTTTTTATGACGGTGGGTTCATTGAAAATTACATATTTAGAATTGTTTATCCTGAGGATATTAACCCTAATATTCAAATGATTCTTGGTATTGTTCTAGTAATATTAAATATATTTTTTTATTCATTAGTTTTTTATTTAAAAATTGTAAAAAAAAATAGTTAAATTTTATATGAAATTGAAACAGCCGTTCTAGAGCCTATTTCTACTATATTACCCCAAATTCTTAGTAAAAGGCTTAATTTGCCAAATCTCTTAAGTGAGTCTTCCTTATGAGAAATTTCATCATTTTTAAGTTTTTCAAGTAATTTAATTAGTTCCATATATTTAATTTTATTTTTTTTTTTTAACTTGATTATTTGTTCATTGTAATGTTTTTCAACAAAGCTCTCTACAAAGAATATTGTTGTGTAAATAAATTTTTTTCCAATTAAAGTAGGTATTAATCCTGTTAAAAGTCCTAGAAATTTCCATAAAAAAAGGAGTTTACTTTTTTTACTATTCGGTAATATTGCTTCTATAAGTTCTAAATGTTTTTTTTCAGTCAAAAGATGATTGTTGGCAAATTCTATAATTTCCTTATCTTTTGATAATAATAAAATTCCTTTGTAAATGAAAACTGCACCGGTTTCACCTGCATGATCTGTCCTTAAATCTGGGACGATAATATTTGGTATCAACATATTATAAAATTCTTAATTTGTTTTTCTAACTATATTAACTAGATTTAAAAATAAACATTATTAATTTCATATAAATCCAATTAAGATCATTGGTTTAAATTACAAGAATTATTATTGAAATGATCAAAATAAGTAGGTACGGAGTTGAAAAGTTTCTTAATTGTAAAAGATGTTTTTTTCTTGAGCAAAAACATAAGGTTAGATTACAAAGCTTACCCTTTACATTAAATAACGCTGTTGATAACCTTTGTAAAAATGAATTTGATTTTTACAGAAAAAAACAAGAACCTCATCCCATTTTTATTGAAAATAACATAGATGCAGTTCCTTTTAATCACGCCAGTATGGATGATTGGAGAAATAATAGAAAAGGAATTAATTATACTGATTCAATAAATCAATTTCATTTTTACGGTGCAGTAGACGATGTATGGGTTAAACCTAATAATGAATTAATAATATCTGATGTAAAGGCGACTGCTAAGAAAGAATTTAATTGGTTTGAAACATATAAATATGATTATGCTAAAGGATATAAACGCCAAATTGAAATGTATCAGTGGTTGTTTAGAAAAAATGGGTTTCAAGTCTCAAATGAAGGCTTTTTAGTTTACTTTAATGGCCTTAGAAATGAACCCATGTTTAATCAAAAGTTAAATTTTGAGCTTCATCTAATTAGGTTAGAATGTAATGATGAATGGGTTGAAGAAACAATAATTAGGGCAATAAAGTTGTTGCAAGTCGATGATTTACCTTCTGCCTCTAAAAAATGCAGTACATGTTCATATTTGAAGGATCGTTGGAAGGTTAAACAAAAAATTGATTAAATAA
>NZFP01000044.1 GCA_002689325.1 Rickettsiales bacterium
GGTGGCGGAGAGGCTACGCACCGGCCTGCAAAGCCGAGTACACCGGTTCGAATCCGGTCCGCACCTCCAGAAATAAATGTTTTTACAATTTAAATTTTTTAACTATTATAGGGTTTATTCCGGCGTAGCTCAGTTGGTAGAGCAAGCGACTGTTAATCGCTGGGTCACAGGTTCGAGTCCTGTCGCCGGAGCCATAAATTATGAAAATTTTTATAAGTGGTATAGCTGGATTTCTTGGAAGTCACTTAGCAGATCAATTTATCAGTGATGGACACGAAGTTGTCGGATGTGATAGCTTAATAGGCGGTGAACTTGATAATGTTCCTGAAAAAGCAGAGTTCTATCAATATGACTGTTGCTTTAGAAACTCAATGCTCAAAATAACCAAAGGATGCGATATTGTTTACCACGCTGCTGCAACTGCATACGAGGGACTATCTGTATTTTCACCTCATCTGATTACTCAAAATATTGTTACTGGTTCAGTTTCTCTTTTTAGTGCTGCAATTGAGAATAAAGTTAAAAGAATAATTTTTTGTTCTTCCATGGCACGTTATGGCACCAATCAAACACCATTTTTTGAAAATTATACTCCGGCCCCTCAGGATCCTTATGGAATTGCAAAAGTAGCAGCAGAAAAAATTTTAACTAATTTATGTAATGTACATGGTGTGGAATTTGTAATAGCCGTTCCTCATAATATCATAGGACCAAGGCAAAAATATGATGATCCCTACAGAAATGTAGCATCAATTATGATCAACTTAATGTTACAAAATCGTCAACCAATTATATATGGAGATGGTAATCAAAAAAGGTGCTTTTCTTACATAGACGACGATCTTTATTGTTTAAAAAAAATGGCTACTAGTAAAAATGTAATTGGAGAAATTATTAATATTGGTCCCGACGAAGAGTTTATAACTATTAATCAATTAGCTGAAAAAATTTCTAATCAACTTAAATTTAATCTTAACCCAAATTACGTTAAAGGAAGACCACAAGAAGTCCTTGAAGCAACATGTTCTGCTGATAAAGCAAGAAAATTGTTAAATTACAAAACAAAAACTTCCTTAGATAAAGGTTTATCTCAAATGATAAAATATATTAAAGATAAAGGTACAAAAAAATTCAGGTATCATTTAGATTTAGAAATTATTAACTCGCTTACACCCAAAACTTGGAAAGACAAACTTTTTTAAAATGGTAAAAGTAAGTTTCGTTTGTCCAGTTTTTAATAAACAAAAATATTTAAAAGACGTGGTTAATTCTATTAAAAATCAAAAAGGAGAATTTGATAGAGAATTTATTTTTATAAATGATGGGTCAACAGACCTTTCACTTCAATATCTAGAAAAATTTACAAAAAATTTAAAAAAAGTTAAAATAATAAATCAAACTAATCATGGGCCAGCAGTTGCAACGCAAAAAGGAATAGACACTTCATCTGGTGATTTTTTAAAATTAGTTGGGGGCGATGACATTCTCCATCCTGACTGTACCAATATTTTACTCAATACCATAACTAAAAATAGGTCTGTAGGTGTTTTTAGTAGATATGAATTGGTTGAAGATTATAATAAACTTAAATTTAAAAATAGTAGGCCTTCTAATTTAAAGAAGATAGAGTTTCCTCTTCTTGAAACTGTTAAATCTTCATTTTCCGGAACGTCCCCAAATTTGTATTGTAATAAAACTATAAAAAAATCTGGTGGATGTAATACTAAAATTTTTGTTGAAGATTTTTCTCTAGTACTTGGCCTGAGCACACTCGGTAACTTTTGTTTTATTGACAACGTTACATCATTCGGACCTAAAAATGATAATAATAGAATAATGGAGGGAAATAAAACACAACTTATTCATGATTATAACGCAGCTCTGTTCTATTTCATTTCAAAAAAGAAAAATATTAGTAAAAAAATAAAAAAAATTGCGTGTAAGAAAGCTATTGGAAGAGCAGAAAAATGGGGAAGAAGGTTTAAAAATATAAACGCATTAAATAAAATGAATTGGTTGAAGTTGAAATTATTTTTAGGTGACAATAACTTTACTGAAATCATCAAAAAATCTTGTTTATATTTTTATGAAAACCTTAATGGAGAATCTATTAGATATAAAATTGATTAATTCATTCTCCCTGATTAATTAACAAGCCTTTTTTTCTTGAAATAGAAATAATTTTCAAAAAGAAAAAAATTGATCCCATCAAATAAACTACATTAAGAAGAATAATATGTTTAATAAGATCATATCTTATAAGATCATTAATCAAAATATCTCTCATTGATTCAAAAATATGAGCAGGTGGAAAAATTAAAGAAATTTTTTGCATAATTGGAGGTAAAGAATCTAAGGGATAGTAGACACATGAAAATGGAAGCAAAATGAATATTATCGCCCATGCTAATTCTTCAAAAGCATGACCATATCTGAGAACTAAAGATGAAACAATAAAACCAATGGACCAACCCACAATAATTAAATTTAAAAAAAAGAAAATTAAAAAAAATCCAAGTTCAAATAAATGAAAATCAAAGAAATAATTAGCAATAAACACAGCTGGAGTAAGTCCTATGATTGTTCGTATCAAACTAATAAAAATTAAACTTATTACTAGCTCAAATTCTCTTATTGGTGAGATAAAAAGATTTGTTAAATTTCTAGACCATATTTCTTCAAGAAAAGACATCGTTAGACCTAATTGCCCTCTAAATAAGATGTCCCATAGTACAACAGCGGACAGAATTATACTAAGTATTCCTAAACCAGTATATGAGTTATTAGAAATTAAAAAATTTGTAAAAAAACCCCAAAACAAAATTTGGACAGAAGGCCAATAAAATATACTAATTAATCTTGGAATTGAACCAAATGAAATATTTTTATATCTAATTAATAATGCCAGTATTCGAGAAAACATTTATCCCTTACTTAAAAAGAGTTCTATCAAAGTTTTATAGTTATATTTTTTTAAAACTTGTTTGATATTGCCTTCAGAGACTATTTCCCCAGACTTAAGAAGAATTATATTTGAACACATAGCTTGTACTTCATTTAAATTATGGGAAGTTATTAAAATTGATGAACTAGTTCTTTTTTGGTATTCTAATAAATAGTTTCTTATAAATATTGACGTTTCTGGATCTAATGATGCCGTTGGTTCATCCAATAGAAGAAGTTTAGGTTTGTTAAGCAATGCTTTACATAAGTTAATTTTCGTTTTTTGACCAGCCGATAGCGAACCATAATTTTTTTTTAATAAATCTTTTACTTTTAGTTCATTGGCAAGGTTTTCGATAACTTTATTAAAATTTTTAATACCATATAATCTTGAATAAAAACAAAGGTTTTGTTCTACAGTCATTTTTTTTGGAAGATCAACATAAGGACTTTGAAAGTTTATCTCACTTAAAATTTCCTTTTTATTAAGTTTCAAATTTTTACCTAATATATAAACATCACCTTTAGTTGGAGTGATTAAGCCTAAAAGCATTCCTAAAAGTGTGGTTTTTCCAGCACCATTCTTTCCTAAGATACCAACAATTGAATTTTTTTTAACTTTGAAAGATATGTTTTTGATTACCGATTGTTCATCAAAATTTTTAACAAGGTTGACTACATTTATATGGTAATTAATCACGACAAATTAATAAATTGATTAAAGATAGATTTTTTTAAAAAAAATAATTACTAATATATCATTATCAATTTATTAGATTACAATAAAAGGTTTAAATTTTTTGTTAAAAAAATGAATTAATAAAATTAAAAAAATGTTAAAAAATACAAAAAATAATTTTGCTGAAACCATTGGTAACACCCCTCTAATTAAATTAAAATTAGCATCGGAAATTTCTGGTTGTAATATTTATGGAAAATGTGAATTTTTAAACCCAGGGGGATCAGTTAAAGATAGGCCGGCAAGACAAATTATTTTTGATGCACTTAAATCAAAAAAAATAGTCAAAGGTGCCACAATTATTGAAGGGACAGCTGGGAATACGGGAATAGGTTTGAGTCTAGTAGGAAACTCACTGGGTATGAGTTCAATTATTGTAATGCCTAAAACCCAAAGCAATGAAAAAAAAAAAATGCTTAAACTTTGTGGTGCAAAACTTCATTTAGTTGAGGCTGTACCCTACAAAAATCCTGGGAATTATATTCGTTATTCTGAGGCTTTATCGAAAAAAATTAAAAATCCTAATGGGGTTCTATGGGCAAATCAGTTTGATAACTTATCTAATAAAAAGTCGCATTATTTAACCACTGGTCCAGAAATTTGGTCACAATTAAATGGTAAAATTGATGCTTTTATATGCTCAATTGGTACAGGAGGAACTTTAGCAGGGATGAGTGAATATTTAAAAGAAAAGAATAAAAAAATAATCATTGGACTTGCTGATCCATTTGGTTCTGCAATGTTTAACTTTTTTAAAAATGGAAAATTAAAATCTGAAGGATCCTCAATTACAGAGGGTATTGGTCAAGGAAGAATAACAAAAAATCTGGAAAATATATTAATTGATGATTTTTTTCAAATTTCTGATGAAGATGCCCTTAATTTGGTGTTTAAAATGATTAAAAATGAGGGACTAATACTTGGAGGATCATCTGGCATTAATATAATGGGAGCAATAAGATTAGGAAAAAAATTAGGTAAAAATAAGAATATAGTCACCATATTATGTGATTATGGAACTAAATATGAAAGCAAGATTTTCAATAAAACTTTTCTAAAAAAAGCTAACCTTCCTATTCCTGATTGGCTATGAGTGAATCAAATAAAAACATAATTAGTCCATCAAAATTAAACAAGATTATTAATAATGATCGATTAAAAATAATTGATTGTAGGTGGTACATAAATGATAAAAAAAAGGGGAGAGAAGAATATAATGAAGGGCATATACCTGGTGCAATTTATTTTGATTTAGAAAAAAATTCTGATCCAAATAGTCATATTCCTCACACGCTACCAAAAAAAGAAAAGTTTTTAAGTTTTTTAAAAAAAAATGGAATTACTCCTGATGATGACATAGTCATATACGATCAAAGCGGGTATTTCTGCTCATCAAGGGTTTGGTTTACATTTACTTATTATGATTTTAAAAATATAAAAATTTTGAATGGAGGCATTAAATATTGGAATGATCATAATTATGAGATTAGTGAAAAAAAAAAGACAACTTTGATTAAAAAAAAAATACACCTTAAAGAAAAAAAAATTATGGTTGCAAATCATGAATATGTAAAAAAAAAAATCAAAGACAAAAAAACTTTAATAATTGACGCAAGGCCAAGAAATAGATTCTTAGGTTTAGAAGAAGAACCGAGAAAAAACTTAAAAAAAGGAAATATACCTGGAAGTATAAACATTCCATTTACAAGTTTATTTGATAAAAAGGGTCGATTTTTAAGTAAATCAATTCTTAAAAAAAGATTTGAAAAGCAAATTAATTTTACTTTTGTTAAAGAAATTATTTGTACATGCGGTTCTGGTGTAACTGCGTGTAATATAATATTTGGACTAAATTTACTTGGTGTCCAAAATCTTAAATTATATGATGGGTCCTGGGCAGAATGGGGAAAAAAATAAGAACAGAAACAATTCATTTTGGAGTTGAACCAGAAAATCACTATGGTTCAATTAGTGATCCTATATACAGAAACTCAACTTTAATTTTTCAAAACTACAACTCATTCTTAAATGCTAAAAAAGACAAATTTAATGTTCCTTACTACGGAAGAATTAGTACTTATACAACAAGAAGGTTTGAAAAACTATGTTCAAAACTTTATAATGCAAAAAAAGCTGTAGTAACTAGCTCAGGACTTTCAGCTATTACAATAACATTTTTAGCTTTATTAAAAAAAAATGATGAAATTTTAATTTCTGAAAATTGCTATGAACCAGTATATAATTTTGCAACTAATGAATTAAAAAAATTTGGAATAAAATCAAATTTTTTTTCTAATAATACCAAAGAGATTTCAAAATCAGTCAATTCTAAAACAAAGATTCTTTATCTTGAATCTCCGGGATCATTAAACTATGAGGTTTTAGAAATTAAAGAAATTGTAAAACTTTGCAAAAAAAAAGGAATAATTACAATTATGGATAATACATGGTCAACTTTTTTAGGGTGTAATCCGTTAGAAATTGGGGTAAATATAGTAATTGAATCATTAACAAAATATTTTTCAGGACATTCAGATAATTTTTTAGGATTAGTAGCATTAAACTCACTTAAATTGGCGAAAACTATTAAAAAAACATCCGTTAGGTTAGGAGATTATGTTTCATCTGAAAGCTGTTTTCAAGCGTCTAAAGGATTAAAAACTTTAAAGTTAAGAGTTGAAAAGCATGGTGAGAATGCTGATAAAGTTTTTAAATATTTAAAAACAAAAAAAATTGTTAAAAAAATACTTTATCTTCCTGATCCAAGAAATAAATTTCATATATTATGGAAAAAGTATCATAAGCTTAATAATGGCTTAATTACTTTTTCTATTCACAAAAAAAAAAATATAAGCTCATTTATCGATAAATTAAATCTTTTTAAAATTGGATTTAGTTGGGGGGGGTATGAAAGTCTTATTCTTCCAATAGAAAATCTTAAACCATCAAAAAAAATGTCGAAAAATAATGAATATTGGTTTAGAATTCATGTTGGATTGGAATCTTATAGTGATCTAATTAATGACTTAGAGAAAGCTTTTAGAAATTATGAAAATTAGTTATATAATTTATAAACCAGCAAAATCATCAATGCAATCTGGTCTTCTTAACACAAAAAAATGGTGTTTAACTAATTCTAGTATTAATGAATCTTATAAGAGCCCAAAGTTTAGTTGGGATGGAAGTACCAACCCAGAAAAAAAAATTGAGTTATTTTTTAAAACTCTCGACGAAGCCAAAAGATTTGCAGAAATAAATAATTATTACTATAAGGTTTTAGAACCATTAAAAAGAAAAATAATAAAAAAATCTTATGCACAAAACTTTATAAAGAAGAATTAGTATGAATAAAGAATGGAAAAATTTCTGCCCTCTCTGGCTTTATAAAATTGTAGTTTCTGTAACTGTTTATGATTATGTTGTAAGAGACATTGGAATCTTTGTAACACAAAAAAAATACACAAACTTTTTTGCTGAAATGTACGATGATTTAAATCAAGAATCAATAGAACTAGGGGTTAATCTGTTCTTACAATTTTTAGGTGAATTAAAAAGTAAAGATCCATTTATGTTTTTAAATCATTATATGTACCATATCATAACCGATATAAACCCTAATAAAAAAGGTTTATTCAAAGGGGATGCCTATAAAGCGAAATCTAGTCTAGAAATTGACCCTGAAAAAGCTTTAAAAGATTTTAAGGTATTTACATTTTCTTGCAGATCAGGGTTAACAAATAAAGCACCTATTGGCTGGGATATTACGAATGAATCGGAGTTAGGTCTTCTAAATGAAGTTATTAATAAAACCTTTTCAATAGATGATATGATTGATAGTGTTTCCTAATATGGTAAATTTAATAAAACTTACATTTTTTTTTATAACTTTATCTTTTATTAACGAAGTTTACACTAAAGACTTTCTTAAAGAGGCTATTTCGAATGAAAATAGAAAAACAGAAAATGTTAAAAGAGATAAGTACAGAAATCCCTATAAAACTCTAAATTTCTTTGGAATTAATAAAGAAATGAAAATACTTGAAATAACTCCAGGGCGTGGGTGGTATACAGAAATTCTCGCTACATATATGAAAGATTCGAATAATTTTTATATAGCTAAATATGCCCCCCCTCAGTTTGCTGTTGAGATATTAACCAAAATACAAAATGAATTCGAAAAATATTTTTTAAACAATGAAGATCGATTTGGGAAAGTTAAATACATATCAATTAATAAAAATTTTGATATTTTAAGTGAAAAAAATAAGTTTGACATGGTTCTTACATTTAGGAATTCCCATAATTGGTTAAAAAATAAAAAGGCTGAAAAAATATATAACTCAATTTTTAAAATAATGAAAAAAGGAGGTGTTCTGGGGATTGTTCAACATAGAGCCAATGAATCATCAACTTTTAATTATAAGGCCGGATATGTAAAAGAATCTTTTTTGATTAAACTTGTTGAAAAACAAGGTTTCAAACTTATCGATAAATCAGAGGTTAATTCCAATCCAAAAGATTTAAAGAATTATGAAAAAGGTGTTTGGACTCTTCCTCCATCATTAAGACTCGGTGAAAAAGATCAATTAAAATATCTTAAGATTGGCGAGAGTGACAGAATGACTCTTAAATTTATTAAACCATAAATGATTCATTTTATTGTTGCAACTTCTTCCGAAAGCAAACTGATAATAAAAAAACTTAAGTTAAAAAAAATACAACCTTCATCAGGTTTTGACTTTTTTTACAATGATAATTTTTCAATGACAATTACAGGTTTAGGAAAAATTAATTCTGCACTAGGTGTAGCTCACACCTTTTTTAAATTTAAGAATTTATCAAATAATATATGGATAAATATTGGATTAGCAGGTCACGAAAAAGAAAAAATCGGCACGTTAATATTGGTAGACAAAATTTATGATGATGAAACCAAAAAATCAATGTACCCTTTTTTCATTAAAGACTATAAAATAAAAAAATTAAATTGCACATGCTATGCAAAACCAAACTTAAACTATGATAAATCTTTATCAGATATGGAATCAAGCGGGTTTTTTTTAAGTGCAAATAAATATTCAACAAAAGAGCTTATACATTCACTTAAAATAATTTCAGATAACAAATATGATAAGATTGATTTTAACAATACAAAAAATATAGAAAGACTTTTTGAAAAGAATTTTGATCAAATTATGAATTTTATTTTAGACATAAAAGGATTATGGGAAAGAAAATTTGAAAAACAAAACAAGATTAAGATTAAAATTGAAAAAGATCTTAAAAATTTAAAATACACTTTTTCAGAGGGAGTTCAAATAAGAAATCTTTTAAAAATTTATTATAATAGTAATTACTCAAAAAAAATAATTGAACAAAACAAAAGCACAAAAGATAATATTTTTAAAATTAAAAAAATATTAAAGCTATGAACTTTGAAACCGTATATATTGAAGAAGATACCAAAAACGATAAAAATACCATTGATATTTTAGGAAGAATAAAGTTTAAAAATTTGATCTTCTGTAATGATTATTCAGAAATATTTAATCCTAAAAATCAAAACTTTAGAATACAAAAAATAAAACCAAACATAATTTTAGCCAAAAAAAAGAAAAATTTTATTATGAATACACCTAAAGATTTTACAATTGGTTTCAAAGAAAACTATTATTTTTCTCACATGCTTAATTGTATTTATGATTGTAAATATTGTTTTCTTCAAGGAATGTTTAATTCTGCACATTTTGTAATTTTTACTAACTTTGATGACTTTATAAGTGAAATAAAAAAAAAAACATTAAACAAGAATCATAAAGTTTGTTTTTTTTCAGGTTATGACTGCGACAGTCTTGCCTTAGAGAGAATAACTAATTTTTTAAAAATTTTTTTAAAAAATTTTAAAGAAATAAATAATGCCTTTTTAGAAGTAAGAACAAAAAGTTGTAATATTGAAATATTTAAGAATATAGAGCCAATAGAAAATATTATAATAGCTTATAGTTTGAACCCCGAGATTGTTGTTAAAGGATTTGAACAAAAAACACCAAAATTAAAAAAAAGAATTGATTCTATTAAATTTTTACAAAGACGTGGTTGGAAAGTTGGTCTTAGGTTTGATCCATTAATAAATTACAATGAGAATAAGTTGATTTATAAGAATTTTTTTAATTATGTATTCAGTCAAGTTCAGCCTGAAAAAATACATTCTGTTACAACAGGTTTTTTTAGAATGCCAAATAATTTTTTAAATAAATTATTAAACTTGAGACCTGAGGATTCACTGGTTTTTAACAGGTTAAACAAAGAAAAATCATCCAAAGATCATTCTCAAGAAAAAGAATGTGAAAAAGAATTAAGCAAGTTTATCGATCAAAAAATATTATTCACAAATTAAAATTTTTTTTCAATAGGTTCAAATTTTTTACAATTAAAAACTAGTGATTGTCTTTTATCATTATCATATCTATCAAAATTAACAACTAATTGGCCAGAATATCTTCCTATTATACCCGAAACATCACCGTTTGTTTCAGGATATATTTTTATATCACTTGCACGCCATGAAATATTGGAATCAGTTTCTTTAAAATCATCGACAAAAAAAGAAAGGCCTCCTAATTCAATTTTTCTTTCATCTTTATTTATCACTACAAAAAGGTCTTTAACATCTAGACTTTTTACATCAATGTAATTATTTGTACAAATTAAGTTTAATGGCTTAGAAAGTATGCCAATTGGAATTAAGAAAAGGATTAAAAAGAAGAGAGGCATAAATTGATAATTTCAAAAAAAAAATAAAAGTCAATTTGATTTTACATTAAATTAAAGTACCAATTTTGTTTTATCAATTTTTTATATTATTATAAATTATTTTTAAAAATAATGTATATTTTTTAAATGTTTAAAAAAAAACTATATTCCAATAATTCATCAAGACCTTTTAAGTTATCAAGAACAAAAATTGATTTATTTTTTGAATGTCGAAGATGTTTTTTTTTAGATCAAAAATTTGGAATAAAAAGACCTCACGGAACTCCATTGGTTTTAAGTAATAGAATAGTTGATGATTTTAAAAAAGAGCTAAATATTTGTAGAGTTGAAAAAAATATCCATTCTAAGGTTAAAGATCTTAACAAGAACCTTATACCTGCAAGTCACAATAAACTTGAAGAATGGAAAAGTTCTTTCAAAGGTGCTACTTTTCTTGATGAATCTACTAATTTTTTAATTTATGGAATAATAGATGATATATGGTGGAATAGATCAACTAATAAAAATCATAGTGTTGTAATCAAAAGTAATTCAAAAAAAGGTCACATGAGTTACGAAAATATTTGGCCTGGCTATTGGAGACAATTATCTCTATACACATATTTACTAACTAAAAACCTTCTACCAATGTCATCAACAGGAATACTTGTTTTTATTAATACTCCAACTAGTATTGGTCAGGTCGAAAGTAGTAACAATTTTAACCTTAACATTTTCGAGAAAATTTTAGATTTTGAATGGATTGAACCAACAATCAAGGAGATTTCAAAAACTTTAAATAATGAAAACCCTCCTGAAAATTCAAAAAAATGTAAATACTGTAATTATTATTACAATATTAAAAAATTAACAAATGAATAATACTCAAATTATACAGAAGCTTCAGTCATCAAACTCAAGACTTTTTAAAGAAGATGTTCTATTAAACGAAATGAAGGAAGGGAATATTTCTTTCTTTGAAGGGTTAAACCTTACATATAATAGACTACTAACTTTTGGAGTAAAAAAAATTCCTGAAGCAAAGGAAGATGGTGCTGGACTTCAATGGACGGAGTTCAAACAATTAGCTAATAAATTGCTTAAAAGAGAACTTACTGGTCACGCTGCAAGAGATGAAATTCAAAATATAATGGAAAAATCAAAAAAAGATGAATGGAATTTTTTTTTTAAAAGAATTCTTCAAAAAGATATTCGATGTGGTTTATCTGAAAAAACAATCAACAATGTCGCAAAAAAAAATAATTTTCATGATTTTTTAATTCCTGTTTTTTCTTGCCAACTAGCTCAAGATTGTGAACTGCACAAAAAAAAGTTAACGGGTAAAAAGTATTTAGAGGTAAAATTAGATGGTGTTAGAGCAGTTACTATTATCTACCCTTCTCGAATTATTGATATTTTTAGTAGAAATGGTAAAGAATTAAATAATTTTGATCATTTGAAAAATGAAATATTAAAGTGTTTAGATTTCAGTACTTTAAAAAAACCTATGGTTCTTGACGGAGAAATTGTTAGCAAGAATTTTCAAGAACTTATGAAACAAATTCACAGAAAAAAATTTTCACAAAATGTAGATGCTTCTTTGTTTCTTTTTGATATTTTACCCCTAGAAAATTTTAAAAAAGGAATTTATGAATCAACTCTACAAAAAAGAATTTCTGATTTACAAAAAATTTATGATAGTTTTTTTGTAAAAAGTGAAAAAATCAAACTTATAAATTCAAAATTAGTTGATTTGGAAACATTAGAGGGAAAAGAGGAATTCAAAAAATTTAATGAATTATCTATCATTAAAGGTTTTGAAGGAATTATGATTAAAGACCCAATGTCCTTTTATGAATGCAAAAGATCAACTTCATGGTTAAAATCAAAGCCATTTATTGAAATTTCATTAGAAGTTAAAAACTATGAGGAGGGCACTGGAAGAAATAAGGGTAAATTAGGAGCTCTTATCGCTGAAGGAAAAGACAATGACAAATTTTTTAGGTTAAATATTGGTTCAGGGTTTACAGATTTACAAAGACAAGACTTTTGGAATAATAAAGAAAAACTAATAGGTCAAATAGTAGAGGTGAGAGCAGATTCAATAAGTAAAAGTCAAGATGGTGATTCTTGGAGTCTAAGATTTCCAAGATTTAAGACATTCAGAGGTTTTGATAAAAGTGAAAAGTTATAATAATTTTTAAATATGAAAAATTTTACATATAAAATATTAGCTTTTTCTTTTTTAACACTGTCAAGTTCATGCGCAGAAAAAGAAGATAACAAATTATTAGGACAAATAATCGGGTCAGCTGCTGGAGCCTATTTAGGTTCCAAAGTAGGAGATGGAATAGTTGGAAATTTAACCACAGTGTTAGGTGGAACAGTTGGTTTTTTGATTGGTGGAAAAATCGTTAATATACTTGACTCTGAGGAACAATCAGAATTAAATAATGCAATTAATCAAACTTTGACTAAAAACCCCGACAATTTGAGTAATAAATGGAATAGTCAAAAGAACGTGGATACAAATGCTGAAATAATACCCCTCAATAGTTACCGAATTGACAAAAATACATGTAGAGATTTTACTAAAACTGTTAATAAAGGAAAAAAACAAGTCCAAGAAAAATCAACTGCCTGTCGTGATGAAAACGGAAATTGGAAAATTATTTAGTTGAAAATTTAAATGAACTTAAAAGTACGGGTAAAATAAATACAGCTGACAAAACTGTCATTAACAAACAAATAAATAGTAACAAGCCCATTGAAGATGTTCCACTATGACTTGAAATTGCTAATGTAGTGAATGATCCCATTGTTGTGGCAGCACTAAAAAAAATTGCTTTTGGTGTGTTACTCTTTATTACATTATCAATTTTTCTGTCATATTGAATGAATCTTCTAATAAAATATATTGTAAAAGAAATACCCAGACTGTAAAGCAAAGGTAGTGCAATCATATTTGCAAAGTTTAAGTTTATATTAAAAAGAATCATTATAAAAATTGAAAACATGAAAGCTATTAATATGGAAAGTGCAGATACAAGAACATAAAGAAATCTTTTAAAAATTAAATAAATAAAAATAATTAAAAAAATAATTGATATTGATAATGCTGTAATGAAAGATTCAATAACAATAAGACCAGCCTTTTGTTGAATAATTGGCATACCTGTAGCATTTGGAAAGATAGATTCTACATCATAAACAAACTCATCTAAATTTCTCTTAAAAGAAACGTCTTTTGATGGGAAAATTTCAACTCTATAATTTTTGTCATTTGAAATATATCTTTTTGAATAGTAGTCTGGAATTTCTTGATAAAAATTTTCGTTTATCAAACCAAAGTTCTGAATTTTTTCCATTAAAAGGTCAAATCCAGAAAAGAAATTAAATTGAATTTTTATAACATTTTCAACATCTAGGGGCATAACCTCTAATTGTTTTAGAATGTCATTCGCAGGATTTGATACTTTTTTACTCCCAATTTTTGATAAACTCACTAAATTTTTTTTAAGAATTTCAAATTGATCTTCATTTGCATAAAATTCTGGATTTTTATCTGACCTAATTAAAAATTTTAAATACTCTAAATCGTCATCCTTAAATTCAGAATTAATGTCTAAAAAAGAAAAATAAGAGTCAATACTTTCTTTCTCTAATAAAAGATCAAGCTTCTTTGTATTTTTTAAATCTTCTTTTTTCAGGGTTAAAGATATAATATAGTCTGAAGAAGGATTTTTTTTTATCATCTCTCTAGCTAGTTTTACAGATGCTAAGTTTTGATCTTTTAGATTCATTGCATCGTAGTCAAAGGAAATTTTTTCGAGAAATATTAAATTAAAAGAAAAAATAAAAAAAATGAAAGAATATACCAGACCTTTTTTATTTATGAGAAAAAAAATAATTCTTTCGTATATAAGTGATTTTTTTTCATTGTTGTAAGTTTCAATTTTTTGCAAAAGTATAATTAGTAATGAAGGTAAAAAAATAAGATTAGTAAATAATCCAACGATTAAGCCCATAAACGATATAATCCCTAACTCGGAAAGGCCAATATAATTTGTTGGGAAAAATGATAAAAAACCAATCATAGTTGGAATTGAGGCTATCAATAAAGTATTTGAAATACTGTTTAGCCCTGATAAAACATTTTGCCTTTCAATTTTATGTCTCTCAAAAATTCTTAGAACAATTTGAATTCCATAATCTACAGTTAATCCAATAAAAAGCACTGCAAATGCAACAGAAATCAGGTTTAATCTCCCAATTGTAAATGATACAATTCCCATAGTTATTGATAGGCCGACTAAGATAGACCCTACTAAAATAAAAATTATTCGTATATTTTTAAATGCCATCCAAAGAATTAAAGATACAATAAGAACACTTAGAATACCTGCTATAGTATTTCCAGTTGATACAGAATTTATTTCTTCATAATCAATTACTAATCCTCCTGTAAATTCAATTTTGACAGAATTATCTTTTTTTTGATTGAGTAAAAAGGAATAAAAATCATTAAACTTTTTTTTTAATTCTTCTTTGTAACCTTCAATGATAAAATTTTGGTTGGTATTAGTACCAAAAATACTTGACCAATCTACCTTGTTATCATTTTTCAATGACTCTGAAAAAGAAGTAAGTATGGGATAAAAATTGTCCAAAGAACTTTGGTCATTTGTTTTCAAAGCTAGAGATAATAAATTATTAAATCCCTCCATTCTTGGGTTATTATTAATTTCTGATAAAAATGGCTGATATTCATATAACTTTTGTACAATTTTTTTTTTTTCTTTGTGATTCAAAAAACTAAAGAAGTTTTCTTTAAATAAGGGATCAGTACTTGGAGAATATACAAAATTAAGATCTTTTCTTTTTTTTAATTTTTCAATAAGATTTTTTGTATAGTCATTTAGAACTAATCTATTATTTGATGACAATCTAATTAAAATATTATTAGAAATAAATTTAAACTCATTTTTTAGTTTTTTTTGATTGATTTTAAAATCAAGATTTTCGTTAATTAGGGAGTCTGTTGATGTATCTATCTTTAGACAATTAACTGTTAAAAAAAAAGATAAAAATGCTAAAGATAAAAAAATTAGCACAACTAATTTTGGATAATTTAAAATCGTATTGATAAATTTATTCATTGCTATTAGATAAAATATCAAAGTTTTTAATTTTTTTGTTTAAAAAAATTAAACTTTTTAGTACTTAGATATTATGAAAGTATTTGTAAATGATATTCTCGAGAAATTTTCTGAAGCTGGACATGAGCCAAAAAGATTTATTATCAAAAAAATTAAAACTATAAATGAAAATATTCATGCAGTTATAGTTGATATTGATGATGAAAAAACAGAACAACTTGTAGCAATATCTGTTTTGCAGGATAAAAATAAATATAAAGTTATTAAAAACATACAATAGGATAAATTATGAATTTTTTTAAATTATTTTTTTTAATCATTTTGATTGTCTCTTATAACAATAACGTTTATGGGCATGGACCATCAAGACAAAAAGTTAACGAAAAGGTTGAAATTGATGCAAACCCAGAAAAAGTTTGGGAAATTGTTAAAAATTTTACGAAGTATGATTGGAACTCCTCTATCCAAAAAGTAACCGCTGAAAATAATAAAGTCGGTGCTGAAAGAAAACTAGAGTTTGATGGAGGAAAGTTTGTCAAACAAAAGCTTGAAAAATTAGACGAAACAAAAAAACTTATTTCATGGAGAATAGTTGAAACAAGCAATGAAATTATGCCAGTAAATAGTTATGCGGCTAAAATATTTGTAAAAGAAAGTGAAAACGGAAAAACATTAGTTAACTATAAAGCAGGCTTTTATAGAGGATTTATGGGCAATGATCCACCTGAATCACTGAATGATGAAAACTCAAAAAAAAAGGTTGCTATTTTTATAAAAAATTCTTTAAAAGGTCTTAAATCTATTGCTGAGTCAAAATAGAATATTCTTTTTTTTTTTATTTCTTTTAACTTTTTTTTTAAAAGTCTTCTAAGTGATGTCGCTTTTATAACAAATCAAGAATCCAATATGTTGGATGTTATAGATTTAAAAGCAAAAAAAAATGTCAGACAAATTCAGGTTGGAGAAAAACCAGCAGGAATTGCTATTGATAAAAAGAACAAAACTATTTTTGTTTCAAACCCAGAGAGTAATAATATTTCTAAAATTAATTTAAACAAAAATACACATGAATTCTTTTTTGCTGGCAATAGCCCAATGAGCCTAAATTATTCTGATTCAACTAAACTTCTTTATGTAACTAATTGGTATGAAAACAAAATTAGTGTAGTTAATACTTTAAACAATAATATCATAAAAGAAATAAATGTTGGTAAGTCACCTGCAGGTCTATTTTTAGCTGAAGATATAAAAAAACTTTTTGTAGCCAATAAAGACGATAATAATATTTCTATAATTGATACTAATGAATTTAAAATAATTAAAAATGTTAAAGTTGGTAAAGCTCCTTATGGGGTTTTTTCCTCGCACATGACTGAATATATATTTATTACAAATGTTCAGTCAAACTCTGTATCTTTAATAAATAAAAAAACTTTAAAGGTGGATAAAGAAATTGAGGTTGGAAAGTGGCCCTACCAAGTTGTTCATAATAAAAAAAAACAAAATATTTATGTAACTAACCAAAGAGATAATAGTATCTCGGTTATAGATTTAAAAAGTAAAAAAGTCATTAAAACGATAAATGATTTTTGTGAATACCCAGAAGGTATTGACATCAGCTATAATGAAAATTTAATTGTTGTTGCTTGTTGGTTCGAAGATAATATTATTTTAATGGATTTAAATAATGAAAAAATTTTAAAAAGAATAGAGGTTTCTGGAGGTCCTAGATCATTTGGAAGCTTTATATTAAATTAATATGTCTAGAGTAAATGATTTAAAAAGTATGTCTAATGCAATAAGGGCTTTATCTATAGATGCAATAGAAAGAGCTAATTCTGGACACCCCGGCATGCCTATGGGTATGGCTGATGTTGCAACTGTTTTATTCTCTAAGTTTTTAAAATATGATCCATCAATGCCTAAATGGATTAACAGAGATAGATTTATTTTGTCTGCTGGTCACGGTTCTATGTTATTATATGCTTTATCCTATTTAACAGGATATAAAGACTGTAATTTGAATCAAATAAAAAACTTTAGACAATTGGGAAGTAAAACAGCAGGTCATCCTGAGTTTGGTCTTCTAAAAAGCATTGAAACTACAACTGGACCACTTGGGCAAGGTCTTGCTAATGCTGTTGGAATGGCGATAGCTGAAAAAATATTAAATAAAAAATATGGAAAAATATATGATCATAATACATGGGTAATAGCCGGTGATGGATGTCTTATGGAAGGGATTTCTCATGAAGCAATCTCAATTGCTGGTCACCTAAACCTTAATAAATTAATAGTAATTTTTGATGATAATAAAATTTCGATTGATGGTCCAACTAGCCTTACATGTTCAGATGATCAGAAGAAAAGATTTGAAGCCTGTAATTGGAAAACTATTGAAATTAATGGTCATGACTTCAAAAGTATTGAACATGGGTTGAAATTATCATTAAACTCTAAGAAACCAACATTAATTATTTCAAATAGTATTATTGGATATGGCTCTCCTAATAAATCTGGAAAAGAAACTTCACATGGCTCTCCATTGGGTTCTCAAGAAGCTTCACTAACAAAACAAAAACTAAATTGGCCATACAATAAGTTTGAAATACCTAAAGAAATTAAAGACAAATGGGTAAATATTGGTAAAAAAGGAACAAATAAAAGGATTATTTGGGAAAAAAAATATAAAGGTAAAAAAGTATTTAAAGAATTAATATCTCAATTTAAGTCGATACAATTCAAAAGGGATAATAAAACTCTAGATTTTTTAAAAAGTCTTTCTAAAGATAAAAATGCTGAGGCTACAAGAAAATCATCACAAAAATGTTTAGAATTTTTTTCAAATAAAATACCAAATTTTTTAGGAGGTTCTGCAGACTTAACATCATCAAATTTAACAAAAATGTCAAACTCTAAAATTAATGGTAAAAGTACAAACTATATTCACTACGGTGTGAGAGAACATCTGATGGCTGCAGCAATGAACGGAATAGCGGTTCATGGTGGATTCTTACCATATGGTGGAACTTTTTTAGTTTTTTCAGATTACTGTAAAAACGCCATTAGGTTATCTGCAATGATGAAGCAACAAGTAATCTATGTTTTTACACACGACTCAATAGGTCTGGGAGAAGATGGACCAACGCACCAACCCATAGAGCATTTAGCAAGTCTCAGGTCAATTCCTAACCTTTTCGTTATTCGTCCTTGTGATTCAATAGAGACTTTTGAAGCATGGGAGTTTGCAATTAAAAATACAAATTCACCAACAGCATTAATACTATCTAGACAAAATTTACCTTTAATAAGAAATGATTTTAAAGAAAATAAGCTTAAAAGGGGGGCTTATTTCCTTAGGCAATTTAATGATGGAAAGTTTTCAATAATTTCAACGGGATCGGAAGTATCACTTGCGCTAAAAGTTCACGATTTTTTTGTGAGTAAAAAAATAAAAAGTAATGTAGTATCAATGCCATCGATGGAATTATTTAACAAACAAAGTTCTAGCTACCAAGACAAAATACTGGGTAATAAACCTAAAGTTATAATTGAGGCTGCCTCAAGTTTTGGCTGGCATAAATATATTAATAAAAATGACTTATTGGTAAGTATTGACAATTTTGGAGAATCTGGAAAAGGTGATGACCTTTTTGATTTTTTTGGTTTTAATTGTAATAATATAGTCCATTTAATTAAAAAAAAAATTCTGACGTGATCACACTAAAAAAAAAATTCGAAGACATCGATAGTTTTGTAATTAATAAGAAAGTTATACTTAGAGTTGATTTAAATTTACCTTCATATGAAGGTGAAATAGTAGATTTCACTAGATTAGAAAAGATCACTCCGACAATTAAGTATTTACTTAAAAGACAAGCAAAAATTATATTGATTTCCCATATGGGTAGACCAAATCAAAATGACAAAGAATCTTTGTCACTAAAACTTCTTTCATCAAAAATAAGCGCTTATATTAATTCAGAAATAGTTTTTATAGAAGATAACATAATGAATATTAAAAAAGAAAAAATTGAAAAAGCATTCAATAAATGTAATGTAGTTTTATTGGAAAATTTAAGATTTTTTGAGCAAGAAGCATCTAACGATGATATCTTCTCAAAGAAATTATCCTCTTTTGCCGATATTTATATTAATGAGAGCTTTTCTACATGCCATAGAAAACATTCTTCAATTGTGGGAATTCCGAAATTCTTACCATCCTTTCCTGGAATGCTTTTAGAAAAAGAAGTTTTAAATCTTAAAAAATTAATTACTAATGCCAATTATAACTCTGCTGTAGCAGTATTTGGTGGTTCAAAAGTTTCAACTAAAATAAAGGTTATAGAATATTATTTAAAAAAATTTGATAAAATTCTTATAGGTGGAGCAATGGCTAACACTTTTTTATATTCAAAAGACATTAATATTGGGTCCTCAATTTGTGAAAAGTCAATGAAAAAAACCGCTAAAAGTCTTTTAGACTATTATGGCGATAAAATAGTTCTACCTAACGACTTTGTTACTATTGATAAATATAAAAAAAATCAATTAAGATCAATTAATGATATTAAAAAAGATGAAAAAATTTTTGATATTGGCCCACAAACCAGAATGAAATACTTTAATTTTATTGAAGAATGTTCATGTCTCCTCTGGAATGGTCCATTAGGTTTTTATGAACAAAAACCATTTGACGAAGGTACAAATTATGTAATTAAAGCAGTAAAAAATAATAATAATAAAAATTTCTTTTCCGTGGCTGGTGGAGGTGATACTATATCTATGTTAAATCATGCGAAAGCCTCTGATTATTTTTCATTCATTTCGACAGGTGGTGGAGCATTTCTTGAGTTTATTCAAGGCAATGGTCTTCCTGGTCTAGATAGTTTGAACAATTAAAAACTAAAAGTAATTTATGACTAAAAATATTATAAATGAAATAGCCAGCAAATTATGCCTACCACCTAAAGGTATACTAGCTGCCGATGAAAGTACTAATACAATAAAAAAGAGGTTTGAGTCAATTAATGTTGAGTCTAACTTTGAAAGTAGACGAAGCTACAGAGAGCTATTATTTAAAACTAAAAATCTTAATGAATTTATAAGTGGAGTTATCCTATATGACGAAACCATAAAACAAAAAACATCTGAAGGTATCCCATTCCCAAAATATTTATCAGATATAGGTATTATACCTGGAATCAAAGTTGACAAGGGTGCAATACCTTTATCCAAAGACTCAGATGAAAAGTTTACTGAAGGGCTTGATGGCCTTTCTGAAAGATTAAAAGAATACAAAGTTTTAGGAGCTGAATTTACAAAATGGAGAGCAATAATTAATATTAACTTAACAAAGAATTATCCTTCTTCATATTGTCTGGAATCAAATGCATTCATGCTTGCTAGATATGCCAAAACTGTTCAAGATAATTTAATGGTTCCTATTGTTGAACCAGAAGTTATCATGGATGGCAATCATACTATTGAAGACTGTTTTAAAGTGACATCATTAACTTTAAAAAAAGTTTTTCAACAACTACAATTACACCACGTCAATCTTTCGGGAATTCTTTTAAAACCTAACATGGTGATTTCTGGAACAGAATGCAAAGAACAGGTTTCAGCTGAAAAGGTAGCAAAATTAACTGTCCAGTGCTTAAATGAAAACGTACCCAAAGATGTTCCTGCTATAGTTTTTTTATCTGGTGGACAAAGTAACGAAAAAGCAACACTTCATCTCAATGAAATGAACAAGCTCTTTAAAGATCTTTCATGGAAGTTAAGCTACTCATATGGAAGGGCTTTGCAACAACCTGCTATTTCATCATGGAAAGGTGAAGAAAATAACATAAAAATATCTCAAGATGCTCTTTTTAAAAGAAGCAAACTTAATTCATCTGCAACATCAGGAACCTATTCACCTAATGATGAACAACAGATTTTATGAGTAATAATGTAAAGATTGCTCCATCAATTCTTTCAGCAAACTTCTCAATTCTGGGAGAAGAAATAAAAAAACTTGATGAATCAGGATGTGATTATATCCATATAGATGTTATGGATGGTCACTTTGTTCCAAATTTAACAATAGGGCCAGATGTTATTAGATCTATTAGGAATTATTCGAACAAAACTTTTGACGTACACCTTATGATTGACCCAGTAAAAAAATACCTTAAAGACTTTATTGATGCAGGAGCTGATATAATCACAATTCATCAGGAGATTTCAGAAAATATTGATACTTGCATTGATTATATTAAAAGCAGACAAAAAAAAGTTGGAATATGTATAAAGCCTAAAACAATGCCTGAA
Source organism: Rickettsiales bacterium (assembly GCA_002689325.1). Classification (GTDB taxonomy): domain Bacteria; phylum Pseudomonadota; class Alphaproteobacteria; order Methylaequorales; family Methylaequoraceae. The sequence continues at coordinate 21,913 of NZFP01000044.1, forward strand.
TCAATTGTGAATTTCATTGATAAAATCGATCTAATTTTAATAATGACTGTTGAACCTGGTTTTGGAGGCCAGAAATTTATGAGTGATCAAATAGAAAAAATTGTAAAAATCAAAGAACTTGTTGGAGATAGAATAATTGATATTGAAGTTGATGGTGGAATAAATTTAGAAAATGTTAGAGATGTAAAAGATGCAGGAGCTAATGTAATTGTTTCCGGATCAACAATATTTAAAAACAATGACTATAAAACAATTATCAATGAACTAAGAGTAAAATGAATCTTTTTTTTTTTTTAATATTTTTTCTCTTTTTTAGTGATTCTTTTTCTCAACAAGCTATCACTGTCGTTGCTCAACCTCCAGAAAAAAAAATTACAAAAGATGTGTTAAAACTTCCTGCAAAAATTTTAGCTAATGAAAAAGTTCAGGTAACAACTGTAATTTCTGAAAAAATAAAAAAGATTGTTTTTAAAGAAGGTAAATTTGTAAAAAAAAATCAAATCTTAATAGAACTTTTTGATGATGAAGAAAATGCAATAAAAAAACAAATTTTAGCTGAAGTTAAAGAAGCACAAATGAATTATGAAAGAGCAAGTAAACTTTTCTCTAAAGGTAATATTTCTCAAACTATACTAGACAATCGTCTAATGCTTAAAGATAAGTTAAACGCCAGGTTAGAAGAAATTAATGCAAAAATAAATGATTTAAAGATATTGGCTCCTTTTGATGGCATCACTGGTGTAAAAAGCTTTAGTGAAGGCTCTCTTGTCAAACCAGGAGACGTAATAACTACTCTTTATGATATCAAAAAACTAAAAATTCAAGCAAAAGTTCCTGAAAAATTTATTAATAAAATTAATGACAAAACAATTTTTTCTCTTAGAAGTTCAATTGACAGTGATATGAATATTAAAGGAAAAGTTTCAATTATTGATCCACTGATAGATGATGAGACTAGAACTTTTAAAATTATTGGTATAATTAATAACCCTAATAGTTTATTAAAACCTGGATTAATGGTTAATCTAACCTTCAACTTTAATGACAGAGAATCATTTTTTATAAGAGAAAATGCTGTTTTCAATCAAGACAATATTACATATGTTTACCTTGTTAATAAAAAAAATACTGTTTTAAAAAAAAAAGTAAATATTGGTCTAAGAAAAGATGGCCTTGTTGAAATTATAGATGGTTTAAGTTCCTTTGATTTAGTTGTTTATGAGGGAATAAACAAAATAAAAGAAGGAACACCAGTGAAAATTAAATGAATATATCAGAGTTTTTTATTAAAAAACCCGTCTTTTGTAGTGTTTTAATAAGCTTCATAATATTGATTGGACTGCTTTCTTTGAATAAAATACCTCTAAGACAATTTCCTGATATTGAAAGGTCAGAAATTACTATTGATACTATATACTCAGGTGCAGCATCAAATATTGTTGAAACTAAAATAACAGAAATAATAGAAGCACAGATAAGTGGTATTGATGGAATTGAATCAATTTCCTCAGTTAGCAGAGACGGTCGATCTAAAGTAACAATCGAATTTATAGCAGAAAAAGATATTAATGAAGCTGCAAATGATGTAAGAGATTCTGTCTCAAGAATTCTTGAAAATTTACCAAAAGACTCCGAATCACCTGAAATATCAAAAATTGACTCTGACGGAAATGCAGTGATGTGGTTGAACCTAACATCTGACGATATTACACAGCTTGAACTTACTGATTATGCAGAAAGATACTTAGTAGATCGCTTATCAGTAATTCCTGGAGTTGCTAAAGTTAGAATATCAGGTGGTAAAAAAAAATCTCTACGTGTTTGGTTAAATCCCGACCTTCTCTCAAAATACAAAATTTCAGTTCTTGATATAGAAAAAAAAATTAACGAAGGAAATATAGAGATTCCTGCTGGTCGACTTGAATCTAAATTCAGAGATTTTACAGTTAAATTAGATAGTGACTATAAGACTGTTGAAGATTTTCAAAATCTTGTTGTAAAAAAAGGAGATGATTTTTCATTCGTTAAATTAGGTGATGTTGCAAAAATAGAAATTGGGCCAGAGGAAACTAGACAACTTTTTAGAGGGAATGGAGAAGAAATGATTGGTCTTGGGATATTAAAACAGACAGAAGCAAATTTAATTAAAGTAACAGATGGTGTAAAAAATGAATTTATGAAAATAAAAAATGAACTTCCTGCAAACATAAAAATTTACCAAAGCTATGATACTTCACTCTTCGTTTCTGAAGCACTCAAAGAAGTCATTTTTACGTTATGTTTTGCAATAGTTCTTGTAACAGTCATAATTTTAATTTTTTTAAGAAATATTACCACAACAATAATTCCCTTTTTGACTGTTCCAATATCAATATTATCAACTTTTATTTTTCTTAATTTCTTTGGATATACGATCAATCTAATTACTTTATTAGCACTTGTTCTTTGCACTGGATTGGTAATTGATGACTCAATAGTAATGCTTGAAAATATTTATAAAAAAGTTGAGTCAGGACTTTCAAAAACCAAAGCTTCTATTCAGGGTTCAAAGGAAGTTGTTTTTGCAATTATTTCAACTTCAATAGTCTTAATTTGTATTTTTATACCAATAATTTTTATAGAAGGAGACACTGCAAAGTTATTTAAAGAACTTGCTGTTACAGTCATAGGTGCAATTTTCTTTTCAACGATTGTTTCCTTAACTCTGACACCAATGTTATGCTCCAGGATTTTGAATGTCAAAGCCACAAAAAATTTAAGGAATAAGTTTGAAGATCTTTATATTTCTTTTTTGAAATTTATTTTAGAAAAAAAAATGATTTTAATATCCTTCGTCATATTAGTCATTTTTTCAATAATTTATATTTTCCAAAAAGTCTCCAAAGAACTATCTCCGAGAGAAGATAGAGGGGCCTTTTTTATGCTTTTAGAGTCTCCTGAAGGGAGCACATATCAAAATACAGTAGACCAAATGTTAAAAATAGAAAAAAAACTTATGAAATTCAATGAAAACAAAGAAGCTAAAAGAATTCTATTAAGAGTTCCAAGAAGTTTTTCAGGAACTGAAAACTTTAGTGATGGGATTGGTATAATTGTTCTGGAACATTGGGAAAAACGAAGAAATATTTGGGAAATAATCGAAGAAATAAAAAAAATTTCTACAGAAATTACTGACTCAAGAATTATTATTTTTCCACCAAGAGGTCTTGGTCAGAGACGTTCAGGATCCCAATTACAGTTTGTGGTATCTGGGGATTCATATGAAAATATCAATAAAAATATGCAAATTGTTCTAGATGAAGTAAAAAAAAATGAAAACTTCTTATTTGCAAGAATAGATTACAAAAAAAATAGACCACAAATTAATGTCAAAATTGATAAAGACAAAGTATCAGATTTAGGAATTTCAAACCTTGAAATTGGAAGAACTCTGGAGGTTCTTCTAGCTGGAAGAAAAGTAAATACCTACATTGAAAACGGAGAGGAATATTATGTAATCCTGCAATCTGTAAAAGAACAAAGAACCAGCTCATCAGATATTGGTTCTTTTGAGGTAAAAACACCTGAAGGAGAGTTTGTTAGACTTGAAAATTTATTAAAATTTAAAGAAATTACTGAGGCAAAAGAATTGAATAGGTATAACAAAATGAGATCTATAACATTAAGTGCTGGTCTAAAAAAAGGTTATTCACTTGGAAAAGCTATTGACTTTCTTGAAAATGTTAATGAAACAAAATTAGACAGTAATCTTAAAATAGATTTCAAAGGACAAAGCAAAGAATATAAAAAATCTACAAGACAGTTTATGTTTTTATTTATAGTTTCGTTGATTTTTGTTTATCTAATTCTTTGTGCTCAATTTGAAAGTTTTAAATATCCATTAATTATCATGCTTTCTGTTCCATTAACATTAATTTTTCCTTTACTAGCTTTATTAATCTTTAAAAACTCACTAAATATTTTTAGTCAAATTGGTATAATTATATTAATGGGTATATCTGCTAAAAACGGAATTCTGATTGTCGAATTTGCTCGTCAACTTAAATCAGTTGGTAAAAAATCCTACGAATCTTTGATTTCTGCTTGTAAAATAAGATTTAGACCCATTATTATGACTGGAATATCAACTGTTGTGGGTGTTGTCCCTCTTGTCATTGGTTCAGGCGCTGGCTTTGAGTCTAGACTAACCATTGGTATTGTATTAATATCAGGAATAATTTTTTCAATTTTTCTCACCCTTTTTATTACACCATTTTTTTTTAAAATCATTGATAAAGATTAATTTTTTAATGGCTTTTAAAATTGTTAACATTGAAAAATTCTTGGTCTACCCTAAACTGATCTAAATCAAGTGAGTAATATCCTTTAATCCATTTATCTACTTCTTTTAATATCGATTTTTCATATGTAGTTTTTATACATTGCGTGGTAGTTTTTTTATGTTTTAAAACTTTTCCATTTCTTACTACCTCATCACCATCTTTAAAAACATAACTAGCTTCTCTAAACATTTTATCTATTGTTTTCTTTGGGTTATAAATTGATATATCCGCTATACAACCTTCTTTTAAAGATCCTCTATCTTCAAGTCCTAAAATTTTAGCTGGTGATGCCCTTGTCATTACTGCTATTTCATACATAGAGTAAGTTCTTTTTAAATCCTTTAAATAAGATATATCCAATGAATCTTTATTAATACTATCAATTTTTTGTAATCTAAATTCATAATCCATAAGAAGCCTAAATAGTTCAGGGTAACTTGTAAATGGTGCACCATTTGGGTGGTCTGTGGTAAAGAAAACACGTGAGGGATCTTTTACAAGTAAAAAAATCTCAAGTCCAATTAACCACTGTAAAGCATTAACAAAGTTTTTTTCTTTGTAGTGATAAGGTATAATACCGCCTCCCCCATCCTCAATTTCAGATATCACCCATTTTTTTGGATTTGCATTTTTTCTTGCACTATACTGTCTCATTATATCAGATGAAATCGTAACCGTTGGGTTAAACATAACTTGACCAACATCAACAGTAATATTTTTATTTGAATTAACTGCTTCAGCTAAATCCAGAGAACCTGAGGAAAAACCTTTTTTTCCCTGATTCCCGTAAGCATAAAATTGTACATGTGCTAAATGCATTCTCCTTCCTTCTGCAGACTTAATCGTCTCAATGATGGTATCAATATTTCCTGGTAAACCCAAGTTGTTACAATGAACATGTAGCGGATGTTTTATTTTAAGTTCCTCGTTAGCAGTGTTAAGAGTTTTTAGAATTTCTCTTGAAGAAACTCCATATGCAGGTACAACATCATCTAGATTAAATATCTCGCCTCCATTTTTAAAAAACTCTGATCCACCTGCGTTTATAACTTTTAATCCTATACATTTAGTAGACTCTAATGTATAGGCAACATAATCATTTACAAAGTTTTGACCTCTTTTTTTATAAAGACTTTCAAGTAAAAAAGAATCATTTCCAAGAATCGCTAAACCAGCTTTGTCGATCATAGGTATTCTTTCTAGCTCTAAGTGGGCTAAAAAAGAATTTATTGGAAGAATTGCAGGCTCAACCACTGTTGTAAATCCCATTTCAATATATCTATAACCAGTACCATCAGCGGTCCACCTAGTGTTAAATCCAGGGAGGTTTTTTTTTCTATTAAGACTACTTTCAACAAATTTTGTATGAATTTCTGGCGAAAGTAATCTTGCATTATTAACATTTCCTCCCGCAATATGTGAATGAATATCAATAGCCCCAGCCATTACAATCATACCTTCAACATCATAAGTAGTTTTGTATTCGCAAACCTCAGAGGGAGAAGGTTTCACTATTTGACCATCTTTAACAAATATGTCTTGTTTTTTATTATCTAGTTTTTGAGTAGGGTCAAAAACTTTTCCATTAATAATTTTAAATTTCACTTTGCACTTTCAACTCACAAATATTAAGTATATAACTTTAAATTTATTTAAATAATACAAATATATATTATATTAATGTAAGATTATTTATGACTTCTGTAATTACTAAGAAAAACTTCCAACCAACTTTAGATAAATCTATCTCTAGAGAAGAAGCTGAAAAAGCTGTTGAAACACTCATCAAGTGGGCTGGTGATGATCCATCTCGCGAAGGTTTAAGAGAAACACCTAAAAGAGTTGTGAATGCATTCAATGAGTTCTTTTCTGGATACAATGAATCTCCCGAAAGTTATTTGAGCAAGACTTTTGAAGATGTTCAGGGTTATGAAGATATTGTAATGTTAAAGGACATTTCTTTTCATTCTCATTGTGAACATCATATGGTACCAATTATTGGCAAAGTACATTTAGCATATATTCCCACAAAAAATGTTGTCGGTATTTCCAAGTTAGCTAGAGTAGTAGATATTTTCGCAAAAAGATTACAGACTCAGGAAACTATGACACAACAAATTGCAAATTGTATTGAAAAGTCTTTAAAACCTAAGGGTGTAGCTGTCTACATTGAAGCCCTTCATCAATGCATGACGACTAGAGGAGTCCAAAAACCTAACGTCTCAACTATTACTAGTTGCTTCCTCGGCGAATTTAAAACAGATAAATCAATTGGACAAAGATTCACTGATTTTATCAAATAAATTATGGAAATAGTATTTTCAAAAAGAACCTCGGTTGAAGAAGTAGAAGAAGGAAAAAGCTTTCAACCTAAGTTTGATGAAAATGGTCTTATTCCAGTGATTACAATTGATTATGAAGACAATCAAGTCTTGATGCATGGCTATATGAATGAAGAAGCTTTGAAGGCATCAATTAAAACAAAAATGTCTCACTATTGGTCAAGAAGTAGAAAAAAAATTTGGAAAAAAGGAGAAACTTCTGGGTTTTTTCAAAACATTGTCAAAATTCAAATTGATGATGATCAAGATTGTATTATTCTTTTTGTTGAGCTTTTAGGTACAAAAGCAAGTTGTCATGTAGGTTACAAGTCATGCTTTTATAGAGAGCTTGAAAAACAAGGTGAAAATTTTTCAACAAACTTAGTTTTTAATGAAGAAAAAAAAGTTTTTGATCCTGAAAAAGTTTATAAAGGACTAGACAACCCTACAAAACTTTAGAATTTTCTTTAACTAAAGATTTTTTCTAGTATTATTATATTAAAGTAAACTTTTATTTTGGAGGAAATTTTATGGATGCTTCGATCCTAAATTATAAAGTCAACGATAACGTTGGCGATTTTTTAAGTAAAGAAAAAAAACTGTATATAGCTGGAAAATGGATAGACCCCAATTCTGGGAAATCCTTTGATGTTGAAGATCCTGCTACTGGAAAAAAAATTGCTTCTTGCTCTGCAGGTAATAGTAAAGACATTGACCTTGCTGTTAAGGCAGCAAGAAAAGCTTTTGATTCTGGAGTTTGGACTGAAATGTCTAACAGTGAAAAAGGTAAAATCATCTGGAAAATCGGCGATTTAATTGATAAACATGGTGAAGAATTAGCTCAACTTGAATCTTTAGACAACGGAAAACCAGTTGCTGTTGCTGGAGCGGCTGATGTACCACTATCATCTGATATTTTTAGGTACATGGCAGGTTGGGCAACAAAAATTGAAGGAAATACAATTCCCTACTCCTGTTTATACACACCAGGTGCAAAATATCATAGCTACACATTAAGAGAACCAGTTGGTGTTTGTGGTCAGATTATCCCGTGGAATTTTCCATTGTTAATGGCTGCATGGAAAATTGCCCCTGCCTTAACTGCTGGCTGTACAGTCGTGCTCAAACCAGCAGAACAAACTCCTTTATCTGCTCTTAGGTTAACTGAGATTATTCACGACGCGGGTATATTGCCTGAAGGTGTTTTAAATTTGGTAACAGGGTTTGGTGAAGATGCTGGTGCACCTCTTGCTGAACACCCAATGGTTGATAAAGTTGCTTTCACTGGATCAACTGAGGTTGGAAAAATAATTACAAAAGCCGCATCGGGTAACTTAAAAAAAGTATCATTAGAACTTGGAGGGAAATCTCCTACGATAATTTTTCCAGATGCTGATATTGATGCAGCAATCGCAGGTGCAGCATCGGCTATATTTTTTAACCATGGCCAATGTTGTTGTGCTGGATCTAGATTATTTGCTCATGAGAAAGTTTTTGATAAAGTTTCTGAAGGAATAGCAAAAATTGCTGAAAATATTAAAGTTGGTCCTGGTATGGAAACTTCAACAGAGATGGGACCACTTGTTTCAGATGAACAGTATCAAAAAGTAGCTGGGTACATTGAATCTGGAAAATCAGAAGGTGGTGAGGTAATTGCTGGAGGAAATTATGATAATTCATCTGGTGGTCATTTTGTCCATCCAACGGTTTTTGCAAAAACAAATGCTGACATGACTCTTGTAAAAGAAGAGATTTTTGGTCCAGTTGTTTGTGCACAACCATTTTCTGACGAAAGTTTAGAAAAAATTGCGACAGAAGCTAATAATACTAATTTTGGTTTAGCAGCAAGTGTTTGGACTAAAGATATTAGTGTAGCTCATAAAATGGCAGCAAAAATTCGTGCAGGAACAGTCTGGGTTAACTGTCATAATATTTTTGATGCATCCCTTCCGTTTGGTGGATACAAAGAATCAGGATGGGGAAGAGAGATGGGGCATGAGGTCTTAAAGAATTACACTGAAGTTAAAGCTGTAACTGTAAATCTCTAAGTATCAGAGTTAAATTTTTAAAGTCAGGTTATCTAATCATAGCCTGACTTAAAAATCATGAACAATAATAAAAATGATAATAATTTAGAAAAATTAATCTTTTTTTCTAATTTGATTAGCTATTCACTTTCTTTTATTGTACTAATTCTTTACTTTTCTTTTATATTAATATTAGGATTTAAACCTGAATTTTTTCATAAAACCTTGCCAGAATCCTCAATTACATATGGAGTTTTTTCAGGTTTATTTATTATAATTATCTCTGTTTTTTTAACATTTATTTACGTAGTTTTATCAAATTTATTTTTAGATAAATTAAAAAAATGAATCTATTTCTATTTTTAACTTTATTAATTTTTCCATTTTCTACAATAGCGTCCGACTCAAGTAGCAAAGGTTTTGCTGCATTAATCTTTGGTATTTTTGTATTTATAACACTCTTAATAACATACTTTGCATCAAAGAAAAATTTTAATAAAAGCAATTATTACGCTGCTGGTGGGAAAATATCAGGTTTACAAAATGGTTTGGCTATAGCTGGGGATTACATGTCTGCGGCGTCATTTCTAGGAATATCAGGACTCGTTTTTTTTTCAGGTTTTGATGGGTTAATTTATTCAATAGGTTTTCTAGTGGGATGGCCAATAATTTTATTTTTAATTGCAGAAAAGCTTAAAAATTTGGGAAAATATACATTTGCTGATGTTACTTCAACACGATTAACCCAATCTAAAATAAGAATTTTATCAGCAAGTGGAACTTTAGTTACTGTTATTTTTTATTTAATTGCACAAATGGTGGGAGCAGGATCCTTAATACAAATTTTATTTGGATTACCTTACTATTATGCGATTTGGATTGTAGGTTTACTAATGATTATTTATGTTAGTTTTGGTGGAATGATAGCTACAACATGGGTACAAATTATTAAAGCCATTCTCTTAATCTTGGGTGCAACAGCTCTTGCTGTTATGGTTCTAAATAATTATTCATTTAGTATTGGTAAATTGCTTGAAGAAGCTAGTAATGTTCATCCAGAAAAAAAATCAATTTTATATCCAGGAAAATTAATTACTGATCCAATTTCTGCTATTTCATTAGGAGTAGCTTTAATATTTGGAACTGCAGGCTTACCTCATATCCTAATGAGGTTTTTTACAGTTCCAGATGCAAAAAGCTCAAGAATTTCAGCTTTCTATGCCACAACTTTTATCGGTTATTTTTATATTTTAACATTTGTAATTGGTTTTGGAGCCATTATTTTTTTGACCAATAATTATAATTATATGGATCCTGATAATAATCTCATTGGTTCAAATAATATGGCCGCAATTCATTTATCTCATGCTCTTGGTGGTGATATTTTTTTAGGATTCATTTCAGCCGTAGCGTTCGCAACTATTTTAGCTGTTGTCTCAGGACTTACTCTTGCCGGAGCATCAGCAATTGGAAGAGATCTTTATGTATATGTAATAAAAAAAGGAAAAAGTGATGAGAAAAAAGAAATTTTAGTTTCTAAAATTTCTTCTGTATTTCTAGGAATAATAGCAATAATTTTAGGTATTATTTTCCAAGGACAAAATGTCGCTTTTATGGTTGGTTTGGCCTTTGCAGTTGCAGCAAGTACAAATTTTCCAATTTTATTTCTCACAATCTCATGGAAAAACTTGACTACAAATGGAGCAATGTATGGCGGATTTATAGGTTTATTAAGTGCTTTACTTTTAGTTTTTCTGGGACCTACTGTTTGGGTTGAAACCTTAGGATTTAAGAACGCAATTTTTCCTTACAAATATCCTGGACTCTTTTCAATGTCGATTTCATTTTTCTCTATAATAACTATTTCGTTGATTGATAGGAAAAATAAAGATGAGAAAAAATTCAAAGAATTAACCAAAAAGTCATATTTAGAAAGTAATTAATTGTTTTTCTTTGATATAGATAACCCAAAACCAGAGGAAATTAAAAAGTGGATGAAAGTTAATAATTTAAATATTGATAAGTCTTCAGAAATATTAGGGCTGAGCAAAAGACAATTTTCAAGATTTCTTTCTGGAGAAACTAAGGCAAAAAGAGTTCATTCACTAGCTATGCAAATGGTCTGGCTAATTAATGAGAATAAGCGAGAGTTTGATAAGAAAATAGTTAAGAAAGAAGTAAAAAAGATTTCTATACCAATTAAATAAATTACTCCTTAAAAAGAAGGTAATTCATTTTTTTATTTTCGAATCTTATTTTTTTCATAACATCTAAAATAAGACCACAGAAAAAGCTCAAAAAAGATAAAACAGAAAATAATCCAGCTAAAATTGCAGATGGAAGGCGTTCCACTAAACCAGTTATGTAGAATTCCTTAATGATTGGAATGCCAACAGCGAGAGATAATATTATGAAAAAAACACTTAGAATTGAAAAAAATAACAAAGGTTTTTCATCCTTGATAAGTATCAAAATTAACCTTAAAATTTTCATACCATCTTTAAAAGTACTTAGTTTACTTACAGATCCCTCAGGTCTTGGCTTATATAAGCATTCAAATTCACCAACTTTAAAACCTTGTTCAAGAGCATGAATAGTCAACTCTGCCTCAACTTCGAATTCATTAGAATTCTGAGGAAATGTCTTTATAAATCTTTTTGAAAAAATTCTATATCCAGAAAAAATATCAGAAATATCATTTCCAAATATGTAATTAACAAAACGTGAAAACATCTGATTTCCTATTACATGTCCACGTCGATATGCAGAAGGATCTGAATGAATTCTCTTTGCAACAAGCATGTCATATTTTTCTCCATAAAGTATATCAATTGATTGTTTTAATTTACTTGTGTCATAAGTGTGGTCACCATCTATCATTACATAAATATTTGCATCATAGTTACCGGAAAACATTCTTTTTACTACATTACCTTTCCCTTTTTTTTTCTCTAAAACAACTTTAGCACCATGTTTTTTTGCTTCTTTTACAGTATTGTCTGTTGATAAGTTATCGTAAACAACGATTTCTGCATTCTTCAAAACTTTTTTTAAATCTTTAATAACTTTCCCAATTGTTGACTGTTCATTGAGACAGGGAATCTGAATTAAAATTTTTTTTTTCATTTAGATATGAAAAGTAGCTTATTGTTAGATTCATCATAAGAATCAAATTTAAACCCTAATTCATTAAATTTTTTAAGTTCTTCTAAATCAAAAAGTTTATTTGTTATAATGTATTTAGCCATAATACCTCTGTATTTTTTTATCATCATACCAGGAGATTTTAGTTTATTTTGTTTAAAAATTTTGAAATCAAAATTTATTATCTTTGCATTTAAATTTTTTTTTTCAATTGACTCAAAATATTCTTGTGAAGATAGATTGAATAAATATTTACTTCTACACTTAGATAGATCATTATTTAAACATGATGTTATTTTTTTTTTCCAAAAATCGTGCAATGAAGTACCTAAAATTGAACCAATTTTAGTACTCATTTCTAATCTATATGGCTGAATTATGTCTAATGGTCTTAACAATCCATAGAGACCTGATAGAATTCTCAATCTTTCTTGGGCCGAAAATAGCATTTCTTTTGAAAATGATCTTATTGAAAGGCCATTAAAGGTATCACCACTAAAAATAAAAACTGCGGGTTTAAAAACGTTTTCGTTTGAATTAAAATCTTGAAATCTTTGTAAATTAAGTTCTGTCAGAGAGTCGCTTATATTCATCAAATTTTTTAATTTATCAAATTTAAGTTCTTTTAACTTACTTACTAATAAATTTGTGTCATTTTTGAAAAAAGGTTTACTCAATTGTAATGATTGCTTTTCTGGAAGAATATTGAGATTTTTTGCTGGAGAAATAATTATCATAACTTGTATGATATAATAATTTTTAAAAAAAAATAAACTTTAATTATTTAATCATAGCCCACCGCCCGCTTTCTTCTCTACATGCTGTACTAAAAGAATTTTTGGGAGTGCTACTCATAATACTATTTTTTAAATATATATGTTCAATAAGCCTACAATTTGGGTTTCCATAGTGTCCTTTTATTTTAACAACACCTTCATTTCTGCTTTTTGGGTTTTTCCAATACCCAGTATTTGTAATTCCATTGTTATCATTTATTTCAAGGATTCTTAGTGTTTCTTGTGTGAAATAATAATTATCATCTTGACCTATAAATTCTGCTAGGGTTTCTCCTACTATCAACCCAATAGTTGAGCCCACCGATGTTGTAAAAAAATCACCATCTGAAAGGTGGTAACCAAGATAACCACCAGCTGCAGATGATGATGTTCTAATAACATTATCTCTGTTGAGGTTCGGGAGAGAACACCCCACTAAAAAAATACTAATATATAAAATGAAGAGTTTTTTAATCATCAAGATACCTGTCAACAAGATTATTTCTTTCAAAATTAAGAGATGAAGATTTATTGAAATTAAAATTATTCCTAGATTCAATAGATTTAACTGAAAACGGGTTCTTTGCAGCTTTAATATTATAATCATTTAACATATTTAAATTTTCAATCTTTTCACCAACCGCATAAGCATTTGCATTATATTTGTTAATTAGGAAATTATCTTTATAAGCGAGAGGAGATAAATTGTGAATAGATTCTGGCATTAAACCCAAGGGTTCCATAAAACCCGAATTATGCAATTGTTTTGCTACGTAACCAATTGATCCAACTAATGTAAAGTACTGAAAAGTATAACTTAAACTTCTGATTTTAGACTGACTTATTCCAGCTGCACCCTCCGAACCAAAAACTTCAGAAAACGCGTTAGCCTTTACTGTTGAACTAAAAAAAATACAAAAAAATAATGTTTTTAAAAATATTTTCATTTCCACATACTGTTATTTTATCAACGACAAAAGAAAGAAATTTTTTAGAAATTAATTATTATAAGAATGGTAAACTTCAATTATTATTAATTTCTCTTGTATTGGCATACTTGAAAATTCATCTGAATTTATTGTTCTTTTTTTGGAATTATAGTATTTTTCAATCACTTTTGACTTTTTCATCATCTGACTTTCTTTATTTAAGGAATTATCAAAGTACTGATGAAGAACTACACCTGAACCTATTCCGATTAGCGACATTTCAAATACATTGAGTGATTTTGACCAAAAAGGTAAAAAAAGAACTACAAAAAAAATGAATTTTGAAATAAATTTATTCTTTTTTCTTAATAAAAACATAGTACTACCTTTCATAGGTTAGTATAAACTAAAAAAAATATCAAGTTTTATCAATCTTAACTCAGAATAGCTTATTTCAAGATACAATCAAATTTTTACTAATTGATTATTTACTGAATAAATAATAGAACTTATATTTGAATTTAATAGTCTAAATGGAACATATCCTTGATATTTACATAAATAACCTACCACCAAATATGAGAGGATTTGTCTTTGGGTTTGTTCATGTAGGTATAATGCTTATAGGATATTACTCTGGTTTGAGTATAAATAGATTTCTTAAAATAGTTTCAAAAGGTTATATTGCAGGCATTTTGGGAGCTGTTTTTTCACATATTTTAGCTGATTTAATAGCTAGTTATCTAGATCCACATATTCGCAGCATGATCTTAGGTATTGTAATTGGTGGGTTGCTTCCATTAACCTTAATTCCTTTCTTAGAAATTCTTATAAAGAAAAAAAGCAAACATCATATAATCACGGGTGACCATGAAGATGTAAAAAAAGATTTAGATTCACATTAATATGTTTGTTGGCATAAAACTTGCCAATTTATTTTATGATATCCTCACATCTTGATGGTGGTTTAGGTAACATGCTTTTCCAAATTTCAGCAGGTTATGCCCATTCACTAAGAATAAACTCCAATTTTTTTTTACTGGAAGAAAGTGAAAATTTTAGAAAAAATTATTTAGATCAAATGAAAGGACAAATATCAAAAGAATATGCTCAAAAAACTGTAATTTCGTGGAAAAAATATAAAAATAGTATTTTTTCAAAAATTCCAGTTCATTTGCATGAAAATTTAGAATTAGTCAAACAAGGATGTTTTAAGTACACCCCTATTCCCCATAAAGATAATATAATTATTGAAGGTTTTTTTCAGTCAGAAAAATTTTTTAAAGATTATGTAAATGAAATTAAAGATTTATTTACTTTTGATAAGAATCTAATGGGAAATAATGACAAAAAATTAAATTCGTCAAAAAAAAAAGAAACTAGGAATACACTTTAGAAGGTACAAAGTCATGACTGACATCCTTCCACCTATGCCATGGGTTTATTATGAAATCGCACTAAAGAAGTTTGACTCACAAAAGTATGATTTTTTTATTTTTAGTGATGATATTGATGATGTGGCAAAAAACTTTAGCACAAAACAATTTAATTTTTTAGAAAATAATAATGAGCTTGATGATTTATACTGTTTATCTCAGTGTGACTCAATTATAATGAGCAATAGTACTTTTTCATGGTGGGGAGCTTGGTTAGGCAAAAAGAAAGAACGGGTTGTTGTACCCCCATTTTGGTTTGGAAGAGGTGGACCGAGAGATATTGAGGACCTTATTCCTGATAGATGGGAAGTTTTGACTTAATTATTTTAAATTTATGGGAAAAGGTGTCTCGCACCACTTTTAAGTGGTGCGAGAGTTTAACCTTATTTTCTAGCAGTAATTTTGTAGATTTCACCTTCATCTACAGCTGCATAAAGAGCTCCATCAGGACCTAATCTTAATCCTCTGAATCTCTTTGTAAGACCAGTAGGCATTTGAATGACACTTTTAATCGCTTTACCGTCTTTGGTAATATCGATAACGTCAATTCTCATACCAGATGGCGTTCCGCCGAAAGCAATACCCATGATTCCGACAGCCATACGACCTTCCCAATAACCCCAGTTTCTACCTTTTAAGAAGGCAGCAGAACCGGTTCCTTGAGAAAGACCATTGTTATTCCAAGCTGGAGGCATGAGGTCTTTGAAACGCTCATCACTCATTGGAGTACCTGCTTCAGCACGAGCAGCTGGTAACATACCTTCTTTTTGGTTAGGCATGTAACCACAATATTTATCTGGACACTTTCCTCTACCAGCAACATTTTGCTTAGGATCCCATCCAGCGTTACCACCGTTAACTAAAGCAGTGATTTCATCATTGTGCCATGGACCATGTTCAGCAGTAAACGCTCTACCATCTGATGGACGGAAGTCGATACCTTGAACATTTCTGTGTCCATAAGTGTACATACGCTTATCGAAACCTTTAGGCGGATTGTTTCCAGGGTGTGCTTTTCCATCAGTATCTATTCTAAGAACATTACCTCCTAGAAACTTTGGACTCTGAGGGACATCACCTTTGTGACGATCACCAGTAGTTGCCCATAAGTAACCTTCAGGACCAAATCTTAGTCTGTTACCATTATGTGCACCTGGACCACCAAATGGGTGATCTGATTCGAACGGCTTATATTGAATATCAGTTACAATATCAGTTCTATTAGAGACACTTTTCATGTCTTTACTAACTTCAAATCTCATAACGATATTACCATTACATACATCGAAGTTATCCTTACAACCTGAACCACGGTGTTTGGTTGAGGCTGAAGCAACGTAAATTCTTCGATTTTTTTTGAAGTTAGGGTCAACTGCAATACCTAGCATCCCAGCTTGACCTTCACAGAAAAGATCATCACCAGCACCATTGTATCCAGAAGAACCTTTCATGCCGTATAATTTATTTACGGCACCCTTTTTAGTTTTTACGGAAAAACCTTTACATTTTTCTGTGAAAAACATATCGCCTTTTTTAGTAAATGCCATGTCCCATGGGTTTTCTAATCCATTAAGGATAGACATTGCACTGATCTTGGGAGTTCCCATAGTATCAGCTTGACCATTAAAGGCCAGCAAAGAAGCAGCCGAAAAAATAGCTGCTGATAGTAGTTTAGATTTTTTAAACATTAAAAACATCCTCCACTTATTTGTTAATATTATTTCTTACCAGCTGGATCACTTGCTAAGTAAGCAGCTAGATTATCAATCTCTAAATCAGTTAATGGCTTAGCCATCATAATCATTAAGTCTGAATTGGGTCCAACCTTAGTTCCCGCCCTATAAGTTTTAAGTCTATCAGTCAGGTAGGGAATTTCTTTGCCGGAAATTCTTGGATAGCTTGCTAATCCCATTCCCCCAGGACCATGACAATTACCACAATTCTGAGCATATCTTGCTTTTCCCGCTTCTGGGTCACCACTTAGCACTTTGTTAGAAACAAAGAATAAGGGTAAAAATAAAGCAAAAAAAACATATTTCATAAAACAGCAAACCTAAACTTAATCATTATTAACTAAGCATTAAAGATTGAGTTAGTATAAACTTAATAGAGTTTATCTTAAATTTCAACACATCTTTTGAAATTAAATTCAATTTTTTTTAGTTCTCTTCTGGGTAAATTTTCTTGCCATTAAACTTCAATGCTTTATTACATTATAACACTTTAAAGTTATAGAGACGCTAACCAAAAATTTACTTTGAGAAATTTAAATTATGGTAGCGGAGGAGGGACTTGAACCCCCGACACGCGGATTATGATTCCGCTGCTCTAACCACCTGAGCTACTCCGCCACTTAATAAGAGACTTGTTAACTAAACGAATATTGCTCAAATAACAAATAGTTTCAAGCATATAGTAAATAATTTTTTTATTTTATTGATAACAGTTTAAAATTTATAAATAATCATGTTATTTTAGAATGTCTTAATTATAAAATTTACATGAAATTACAGTAATGGAGAAAAATTGAGTTTTTTAATTTCAAATTTTTTAAAAGTCAGAAAGAAAACATCGGAATTAGTTTCAAAACTCGAAGCTGAGGATATGATTGTACAATCAAATGATTTTGTAAGTCCAATTAAATGGCATTTGGGCCACACAACTTGGTTTTTTGAAAACTTTATACTGCAGAAAAAAAAAAATTACAAAAAATTTGATAATTCCTTTAATTATATCTTTAATTCCTACTACAACGGTGTGGGAAGGTATAACCCAAAAGAAAAAAGAGGAACAATCAACAGACCATTGTTAGATCATGTTATTAAATATCGCAAATATGTTGACAAAAACATTACTGATTTGCTGGATGAAAAAAATCTTGCCTCAAAATTCAAATTTTTAATTGAACTTGGAATTAATCATGAGCAACAACACCAAGAACTAATTCTGATGGATGTACTAAATAATTTTTTCAATAATCCTCTTAAACCTGCATATTTAAAATCTAACAAAAATAAGAGAAAAAATCACAGTCAAGTATTGTGGAAAAATAAGGCTAAAACTTTATTTAATTTTGGAGTAAATAGTAGTTTATTTCATTATGATAACGAATCCCCTTCGAACTCAATGGAAATTGCTCCTTTTGAACTTAATATTGACTTCGTGTCAAATAATGAATGGTTAGAGTTTATAGATAACGATGGATATACTAGGCCTGAATTATGGTTATCTGATGGATGGGACTTCATAAAAAAAAATGATATAAAAAAACCTTTATATTGGCTTGATAAAAATTTTAAATTTTCTTTTTTTGGAGTAAGAAAAATAGATAAATCGGAACCAGTCTCAAACATAAGTTTTTATGAAGCTGATGCGTACTGTCGTTTTAAAAAAAAACGATTACCCACTGAATTTGAAATTGAATATTTTTTAACTCAAAATAAAAAAGATGGTAATTTTTTAGAAAATGGAAGTTTTAAACAAATCACGATAAATAAACAAAATGCAACGAAAAATTCTTACGGTAATTTGTGGTGTTGGACGAGTAGCAATTATTTACCCTACTCCGGTTACAAACCTTTCAGTGAGAAATTGTTTGAATACAATCAAAAATTCATGTGTAATCAATTTGTTTTAAAAGGTGGTTCATACGCAACTCCGAAAAATCATATTCGATCTACCTATAGAAACTTTTATTACCCATCTGATAGATGGCAATTTTCAGGTCTTAGATTAGCCAGTGATTTAAAATGATAGAAAATTTAGATATATATAATTTTAAAGAGGATGATCAAGAAGATGATTGTGAAATAATTTCGGATTTAAAAAACTCTGAACAAAAAAAAATTAATTCCAAGCACTTTTATGATGAAAAGGGTTCAAAACTATTCGATAAGATTTCAGAACTTAAAGAGTATTATCCAACTAGAACAGAACTAGAAATTATTGAAAAGCAAAAATACTCGTTTAAAAACAATCTGCCGTCAAATGCTTCAATAATTGAGTTTGGAAGTGGCTCGAATAAAAAAATAAAAAAACTCTTGAATGCACTAGACAAACCTAAAGCGTATATTTCAATAGATATTAGTTATGATTTTTTAATAGTTAATGCGAAAGAAATAGCAAAAAAATTCCCTAAGCTCATTGTTAAAGCAATTTGTGCAGATTTGTATCAGTTGGACTCTATAACTAAAATCATCAACGAAAACTCACAAAAAATTGGTTTTTTTCCAGGGTCAACTATCGGCAATTTTTCTGAAAATGAGGCTAAAAAGTTATTGATGGGTTTTAAAAAAATTCTTGGAAAAAATAGTTTTTTAATAATTGGTGTTGACTTAAGAAAAGATAAAAAAATTATGGAAAAAGCCTACAACGATTCCAAAGGCATTACTGCTGAATTTAATAAAAATATTTTAAACGGAATAAATAAAAAAATTGGGAGTAAATTTAATATTAAAAATTTTGAACATAAAGCATATTTTAACGAAAAAAAGAAAAGAATTGAGATGCATTTAATTAGTAGACAAAATCAGAATGTATCCTTAAAAGACTATGATTTAAAAATACTAAAAGGCGAGAGCATACACACAGAAAATTCTTATAAATATTCTGCCTCAGAGTTTGAAAAATTAGCGTTATCATCTGGCTATAAAAAAATTAATTTTTTAACAGACCAAAAAAAATACTTTGGTGTTTTTTTCTTAAAGGTAATAGATAATTGAATTTTATTAATTTTAATAATGCTGGAGCAAGTCTTTTAGATCCGTCAACTAAAAATGATATTTCTAAATATCTACAACTTGAAACAAAAATATCAGGGTACTACATCGAGCAAAAAAAAAAAAAATTTTTAGACAAATTCTATTTCAATGCTGCAAGACTTTTAAATTGTAAACCCAAAGAAATATCTTTTTTGCAAAGCACAACATATGGATGGAATTTATTTATCAATTCATTAACTATAAAAAAAAACTCTAATATAATCATCTTTGATAACGAATATGGAAGTAATTACATTACTCTTATAAACAATAATCTAAATGTAAGAGTGAGTAAATTAAAAGAAAATGGGGAGATTTCTTTTGAAGACTTAAAAAAAAAAATTGATAAACATACAGTTTTAATTTCCGTTTGTCATATTGCCTCTCAATGTGGAAATATTCTTGATGTAGATAAACTTGGAAGATTTATAAAAAAAATTAATTCTAACATAATTTATTTAATTGATGCTTGTCAAACAGCTGGACATTTGAAATTAAATGTAAAAAAAAATATGTGTGACGGTCTTGTATGTTCAGGTAGAAAGTACTTACGCGGACCAAGAGGAACTGGGTTAATTTTTATAAAAGATTCTATTCAAAAAAAAATTATCCCCAAAATAATTGACATAACTAAATCAAAAATTATTGGAAGAAATATTTCAATCATTAATAGAAAAAATATTTTTGAAACTTTTGAATACTCACCTTCATTAAAAATTGGACTTTCAAAAGCTATTGAAAAATTTAACAAACTTGGTCATAAAGAAGTAGAGTTAAAAATAAAGAGTTTAAGTAAATATTTTAGAAAAAAAATATCATCAAATCCTCTTGTAACTATTTATGAAAATGAAAAATTAATATCTGGTATTAATACTTTTTCAATAAAAGGAAAAGCGTCTTTTGACATATATTATTTTTTAAGAAAAAAAAGAATTATTACTTCTATCTCATCTTTTCAAACCTCAACTCATTATTTTAAAAAAAAAGATTTAAATGATATCCTTAGGGTTTCGTTCCATCACTTCAATAAAAAAAAAGAGGTGGATTATTTGGTTTCAAGTATAAATAATTTTACAAAAAAAATTAAATAATCTTCTCACCTGAATATATCCAACCACCACCAATCACTTTTTTTTTATTATTGTAAAAAACACAAGCTTGCCCGGGAGCAATACCAAACTCAGGTTTTCTTAATTCAACAGTTGCTGTTTTGCATTTACCCGAAATTTTTTTTATACATGCTGAAATCAAATTTTTTCTTGACCTTACTTTAACATACGCCTCAAAATTATTTTTTGGGATATTTTGAGAAAGAAAGTTAACCTCTTTGATATGAATAAAATATTTAGCTAACTTTTCTTTATGACCAACCACGATTTTATTATTTTTTTTATCAATATCGATAACATATAAGGGTTTATTTTCTGTTAAACCTTTAATATTACCAATTCCAATTCCTTTACGTTGACCAATAGTGTAATTAGCTATTCCGTCATGTTCTCCAATAACTAAACCCTCTGTGGTTTCGATGAAACCTTTTTTAATTTTTATATGATCATTTTTTAATAAAAACTTTTTATAATCACCATTGGGAATAAAGCAAATATCTTGACTATCCTTTTTATCTTCAACACCAAGCTTGTAAAATTTAGCAATTTCACGAATTTGTGATTTTTTAAAATTTCCTAAAGGAAATCTTAAAATCTTAAGTTGTTGCTGAGTTGTAGCAAAGAGAAAATAACTTTGATCTTTTTTATCATCCTCTGCACAAAACAAATGAATTCCATTTTTATCTTCTACCCTTTTAATGTAATGTCCTGTTGCAAGAAATTTACATTTCAAAGATTTAGCAAAGTTGATTAAATCTATAAATTTAACTGTTTGATTACATCTAATACAAGGAATTGGAGTTTCCCCTTTTTTATAACTATTCACGAAATCCTTTATTACAGAGTTTTTAAATCGCTCCTCAAGATTAATGATATAGTGTTTGATTCCAAGTTTTTTTGAAACATTTCGAGCATCAGCAATATCTAAACCAGAACAACAGGTTTTGGTCTTATTAGAAATTGTGGAACTATGAAGCTTCATCGTTACACCAATAACTTCGTACCCAGCATTTTTTAATAGAGCAGCTGTTACCGATGAATCAACACCGCCAGACATAGCAACAACTATTTTTGAACCAGGTTCTGGTAAGTTATTAATTTTGATTATGTTCTCAAAATTCAATTGCATTAGTCTCTTTCGTCAATCCAAGCCATTTGAATAGATTCTAAAATTTTTTCATTAGAAGAATTAGGATCATCATCAAAATCTTCAAGTGAAATAATCCATTTATGAAGATCTGTAAATCTGAGATTTATATTATCAACATCAGGATAAGAATCTTCAAGTAAAATTGCTATTTCTCTCGAGTCGGTCCATTTCAAACCCATATCACACACTCATATTTCTTGTGCCACTCGGGACCTTTACTTTCATTCCATCTAAATCGTCATTTATAATTATTTGGCATCCTAACCTTGATGTGTGTGTAAGACCCCATGCTAAATCAAGCATATCTTCTTCTTCTTCCGATGGTTCAGGTAGTTTTTCAAAAAATTCTTTTTCAACGATAATATGACAAGTTGAACAAGCTAAAGAACCTTCACATGCCCCTTCCAGAGAAATTCCGTTATTATGGGCTACCTCAAGAAGGGATAACCCATTCTGTGCGTTGACTGTAACTTCCTTTCCATCAGGTTCAACAAATATAATTTTTGTCATGATTTATCCAATACGTCAATTTCTTTACCAACAAAATTAGAGAAGTTACTGTCAATAATTTTTTGGGCAAAATTCTTAGTTTTATCGTTAAGTTCATCTATTAAATTACTAATTTTGTCTTTATTATCACTCTTTAATTCAATTTTCATTAAATTTATAATTTTGTTTATTTCCTTAGATTCTTTTGATGTACATAATTCATTCATCATAGGTTTAACATTATTGATTTCATTTATTAATTTTGTAGCTTTAATTTTAGTTTCAATCAATAATCTTAAGTCAATATCTTTTTTCGCATTCTGTATACTAGACGACACTAACTCTCTCATTTCTTGAATAGAAAGCTGATCATTAGTTTTTACAACAAGATTATTTTCTTTTCCAGAAGACTCATCAATCGCTGACACAAATAAAATACCATCTACATCTAAAGAAAATCTAACTTTTATTCTTGGAATTCCAGCAGGTTTTGGTTCTAACCCAGATAGAACAAATTCGTCAAGCATGTTATTTTCAGAAGTCACCTCTCTCTCACCTTGCAAAATTTTAATTTTTATCGAAGTCTGTCCATTTTCATTAGTTGTAAAAATTTGTTCTCTTATTGCAGGTATAGGTGAATTTCTTGGAATAATTTTTTCCATCAATCCACCCATTGTCTCAATACCAAGGGATAAAGGCGTTACATCTAAAAGAAGGTTCTTGGAACCATTTAATAATTCGTAACCATGCATTGCTGCCCCACAAGAAACGACTAGATCTGGGTCTAACTCAGAGAAAATTTTAATGTTAAATTTTTTAACCAACTTGTTTTTTATAGTTTCAAGTCTTGTAGATCCACCTACTAAAATAAAACCATCAACAGAAGAAATATTTACTTTACATTCATTCAATAAGTTTTCTACAATGGAAATTGTTTTGTCTATCACTTTTTCAATGGATTGATTTAGAAGATTTGATTCAATGTTAATCTTTTTTTCTTCATCTCCAATTTTAATTGATTCTAAAACATTTTTTTTATTTAAAAGATTTTCTTTAATTGATTGACACTTTTTAATAATTTTTACTTTTAAGTCATCATTGACCTCATTTAAATTAACTAAAAAATATTTTTTTAATATACTTTTTGTAAAAAGAATATCCAGGTCATCGCCTCCAAGTTTTGCATCTCCACCAGATCCTAATACCCTAAAAACCCCTTCCTTAAGTTCCAAGAGTGAAACATCAAAGGTTCCTCCTCCTAAATCATAAACTAAAAAAAGGCCTCTTTTTTTTTTTTGTAAACCATATGCAAAAGCTGCTGCAGTTGGTTCATTAATTAATCGTCTTACATTAAAGCCAGCTAAGAAAGCAGCTCTCATAATTCCTGAACGTGCTTTTTCATCAAAGTATGCAGGAACAGTTAGAACACAATCGTCAATATTTTGTTTTAAATAATCTTGAGAAATGTTCTTTATATATGAAAAAATTTCCTTTGAAATATCAATAGCTGTTTTTTTAATTGAGCCTTTATCAAAAATAATTTGGTCTGGATTATCTGTAAAGAATCTTTTTACTGAGAAAATTATTTCCGAAATAGATTTATTTTTTATTTGATTTCCAATAAAAACTTTTTGATTTTCAAACAAAACTGTTGAAGGAATTAATTTTTTTTTTGAATCCTCGATATAAATTATTCTTTCATTTATTTTTACCGAGCAGACAGAATTTGTTGTTCCAAAATCAATGCCTAAACATGGTATATTTGATGACTTTTTATTATCCTGTTCGTTAATATTTACTAAATTCATGATTTATTTACTTTAAATTTCCATTAATTTTTTGAAGGTAAGAAAGTTTTATACAAGATTTGTGAACGTCTTTATATTTTTTTTCATTAAATAATTGAGAAACCTTTTTAATTTCTTTTTCAATTTTATCCATAAGTTGAGATTTAATTTTATTTTTTTCACTTTCACTTTCTACCGACATTGATTTATTTTGCAACTCCATGATTTCTTCTAATACTGAAACATCTTGAAAAGATTCATTTTCACTAATTTGATAACCAAAAATTTCTAGTAAAGCTTTAATTCTGCTAACATCATCACATAAAACCTTAAAAGCATTATTAACTAGGGAAGTATGAATATTCGAGAAGTCTTTTTCTTCTTGAGAAGCATTTATAAATTTATCTGGATGTAAGAGTATCTGAAGCTCAAGATATTTCTTCTCAAGATTTTTTTCATCAACCTCAAATTTTTTGTCAATTGAAAAAATATCGAAGGGATTTAACTCAAAAGGTTTTTGTAAAACTCCGCATGCATTGCAAACAAAATCTTTGTAGCCTATTTTTTTATCACAACTCCAACAATTTTTTGATGACGTCATTACTATGGCTAAACGTGAAAAGATTCACCACAACCACACCTACCCTTTTCATTAGGGTTTACAAATTTAAAACCTGACTCAAGTTCACCTTCTACATAATCCATTTGAGTACCAATTAGGAATAAAGAGGATTTGGGATCAACAAAGATTTTTATATCATCAAACTCAAGAACCTCATCATTAGTATCAACATTATCAACATATTCAAGAGTATAGGATAGTCCTGAACAACCCTTTGTGTTAATACCTAATTTGATCCCATATGGCAGGTTTGACCTTGAGGTCATCATTTTTTTAATTTGATTAACAGCGCTGTGGGTAACGGTAATCATTTTTTATTTTTGTCTTTATAATCAGCAATAGCAGCCTTAATTGCATCTTCTGCTAAGACTGAACAATGAATTTTTACCGGAGGCAAAGCGAGGTGATTTGCAATTTCTGTATTTTTGATCTCAGATGCTTGATCAATTTTTTTTCCTTTAACCCATTCTGTAATCAAGGAACTCGATGCTATTGCCGACCCACATCCAAAAGTCTTAAACTTTGCGTCCTCAATGACTCCTGAATCATTTACTTTAATTTGAAGTTTCATTACATCTCCACAAGCTGGGGCTCCAACCAAACCTGTTCCAACCTCTTTGGACTCTTTGTCCATAGACCCTACATTTCTCGGGTTCTCATAATGGTCAATTAATTTTTTACTATACGCCATGATTTTTCCTTTCTTCAGTTTGTTAATGACTCGCCCATTTTATTTTACTTATATCAACTCCTTCTTGTGCCATCTCCCATAATGGACTGAGTGACCTAAGTCTCTTAACCTCGCTCACAATCTGTTTAACAGCAGAATCTACATCCTTTTCAGTTGTGAATCTCCCAAGACCAATTCTTAAGCTTGTGTGAGCAAGTTCTTCTTCAACACCTAGAGCTTTAAGCACATAGGATGGTTCTAAAGAAGCCGATGTACATGCAGAACCAGATGAAACTGCAAGATTTTTTATACCCATCATGAGTGATTCACCTTCTATATAAGCAAAGCTTAAATTAAGATTACCTGGAACTCTGTGAATTGCAGAACCATTTAGGTAAATATCAGAACAGGAATTTCTAATTCCGTTAAGTAGCCTGTCTTTTAATTTTGTAATTTTTTCGTTCTCTTTTTTCATTTCTTTAGAATAGATATCGCACGCTTCACCTAGACCTACACATAAAGCTGGTGACAAGGTTCCGGACCTCATTCCTCTTTCTTGTCCTCCTCCGCTCATGATAGCTGAAATTCTTACTCTTGGCTTTCTTCTAATGTAAAGAGCACCAACACCCTTAGGTGCATAAATTTTATGACCTGAAATACTCATTAAATCTAAATTCATCTCTTCTACATTCAGATCAATTTTTCCAATGGCTTGAGCACAATCAGAGTGAAAAAAGACTTCTTTATCTCTACAAATTTTTCCAATTTGTTTCAAGGGTTGAATAACACCAATCTCATTATGAACACCCATAATTGAGACCATTAGAGTTTTTTCAGTAATGTGACTTTCAAGTTCATTAAGATCAATTAAACCATCAGACTTAACAGGAAGATAAGTAATTTTAAAATCTTTTTTTTCTGATAAATATCTACAAGACTCTAAAACACATTTATGTTCGGTAACACAAGTAATGATATGATTCTTTTTATCTCCATAAAACTCTGCAAGACCTTTAATTGCTAGATTGTTGGATTCGGTAGCTCCAGACGTAAAGATTATTTCTTTAGGGTTAGCACCTATTATTTTTGCAACGTTTTCTCTAGCCATTTCTACAGCTTCCTCGGCAAACCATCCGTACGAGTGGTTTCTAGAATGTGGGTTACCGTATATATCTGAAAAATACGGTAGCATCTTTTCGAGAACTCTTGGATCTACCGGTGTAGTAGCCTGATAGTCAAAATATATGTTATTTATGTTCTTCATATGTCAATATTTATTACTTAATCCTAAATATTCAATTTATATTTAAATTATCTAATACAATCTCCTTCATTATTGCTATTATAACTTTGTTCGAAATTTAAAATTGACTCATAACTATTATTTCTAACATCATCAATTGATACTGAACTTAAGAAAAAGAAAATATGATTTGATAAGTTACTCCAAAGGTTATGAGTTAAGCATTTAGTTTTTCTTTTACTTGGAATACAGCCATAATCAACACCATTACATCCCATAATTTTTAAATCTTCGTCAATGGCTTTTATCACGTCATAAATCTTGATGATATCAGGGTTTTTTGCAAATGTATAACCACCAGACGGCCCTCTTACACTTTTTACTATGCCACTTTTTTTCAGAGAAATAAAAATCTGCTCTAAAAAAGGTAAGGATATATTTTGCCTAGATGATATATCCGACAAACTTACTGGTTTATTTGCAACCGAATTAATTGCTATATCAACTAGTGACATTACTGCAAATCTTCCTTTTGATGTTAATTTCATACTTTAAAACTCTATTTGTTCTTATTTTTTTTTATTTTTTTATCAGTTTGTATTTTTTCATTTCGAAAAGGAACACTACTAATTTTAGATTCAATTAAATTAATTTTCTCATTAAGTAAATGTAATTCATTAAACATTGCTAAAATACTTTTTTTGTTGGGGTCATCAATTTTACCTTCACTTACACCATAGGCTTCAAAGGACTCTTTTTGTTGAGGCGATTCAACTTTTCTAGCAGGTATACCTACATATGTATGACTTTCTGGTACGTTTTTTAAAACAACAGCATTTGTACCAATTCTTGAGTTGTTACCAATAAATATTGGACCTAAGATTTGAGCACCAGAACCAATTATAACATTATTTCCTATTGTAGGATGTCTTTTAACATTCCTTTGTAAATCTGAATTTATAGAGGGAGCCAGTCCCCCCAAAGTAGCTTGTTGATAGATGGTGACGTTTTTTCCAATTACAGAAGTTTCTCCTATAACCAAACCTGATCCATGATCTATAAAAAAACCCTCATCAATAATAACTGCAGGGTGTATTTCAATTGATGTAAAAACTCTAGAAACGTTAGCGATGAATCGAGAGAGAAGTTTTAATTTTATTTTCCAAAGAAAATGACAAACCCTATGAAATAAAATTGCATGAAAGCCGGAGTATGTTAATATAATCTCTAAGTAAGATCTTGCGGCAGGATCTCTTTTTTTTGCAGCATGTAAATCGGACTTAATTAGTTTAAAAATATTTTTTGACATTTTTGTAAAATTATAATATACAATTCATAAATAATATATCCTACTAAATTAGTCAAGTATAAATGCCATCAATTTTATTAAATGGTCCGTCTGGTCGTCTTGAAGGACATTACACGCACAATACAAAACCTCAATCACCCACAGCTTTAATTTTGCATGCCCACCCTGGTCATGGAGGTAATATGAATAACCCTTTATCCCTTAAATTACATAAATTTTTCTCTGATTTAGGATTTTCAACACTTAGATTTAACTTCAGGGGAGTGGGCAAATCTGATGGTGAACATGATGGAAGTGAGGGAGAACTTGCAGATTCAGCTATTGCATTAGATTGGCTGCAAAATCAAAATCAAGATTCACAGGAATACTGGATTTGTGGTATCTCTTTTGGTGCATGGGTTGGGATGCAATTATTGATGAGAAGACCTGAAATTTTAAAATTTGTTTTGGTAAGCCCTCCCGTCGGAAAATATGACTTTAACTTTTTAGCCCCCTGTCCAGCGTCAGGTATTATAATTCATGCTGATAAGGACCCATTAGTTGAGGTGAATTTAATAAAAGATGTTGTGAAAAGATTAAATCAGCAAAAGACAATTGATGTAAAACAAGATGTAATTAAATCTTCCGACCATTTTTTTAATAGTCATGAAAATAAAGTAATAGAAAAAGTTAAGAAATACTATGATTCTTCACAAAACTAAGGAATATAGATATTCCCACAAACATTTTTTTTTGAACATCCTGTGGTTTTAGGAAAAGCAGAAGGAAGTTTTTTTAAAGTTCTTATTGAAATATATGCAAAAGCTGCAGATTCCACAAATGATGAATCAAAACCTAATTGATCAGAGATAAATATCTTGTCATTAATCAGCAAACTTTTAATATCTGACATCAGTAAAGAGTTGTTGACCCCTCCTCCTGAAAAAACCCAAGAATCAATTTTAAAATTTATTGACATTTTAATCATCGAAATCAATTTTGCTGAAAAAAATGTAAGAGTTCTTAGGACATCATAAGTTGAATATGTTTTATAATTTCTTGAATTTATAAAATTAAAATCTTGTGTATCAAATGATTTTGGAAATTTTTTTAAAAAATTTTTTTTTTTTAACCATAAATTAATTAATTCAAATTGAATTTTTCCTTTTTTTGCAATTTTTCCACCAAAATCATAGCTTTTGTTAAAATTTTTATAACAAAAGTTGTCAATTAGTATATTGCCAGGACCAATATCAGAGGCGAAAAACTTTTTTTTTCCATTTAATAATGTAAAATTTGATATTCCTCCAATATTAACGACAATTATATTTTTTTTTTTTTTTGAAAAAATTGCTCTATGAAAAATTGGAACAAGTGGTGCTCCTTCACCACCTAATAAAATATCACTTTTACGAAAATCATAAATTACTGGTTTATTGAATTCTTTAGAAATTAATTCTGCATTACCCAATTGTATTGATTTTCCTTTTTTAGGGTTATGTATAACAGTGTTTCCATGAATTCCGATGATGTCTATTTTATTAATTTCGGCTTTTGACGATAAAAAAAATAAATTTAATTTTTTTAATACATATCTACTAAAATCTTCATTTAAATTTTTGAAAATTTCATTTTCTTTATTGCTTTTTTTTAATTGTTTAAGTTCATTAATAGCGTTTAAAATTTTTATTTTTAATTTATGGTTAAATTTGTAATACTTATTTTGAATGATTTTTATTTTTTCTTTACCATCGGATTTTATTAAAGAAAAATCTAAACCATCAGTTGATGTACCACTCATTACACCTAATGCATAAAATTCTTTTCTTTTCATTATTTAGTATTATAACCTCAGTATA
>NZFP01000045.1 GCA_002689325.1 Rickettsiales bacterium
TCCAAGACCTGCCAGCACACAAGTTAACATTGAAAATCTAGCATCCCAAAGAATTATAATTATTTTGTTAATTTTTTTTGCATTAAAAATTTTAAATAAATCTTCGTATTCTCTATATAATGATTCGAGGTTTTCTGTGTTGATAGAAATTATAATTGGTAAAATTATAACAATTTGGGCAACAATCATTATTGCAGGAGTATATAAAATTTCAAAAAACCCTAATGGTCCACTTTTTGAAAAAACAACATATAAGATTAGACCAACGAAAACTGGCGGTAATGCCATCAAAGAATTGAATAAAATCTTTATTACTTTTTTACCAAAAAAATTATTAGTAGCAACAAGAGCGGAAATAGGAAGCCCTATTATAATTGAAAAAAAAAGAGCAATCGTTGAAACCTTGAGTGATAAAAAAATTATTTCATAAAGATCTTTATCAAATGTGAAAATCAGCTCAAAGGCCTTGATAATAATTTCCACCTTATTTTTTTTTAGTCATGTTTGGCAAGAATAACAGTTGCTGCTGGAAAAATACAAGTCACAATATTGCCACCTTTTAATTCCATTTTTTTACAAATATCTACAGGAATAGCTGCATGTATAAAACTACCGGTAGGATTTCCATCTGCATCAGTTTGTTCAACTGCAACTTGAGAGTAACTAGTCCCATGTATTACAGAAGTAACTTTGCCTTTTATTTGATTTTTTGCACTTATTTGCATTAGTTTCTCCTTTCAAAAATATAATTTATTTTTTTTTCCAACAATAGACAAGCCCAACTGCTGAAATATTATGCCAAAGACTAAAAATTGCTGATGGTAAAGCAACAATTTTACTGAAATGAAGAATTGACAAAGCCATGCCTAGTCCTGAATTTTGCATGCCTATTTCTATTGAAATTGTTTTTTTTTCTTTAAAGGAAAGCCCTAACAAACCACCCATTAAGAATCCAGCACTTAGACCGACAAGATTATGTAAAACTATACAAAAAAACAAGCTGAAGGAAAGTTGGCTAAGAAGATTTAAGTTTAACGAGAAAATAATACCAATAATAAAAGCTATAAAAAACTCTGAAATTTTAGGTAAAAATTTTATGACTCTTTCCATGGGAATTAAAATCTTAAAAAATAGGCCAAAAAAAACTGGTAAAAAAATAATTAAAAAGGATGATTTAATTAATGCAATTAAATCTATGTTTATATTTTTACTAGATAAGAAAAAAATAAGTATTGGTGTTAAAAATACTGAAACAATCGTTGAGAAAAAAGTACAAACAATTGATAGCGCAACATTTCCATTACATAAATATGTAATTAAATTGGAGGCTGTTCCACCAGGACAACAACCTAAAATAATTATTCCAAGAGCAAGCTCTGAGGGAATATTAAATGTTTTTACTAATACAAAGGCTGTAACCGGCATTATTGTAAATTGAAGAAAGGTAACAAAAAAAAATAAAGAAGGTTTTTTAAGTATTTTTTTAAAATCAATCAACTCTAATGTCATTCCCATTAAAAACATCACAAGACCTAAAAAAACATGGATGTAATTCTTAAATAAATAGAGTTTTGAGGGAAGAAAAATACTTATTACCAGAAAAAAAAAAAATAAAAATTAAAAAACTTGATCTAAATAAAAGCATCCAGACTATTAATCATAATCTCTTAACATTTTCTTAATTTCAATACTGTGCATTTCCTCAGTTTTTATCATTTCTCTTGAATATTCTTCTATGTAAAGGCTCTTATTTTCAGAACAGTGAAGTAAATCGTTATATAATGAAATAGCTTTTTCCTCATGATTTAAACTTTCAACAAGAAGATCTTTTAATGAGTGTTTATTCGATTCACTGATTGAAGGTATTTTTTGAGATGGATGTCCCCCAAGCCCAGTTAAAAGTTCACCGGCTTGTTGGGCATGAAGAAGTGATTCCTCTGCCTGACTTTTAAAAAATTTATCTAAAATTATTCTATTGGGACCTGTTACCATTAAAGCGAAATGGGTATACTTAACCACACCGGCTAACTCATACTCCATTATTTCATTTAAAATAGAATTTATTTTTTTTTGGTCAATATTTTGTAATGTCATAATTTCTTCCCATATACTATATTTTAATCTATCACATCCAATGAAAAAAAAACTTCCTTTTTCTATTATCTTTAAAGATACTAATATTGATTTTCACTTTGATCTTCATGATCAAACAATAAATTCTGATAATGTAGGAAAGATTGCTAGCATTTTAATAAACGAAATAGATAAAGAAATAAAAAAAAACCCAAATACTTCTGAAGGAGACCTTATTCAGGCTCTTGCTTTATTTATTGCTACTAGGATAACCGTAAGCTCCTTTGATAATAAAAAAATTCTTAACTTTTTCAGTAATGTATTAGAAAAGGCAATTGAAAATATAAATTCTGGAAAGAAAACTAGAATTGGTAATTCCTAAATAATTTTTAATATTTCATTTCAATTTTAATGGCACATTGTTTGCAGTTAACTCCTTAAATACGCTAAGAAACGAGGAGAAGTATGAGTATAAACGCAATGCATGTAGCCAAAACAGGTCTTAATGCTCAACAAACAAGAATGCAAATAATTTCAAATAATTTAGCCAATGTTAACACCAACGGTTTTAAAAGAGATAGAGCTAATTTTGAATCTCTATTATATCAAATCATTAGAGGAAGTGGAGCTCAAACATCAGTTGATACTAGATTGACGTCAGGTTTTGCTGTTGGTACTGGAGTAAATATTGTTAACTCACAAAAACTTCATTCTCAAGGAAGTATAGTTTCTACAGATAACTCACTTGACTTAGCAATAGATGGTGGTGGAATGTTTCAAGTTTTGCTTCCTGACGGACAGATTGTTTACACAAGAAACGGAGCATTCTCCAGAAACCAGGAAGGAATTATAACTACTAACAGTGGCTTTATAATCCAGCCAGAAATTGCAATACCAGCTGAAGCTACAAAAATTAATGTTTCTTCAGATGGAATCATATCCGTACAAATACCTGGACAGGTTGATGCACAGGAAATTGGCCAGCTTCAGCTTGCTGATTTTCAGAATAGAACAGGTCTTCAACCTATTGGAGAAAACTTTTATATTGAAACGACTGCTAGTGGTCCACCAATTTTAGAAGTTCCTTTTAACGCTGGTTTTGGAAAAGTAGTTCAAGGATCACTTGAGGCATCAAATGTAAATGTTGTTCAAGAGTTAGTAGACATGATTGAAACTCAAAGAGCCTATGAAGTTAATTCCAAAGCAATAACATCTGTTGATGAAATGCTTAGATTTGTTAACAGCAACTTATAGGCAATAAAATGAGATTATTGATATTAATATTACTTTTACCTATAGCAAGTTGTTCTACTTACATGGAAAACAAAATAGGTCAAGAATTTAAAAGCATACAACCAGACTTCACAAACGTGATGCATGAAGATAAATCATTAGAAGGAGCTGTTTATAACGGACGTGGTGGTCTGTTTGCTTCAGATGTGAGAGCAAATAATGTTGGTGATATTATTACAGTTAAAATGGAGGAATCCATGACTGCAGCAAATTCTGGTTCAGAAACAACTACTAAAAAAGATAGTTATACATTTGATTTACCTGAGGCATTGTTTGGGCCTTCATCATTCATTGGAAAGTTTTTATTTTCTGACGGTGTAAAAGAAGACAGGTTAAAAGCTGGAACTGAACAATCATTTCAAGGAAGCGGAACTGCAGCTCAAGCAAATAGCTTAACAGGTACAATCTCTGTGACAATTGTAAGGGTATATCCCAACGGAAATTTACAGATTAAAGGGGAAAGGAAACTTTCTTACAACAGTGGAACAGAATACATAAGATTATCGGGTGTTGTAAGACCTGAAGATGTTACTGCAGATAATAGTGTTTCTTCAACTAAAGTTGCTGATGCACAAATTTCATATACCGGTACAGGTGATATGAATGATAGTGTCACTAAAGGATGGTTAAGTAGATATTTTGCATATGTCTCACCTTTTTAAATTATGAAAAAATTTTTAATTTTAATATTTTGTTTTTTTACATTTGCTAAAAGCTTCGCTCTAGCCGATAGAATTAAAGATATGGCATCTATTGCTGGGGTTAGAACAAACCAACTTGTTGGATACGGACTTGTGGTTGGTTTAGCAAAGACTGGTGATGGAAGTGTTGAATTAACTAAACAAAGCATTGCATCTATGATCAAACAATTTGGTGTAATTGCATCAAATGCTGATATCAATGCATCAAACGCAGCTAATGTTATGGTTACGGCAACTTTACCACCTTTTGCTAAACCAGGACAAACCATAGACGTAACGGTCTCTACAATCGGAAAAGCTAAATCATTAAAAGGTGGTACTTTACTTATGACAGCAATGAAAGGTGCAGACGGTCAAGTATATGCTATTGCTCAAGGAAATTTAGTGGTTGGTGGATTAGGTGTTGAAGGAGCTGATGGCTCCAGTACCATTCAAGGAACACCTACTGTTGGACGAATTCCAAGTGGAGCAACCGTTGAAAAAATGGTAGCAACCACTTTCTTGGAAAAAAATAATATTGTTTTAAATTTACATCAAGCTGATTTTTCTCAAGCTGACAAAATCGCAGAAACAATAAATGATACATTTGGTCCTGAGGTTGCAACACCTTTAGACTCAACATCTATTAAAGTAAGAACACCAGAGAAACCATCTCAAAAAGTATCTTTTATAGGTTTATTAGAAAATTTAAATTTTGAACCGGTAACTCCTAAAGCAAAGGTCGTTGTAAACTCAAGAACGGGAACAGTTGTAATTGGTGGAGATGTTAGAATTTCTCCTGCAGCTGTTGCTCACGGAAGCTTGTCGGTGAAAATTCAAGAAGATACTAAACTTTTATCTGAGGGTACAGGTACTGTTGTTGGAACATCTGCGACTGTTGCAGGAACCACCGCTACAACCGCTCAAGAAACAAATATTGATGTTGATGAACAACCTGCAAGAGCATTTGTTTTTGACCCAGGAATTGAACTTCAAACTCTTGTGGATGCTTTAAATGAAACAGGAACAACTGCTACAGATATGGTAGCAATACTTGAGGCATTGAGAGAGGCAGGAGCATTAAGGGCAGAATTAATAGTGATCTAGGAATTTAATATGAAAAATAATGTCATAAGTAATATGAAATTCAAATTTGAAGATCAACTTAATACCCCTAAAAGTAATCTCAACAAAAACTCATCTTTACATGATGTTGCACAAGAATTTGAATCATTGTTTGTTTTTCAGATGTTAAAAAATGCAAGACAAGCCAAACTTGCCGACAATATACTTTCAAACAAAGGTTCGGAAACCTATCAATCTCTTTTGGATCAAGAGTTTTCAAAAATAATTGCTAAGGGACAAAATTTTGGAGTTGCAGAAGCGTTAGTTCGACAATTCGGAAAACACTGGAGTGCTAAGTAATGCCAAGTTTATTTGATATAGGTAAAAGTGGTCTTCAAGCATACAGACAGTCTTTAGCAGTAACAGGGCAAAACATTGCAAACATCAACACTGATGGCTACAAAAAAAGAGAAGCTTCTCTTGAAGAGGTGACTGGTGCTGGTGGTGGTGTTACAGAAATATCTGATCAAACTGGTCTAGGTGTCCGCGTTGAAAACATAAAAAGAGCCTTTGACGAATTCTTAATTGATAAGGTAAGACAAACATCTTCACTTTATGAAAAAACTGACACTTTTTTACAAGAGGTAAAAGATCTTGAAAACTTGCTTCTTCCAAGTGAAGCCAATTTAAGTAACTCAATAGGAGAGTTTTTTGGTTCATTGCAGCAAATAGCAGCAGCTCCCGATGATCAAGCACCCAGAGTTATTGCTATCGAAAAAGGTAAAGACTTAGCTGGACAATTCAATCTTTATGCAGACAGAATTGATGGATTAAAAGAAAAAATTTTTGATAAATCTAAAAATGCGGTTATCTCTGTAAATTTATTTTCTGAACAAATTTCCAGAATTAATGCAAAATTATTAGCATCTGGTGGTGCAGGAGACAGTTCAAACGCCTTGTTAGATCAAAGAGATCTTCTTATCGACCAATTATCTCAAGTTTGTCAAATATCAGTTAATTATATCAATAAAGGAGCAGCAGAAATACGACTAGGAAACACAGGATCAGGTCCTGTTATTGTTGAAGCAGATTCCTCACCTTCAAAAGGGAGTAATACAACTATTCCTGTAAATGTTATCGAACAAGGACCAAGATTACAACCGGTTGTAGGTTCTGGTAATGTAGCGACTAACCAAGTCCAAGGAGGAATTATTGCAGGTTTAGTTGATGCTTATGCCTTAGCCGACGATACACTAAAAGAGATTGATAATTTAGCAAGTATACTTTCACAAGAATTTAACCAAATTAATATGATAGGCCTAAATTTAGATGGAAACAAGGGAGAACAAATGTTCTCTGTTTCAAGTTTAGAAGCTGTCGAAAACCCAACAAATAGATCAAATGTTGGTGTTGCAATTTTTGTTACTGACCCCAGTAAAATAACTAGTGATGATTACAATGTTATTTACGACCAAAAAAATGATATTTGGACATTAACTTCTGAGTCACTTAAAACAACGGTTACTGGAACACAGTTAATTGAAACTGAAGGATTTAAACTTTCATTCTTTGGAAACGCTCTAGATGGCGATGAATTTAGTATTGTTCCAACTAGTGCATCTAAAGGTATGAATTTTTTACTTTCAAGGCCACAAGACTTTGCCGCAGCTTCTGCAACTTTAATTAGTTCTAGTTCGAGTAATCTTGGCACAGCAAAACTTGATGAAGTAGCACTTATAAATAAAGAAAATAAAACACAACTTTTAAATATCAATTCAGTTTTATCCAATGGTTTGAATCCAGTGACTGCAACTGAATTTTCAAAAGATGGAGGAGCTTTAATAATACCTACAGGAATGTCCTCAGTAAATATGAGCTCATACAAAACTCAACCCGAGATTCAGTTTGGTTTATCTTCATCAGATGTAACAGCAGCTACAAGTTTTACTGTTACCCTAGCTGATTCGACTTCTTTGACTGTTGATCTAACAGGAGTTACAACAATCGAAGAAATTGCTGATGTTCTAAATAGAAGTAGCGATGTATCAGGGAATGCACATAATTTTCGTTCGTTAGGTCTTTTTGCATCGGGTGGTGGTTCAACACTTACGATTGCAAGCAACAACCAAAACTTTTCAACTGGTGCTGTAAGCGCTGGTACAGTAATAAATGGAAATGTTAGTAACCCATCAATAACAGACGCTAGTCAAATTCAAATTTTTACAAGAGAAGGAAGACACCTTGCGGGGACAGTACTATCAACATCTGAAATTGCAGAATTTCTTACTGAAGAAAACGGTTTTAATTCTCAAGTTGAATATAGGGCTGATTACTTGAATGGAACTGACTCAGAAAAATACAGAAACATAGATATAGAAAGATCAACAACAAATGGTAATTATTTAATAAGCTACGGAGCAAATGGGGCGGCTGCTAGTGCTCAAAGAGCAGCTACAACTGTTCCTGCAAGTCATGTTAATGCAGCTTATACATTAACCGTAAATTCTACTTCAACAGGAAAGTCAGAAAATATCACCGTTCCTATTGAGTCATCAGCAGGATATGTAGCAGGGTTAATTAATACTAATGCAACAACTCTTGGAGTTGAAGCCAGTGCAATTACTAGAGTAAAGTTTCCTCCTCCAAAAAAAAATGGAGATATTTCTTTTACTCTTAAAAGTAAACCAGGCATAAATAATAGTGCTCCGATTTCAGCATCAGTGCTATCAACAAATTTAACAAATTTGGCTAATACTATAAATAATTATTCTGGAAGAACAGGTGTTACTGCTAATCTTTCAAGTGACAAAAAACACATTATTTTAGAAAATAAAGATGGCGAAGATATTGATCTATCAAATTTTTCAGGACCGGATACATTAACAACAAACACAACAGCCCTTGGCGCATCAGCTGGAACAACAATTACACACAACTCTCATGGACTTAGTACGGGAGATAAAATTATTTACACTGCGGGCGGAACAGCATTGAATAATCTCACTAGTGGTCAGACATATTACGCTATCAAAGTTAATGACAATAGTTTTAGACTTGCAAGCTCTGCCTCCAATGCATCAGGCGGAACAGCTTTGACAGTAGGTGGCGCAGGTGGAAGTGCAACAGATAAATTCACTCCTCCATTTAGTTTAGAAGTTTTAAAAAACGATTTTACAAGTTTTTCATCCCCAATTTCAATAGACATTGATGGTAATAGTTATAAAGCAGTAAAGCTTAGTGGTGAATTACAAATTGAATCTTCATCTGCTGTAAGCACTTCTAATGACGGAGGCTCAACAACAGTTACAGGTAGTCAAAATTCATTTAGAGATGGGTTTTATAATATTAAAGATTCTTCAACTGGTGAAGTGAAAACTTTAACACCTGTAGTTCTTGACGGAGACTTTTCAGCCAGCCATCCTAATGGTTTAACTTCATCTAGTTCGATTTTATCTTTTGGACTTTCACTTCCAGCGACAGGAACAGGAACTTCTTTTTCAACAACTCTTAATGCTTCAGGATTTGATAATCTTTCAACTGCAGAAGTCTCAAAAAAATTAGCTGAAGGTTTAAGAACAAACAGTCCATCAATAGAAGTGTTGGGAAAATCACTTACTAATGTTCCCGATGATGGCTCAAGTTTTAAAATTAATCATGATGGATTAACATACACATTAACAATGGAAAATGGTGAAGTTATTGTATCAGGAGGAGAAAAAGACCTTTTAACTGCCTACTTTGAAGATGCGGACCCTATTACAGTAAACACTACATCCTTAAACGGAGCTCAAACAATTACTTCCACAGAGCATGGTTTAGAAACAGGTGACGCTGTGACTTATAATGCTGCTGAAAAAGTTACGGTTGATACAACACAATTTAATTCAACAATAACAATTACTGCTAATGATCATGGTTTCTCAACAGCTGACCCAATTGTTTATAAGGCAGGAGGTAGTATACCCATATCAGGACTCACGGACGGAACAACTTACTTTGCAATTAGGGTTGATGCAAATAATTTTAAGCTTGCTACCACTGGTGGAAATGCATCTGGGGGAACAGCATTAACAATTACTGGTGGAACCGGCGGAAGTGTATCTGATACTTTCTCAAGTCCACGAGCAGGATTGACAGATGGTCAAACTTATTTTGCTATTAAAGTTGATGATCACAACTTTAAAATAGCATCTACATATTCATTAGCTACTAATTCCTCTCCTTCCCCTCTTACAATTGGAACAGGAAACATAGGGGGTAATAGTGCTGATACATTTGATCCTGGAAAAAACCTTTATATATCTGCCGGAAAAACTATTTCAGCATCTCAATTTTCATTCCCGGTTGACTCAACAAATGATACTAACGCTCTCAAATTTGGAATGGAGCCTTCACAAGTTGAAACGACGATAACAGGCTCAGAAATTACAACACCGTCGGGGAGTGACTCAACTCATTTTCACATCACAATAGATGAGAACACAGCTCCAATAGGTGTTTTTGTAAGATCTAACTCGAAGACAATTAACACTTCAGGTGTTGGTGGATCATCAACAACATTAACATCTACAAATCATGGTTTTAAAACTGGTGATAAAATTAAATATACAGCAGGTGGCACTGCACTAAATGGTTTAACAAATGGAACTTCCTATTATGCAAAAGTAATTGATGCCAATACATTCAGCCTTGCATCATCATTTGTTAATGCAACAGAATCACCAGAAACATTACTAAGCTTTGGTGGAGGTAATGGACATACCGGAGATACTTTTGCAACGGTTTATGCTAATGCTTACTTAAATGATGATTTTACAACTCCTGCCTCATCCGTTGGAATCTCTGCTGAAATTAATCAAGTAGACGACACCAAAGCACAAATTTCAATTATTAAAGAAGCAGATAAAAATAATATCACAATTAATACGGTCAGTTTTGGTGATGGAGCAAGTGCAGAAAACTTTGGTTTTAAAACTAACCAGATGCGTCTTAATGTTATTGGTGACGATATTAAAGTTCAATCATTTAGTACAGATTATAATGCCTCTTCAGCCGTAAGTATTGATATTCCTAGTAACAGCACAAAATCGCTTATAGGAAATAACTTATCAATTTCTAATCTTCCTCCAGAAGAAGATTTAATCATATTAATGACAGGAAATGGTTCACGTAAAGTCGCAGCAAACTATGGTGAGATTCTTTCTAACCCTACAGAATCTGAATATAAACTCGTAATTGATTCAACAAATAATAAAAAAGTTGAAATTCTTGATGCTACTACTAATCACTCGATCGCAACTAGACTAATTCCTGATGATGGAATAATAACAGCAGTTGGTAAATCTTTAAGATTTACAGGTGAGGCATCTTTAAACGACACTTTTAACATAAGTAACAATAACAAAGGTATTGGTGATAACAGGAATATACTGAAGATGATTGATCTTCAAGAATCGGATGTAAATGGATTAAATTCTGGAAGTTTCCAAGATATTTTTAATACAACTGCTGCTCAAATTGGATCAGAAGTTAGGAGTGGACAATTAGCTGTTGAGGATGCTGAAGCATCAAGAGATGAAGCAAAGTCATTAGAGGATGAAAGAGCTGGTGTCTCTTTAGATGAAGAAGCTGCTGCTTTAATTCAATTTCAACAAGCATTTTCTGCTAATGCAAGAATAATTCAAACGGCAAGAGAACTTTTTGAATCATTGATGGTAGTAGTATCAAAATAGGAGGATGAATAATGACTTATACTAGAATGAGAAACCAAGAACTTTCAATAAAAATCAAACCCATCAACTCTGCCTCGAATATTTTATATGAACCCGACTTTATATTTAAAGATGTAAAACAATATTTAGAAAAAAAATATCCCCATGAATTATTAATTGATTCACAAGAAAAAGTAGGAATTGATTTTTTTACAAAAAAAATGTTGAACAATGAAAATTTCACATTTGTTAAATATGGTGACGGAGAAATTTTATGTATGATTGGTGGAAAAGGAGAAAATTGTGACCATCATCCCTACTCTGAAAAACTAAAAAAAGAATTAGAAAAATCATTTGTGAAATTATTACGGCTTTATGATGATGTTTATTTAGCTGAATGGGTTGATAACTTAGTCAAAACTAGAGAAAGTTATGTTAATGTGAATGGGTTAAAACCAAAGTTTGCTGATTACGAATGCTTTCTAACTTTGAAAGAAAACTTAAATGATAAAAAGTTACTTAACTTTTATACATTACTCAAAAAAACCAAAAGAAAAAAAATATTTGTTGGACCCAAGAAATTAAAAAGAGTAACAACAATGTTAGGAATAGATAACTTCGTAGAAGTACCTATTATTAATGCTTTTTCAGACTATGATAGAGTGATGGATGAATTAGTACACATAGAGGTAAATGACAACAATATATACATATTGTGTTGTTCCATGATGTCATGCTTAATTTGTAGTGATCTAAAAGAAATAAACAAAAAAATTACGTTATTAGACGTGGGAAGCGGTTTAGATCCTATTTTTGGAGAAAGAACAAGACCTAAGCAGCCTTCAGAGGAAGAATGTTTTGAATACTTTAGAGATTTACTACCGAAAAACCATAATTTTGAAAAAAAACAAAAAGCAGTTACGATGTTAAATAATTCAGCCCCTGGTTTTTAACATTTTCTCTTTTTTATGAGTAGGCATAAATATTGCTAATATATATTTATGAAAATCAGTAATAGATTATTTAACGATCAACAGATTAAACAATTCTCTAAGCAAATGGAGAATATTCAGAATGTTCAAAGTAGAATTTCTTCAGGTAAAAACATAATTTTTGCCTCTGACGATCCTGTTGGTGCAGTTGAGTTATCTGGCTTGAATGATGTAACCACTAGAATTGATCAATTTTTAAAAAATAGTGATTTAGCTTACGATAGACTTCAGTTAATGGACAGCACGCTTGAAGGAGCTAAAGATATTTTCATGAGGTGTAATGAACTATCGATTCAAGCTTCAAATGATATTCTAAGCGTTGGAGATAGAGAGGCAATCGCACTTGAATTCGATGAACTAAAAAAAGAACTATTGTCTCTTGCAAACATTCAAGATTCAGGTGGCAGTTTTATATTTTCAGGATATAAAACACAAACACAACCATTTCAAATAAATTCATCTGGTTTAATTGAATATAAAGGTGATAGAGGAGTTTTAAACCTACAACTTTCTGAGAGTCGTTTAGTTGAATCAACAATTGATGGAGGAACAGTGTTTCAAGACATCGTTACAAGTGCAGGTGTAAGTACAGATTTATTTGCTGCTATCGATAATGTTAGTCGTTCAATTAGGACTGCAACAGGTGGAGTTGAGACAGCAAAAACTGACTCCGGTTTAGCTAAAATCACTCTAACCAACCAAAATAGAGGAACATATGCTTTTACCATAACATCAGGAAGTAAGTCAGCTGATATTTCAGTTGATATTACCGGTAATGATTTATCGGATGTAGCAACCTTAATAAATGCAGCTGATTTGGATATTACAGCAACACTTGAAGATTCAAACACAACATTAAAACTAGTCAACAATTTTGGTTATGACATTGAAATGGGTAGTGTACAAATCCCTGATATCGATAAATCACAAGAATCTCCAACATCTTTTTTTAATTTTCAACCAGTTGATGCATCGAGCAATCCTCTAGGTAATTCTCAAACAGTTTATGATTTTGATCAAACTATTGCGAGTAGACTTGATGAATTAGTTGTTATTCAAAACCATCTGGCTAATCAAAGGGCAAAGGTGGGGGCTAGACTAAACTCTGTAGAACGTCAGCAAGATATAATGAACGAAAGAAAAATACTAGTAGAAAAAGATGTAAGTGAACTTGCTGATGCCGATCTTTCTCAACTTGTTACAGAACTCCAGACGATGCTAACTTCACAGCAAGCTTCTCAAAAAGCTTTTGTAAGAATCTCACAATTAAATTTATTTGATATGATTTCTTAAAGTAGATTATCTATTGAAAGATCTTGAGCTATAATTTCACCTAAACACATTAACTCTTCCTGATCTTCATTTTTAATTGTCCATCCTACAGGAGCCTTATCAACAGTCCCTGCCCTCATGGCAAAGACAAAAGCTTTAAAATTTTTAACTGTTTCTTCTACGGAATAATTCTTTTTTTTATCGCCTGTGAAAGCATTACCAAAAATTCCTTTTAATTTTCTTTCACCTCTAATACCATCAAATTTTAGGCGATTATAAATAAAAAAATTAGCTTTATCATGAGCTTCATACTGTGGTTTTTTTTGTTCAGATAAGAATCTTAAAATTTCCTCAGTGGGGTGACTAATCTCTACTTCAGAAACTTGTCTATAATGTTCAGTCAATCCTTTACTGTAACGGTCGGAAAGTATTTGTAAAGGTAGGTCTTTCATTAAGAAATCATGAATTGCTAAACCTACGCAAATTTCGTATACAAATTCAGGAGCAAAAAGTTTATCGTCAGTCATTTCAACACTAAAAATTTTTTCAATAATATCCTTTTTTTTCTTTTTATCAATAACTTCTAAACATCTTTAATATATTGATATGATTTTAGCGCCTTTTATTATTTTCGTCTATCTAAACAAATTTTCAATATGTCGTTTAGTAATATAACTTTTACGTTTTTGGAAAATTACAAAAAAGTTAATGGATAAATAATAAGGTAATTAATTAAAAAAGGAGATGGATAATGCCTTCAGTTTCTAA
This sequence comes from Rickettsiales bacterium, assembly GCA_002689325.1. GTDB lineage: Bacteria > Pseudomonadota > Alphaproteobacteria > Methylaequorales > Methylaequoraceae. The sequence continues at coordinate 13,855 of NZFP01000045.1, forward strand.
TATCGCCGTTGGTGCTGCTATGGCGGGTGCTGCCGCTTCAAAGGCACGCCACCAAATGAATGAATCTATTGCACGATTATCTACCGGAATCAGATCTATGTATGGTGGTGATGCCGCTGGTCAATCAGTTGCGAATTCATTAGGTGCCAAAGGTGCAAGTTTTGCCGTTGCTGCTCGTAATGCAGAGGACGGTATTTCCTATCTACAAGCTGCTGAATCTTTACTTTTAGAAATGGCTGCTTTAACTACTAGACTTCGTGAGTTAGGTATTCAATACGGTAACAGAGCTTTATTAACCTTAACTGACCAAGCTGCCTTAAATGCTGAGGCTTCGGCTATTGGTGATGCGATTGATGGAATCGCAGATAATATTAAGTTTAATGGTGTTGCTTTAGTTGGTACTGCGACAGCTATTGAAATTGGTATCAACGATGCAGGTGATACTGCTACAGTTGGTACTGCAACTACCATTGCAGTTACAAACACTGACCAAATTACTGGTGCAAATGGTGTTGATGGTAGTGCTGATTCTGCTCTTGGACAAATTGCAGAGTCACTTGGTAATGTTGCTGCCGGTATGGTTTCGTTAAAAGGATATCAAGCGTCGGCTTCTTCATCTGCGGCCAACTTAAAAGCTGCTGCTGCTAGAATACAAGACACTGACTATGCTCTTGAAACAGCTAATCTTACGAAAGCTGCAATATTAAATCAGTCTGCGATGGCTATGGTTGCCCAAGCTAACCAAGCTCAACAGGCAATATTAACCGTTATACAATAACATTGAAAAGGAGATAAATAATGCCTTCAGTTTCTAATATTGCAATTGGGTCTAACATGGCCGCTTCCGCTGCTAACAAAGCGCGTCACGGAATGAACGAGTCAATTGCACGACTATCAACTGGTATAAGAGCTATGTATGGTGGTGATGCTGCCGGTCATTCGGTAGGTACTGTTCACAGTGCTCAATCTAAATCTTACTCGGCTGCTTCCAGAAACATTGAAAATGCTATTTCATACTTACAAACCGGGGAATCTATTCTTTTAGAAGTTGCTAATTTGGGACAAAGAATGAGAGAATTAGGTATCCAAGCTGATAATGCTGAATTACTAAGTACTTCTAATAAACAGATTGCTGCCATGAATGCAGAAGCTAATTTACTTGGTGATTCTGCTACTAAAATTGTTGACTCAATTAAATTCAACGGTGTTGAAGTTGTCGGAAGTGCCAGTGCCACAGAGGCAAAACTTGATATTGTCTATACTGGTGATGCATACGATACAACATACGAAACGGGTCCAGCGACAAGTATAACTGATACTGCTGACCTTGCAACTGCGGCTGCTGCTACTGCCGAAGCGGATACTCTTCTTGGAGAGGTTGCTACGGCCTTAGGTAATATTGCTGCAGATCTAACAGCTCTAAAAGCCTTCCAAGGTGCTGTTAGTTCAACGTCAGCAAACTTAGCTGCGGCTGGTGCCAGAGTAATGGACACTGACTATGCTACAGAAACTGCTAGTTTAACTAAAAATGCAATTTTAAACCAAGCAGCTTTGTCAATGGCAGCTCAGGCTAATAATGCTCAGTCAGCTATATTGTCAGTTTTACAATAATAGTAAATCTAAGCAAAAAAATATAATGGGGAGTTACCTTAATTGGTTTCTCCTCATTTTTTTTATATAAAAAAGCTTCAAAAACTTCATTTTTTTCAATAAAACTTAATTTATACCCAATTGTTGTGTGAAAAAAAACTCAATTAAGTATTACTAAACCTTCTATATTGTTAGTCATCTAAAGCAATAATACAACATATTGTATGTTTTTTGGTTAAGGGATTTTTTTACCTTCTAGCTTTATTTTTGGCATTCAAATTGCAGAATTTCCTTTGGAAAATTATATGAACAAAACGGAGAGAATATAAGATGCCGGGAATAAATACAAGCATGGGGACTTCAGCTTCAATGAAGAGTCTCCTAAAAACAGAA